>NZ_CP024081.1:5205177-5576846 GCF_003033885.1 Pseudomonas rhizophila | reverse complement strand
GCCGGCCAGTTCGAACAGTTTTTCGCTGGCTTGCAGGGCGATCTCGGTGGTGAGCACCTTGGCCTCGGCCACGGCAATCGAGGCGCGGGCAGCCGATTGCGCGGTGATGGGCGCGGCGCTGACCTGGTCCAGCACTTGTCCGGCCTTGCGCAACAACGCTTCGGCGGCGTGCAGTTCGATTTTCAGCTTGCCGATGTCGGCGATCACATAGAGGTCGTCACTGGCCCGGTCGACCTTGGCATCGATCCAGGGCCGGGCTCGTTCTCGGACGAAGGCGATGGCATCGTCGATGGCGCCACGGGCGATGCCTGCATCGATGGCGGCCTGGATCAGTTGGGAAATCGCGCCTTGCACGCCGGGCGTTTCGTTGATGCGCCAGTTCTCCAGCACCAAGTCGGCATCCACTTGCACATTGTTCAGCAACACGGTGCCGCTGGCCGTGGTGCGCTGGCCGAACCCTGACCAGTCGTCGACGATCCCCAGGCCCGGGGTGCCGCGCCGCACGAACGCCAGCACCTGCCGACCCTCGTCATTCAGCGCCTTGACCGCGACCCAGTGGGCAAACAGCGCGCCGGTGGAATAGAACTTCTGACCATTGATGACAAACCCGTCACCGTCAGCGGTGATCCGGGCCTTGAGTTCAAGGGTATTGCGAGTGCCACGTTCCGGCCCTGCGTTGCCGATGCGCCAGCCTTCGAGGACGCTCTGCAGCAGGATTTTTTTCTGCCGTTCGGTGCCGGTGCCGAGAATCAGTTGGAGTACGCCGAATTGGTTTTGCGGGATCTGCCCGAGGGCCGGGTCAGCGGCGGAAATGATCGCGAACACCTCGGCCAGCGTGACGAAAGAAACCTGCGGGCCGCCGTATGCCCGGGGAATGGCGATGCTGCCCAGTCCGCTACGGGTGAATTGCTCGATTTCTGCCCAGGGTAGCTTGCGTTGCTGGTCACGACGCGCGGCCTGCTGACGGGCGACCTGCGCCAGTTCATGGGCGGCTTGGATGGCCTCGGCATCGTTGCGCAACACCTGTGCGGGCAACAGCTGCGGTGCGATGTCCAGGTCGCTCTGGATCTTTGCTTGCGCCAAATCCGACATTACAGCCACTCCGTGGCTGCAGGCAGTGCCCTGGCATACTGCGCTGGGGTGATTGTGTTCCGTTCCATACCCACCTCACATCTCAAGAAACGCCGCGATGAATGCGGCGAGCGAAAATCAAGAATGTCCGGTGGTCCGGTTTATATACCCTAAACGTGTGTAATTTATTTTTGAACTAACTTTTAGGAATATCAATAGAGGGCTTTGTGCCGAGCGATGTTGTGGCGAGGGGATTTATCCCCGTTGGGCTGCGCAGCAGCCCCAAAGCAGTCAACACAGCAACCTGCTGCACCGCGATTGCATAGTGGGGGCTGCTTCGCAGCCCAGCGGAGATAAATCCCCTCGCCACAACAGCTTGCTCAGAGTATTCATGTTCGGCGGCGCGTTTCGGCGGCCATGAGCGCCTCTTTCGGAGAAGTGCTCAGGTAGGGGTTGGCGCAACCGATCTTCAACGTTCGCGGCGGCGCCCAGTGGGAGTTGTTGCCCACGCGGTCGAGGATGCAGTAGGTCACTTCCAGGCGCAGGTCTTCTCCCGCCTCCAGAATGATCTGCGGCGGTACCCAGATGTTGATCGGCAGGCCAACCTCGCAGGGCTTGATGCGGGGCAGGTCCATGCGCACGTCGCCCCAGCGCAAGGTAATCGCATCGTCAGCAGCCATGTTCAGATAGGGCTCTATGGTCAGTGGTACACCGCGTTTGACCTGACTCGGGTTCACGCCGTTGCGGCGAATCGCATCAGGAATCCGCACTGGCGCCAGGCCCTGGTTTTCATCACCGCTCAGGGCCGACGGTTGGCCACCGGGACAGTCCAGCTTGACCTGCACCCGTTGCGTTGCTGACAGCGCCGGGCCGCGCCCCACTTGCATCACGCGGTAATGGATGCGCGAAGTCCCATTGACGATGAAGCTCTCGGGTACCCGCAACGTAACGCTAGTTTGCACGTCGGCCTGGGACAACAGGCGGGAGCCGACGTAGCAGTTGTCCCAGAACAGCTCGATCAGATCGCCCGCGTCCATGCCGGGGTAAGGGGCAATTGCCACTTGCAGGTGCGCAGCGCTGGTGATGTTGATGCGGGTACGCAGAGCGTTGACCAGGGTAGGCGCAGCCAGTTCAGGAATATTCGACGTACATGTCATGGTGTTCTCCTTGATGCTTTAAAACGAAGTCCGTTTCGGGAAGATCAAAAGCGCTTAATCATCGCGATATATTTTTATTGCGCAGCATGGACCCTGTCTGCGGTTCATCGCGCAGAACTAAAATAGTTCGCATCGCCTGTGGGTCACTAGATAAGGGTTCAGCAGTTTCAGTGTCAATAGAGGGACTTGCTTAATAATTAATTGTATAAGGCTTCAGAAATGTCCTACGCATTGAAGTTAAGAATACGTTGCGTTGTGCGCCATTTTCCTCGGGTTCATTGGTTTGGAAGGGAGGTGCGGCAGGAAGTCGGATAAATAGCGTAGCCCAAAGAGAAGTGTTGCCGGAGATATGTATATACCGCACGTCAACGGGGTGGCTGTGTTAAGTCAACTGGAAGTTTCAGTTTGTTACGCTGGGCTGTTAGTTGTTCCACTTCCATCCTTGGAAGTGGGGACAATATCAATAATTTACTGGTCGCCGTGTCCAGCCGAGAGGAACTTGCTGAGGAACTGTCGAGTGCGTTCCTCCCGGGGGGCTGCAAACAAGGCCTTGGCTTCGCCTTGCTCGACGATCACACCTTTGTCGAAAAACACCACGCGGTTCGCTACGTCCCGGGCGAAGCCCATTTCGTGAGTCACAATGACCATGGTGCGCTTTTCTTCGGCCAGGCCACGAATCGTCGCCAGCACCTCGCCCACCAGCTCCGGGTCCAGGGCCGACGTTGGCTCGTCGAACAGAATCACCTCGGGCTCCATCGCCAGCGCCCTGGCAATCGCCACGCGCTGTTGCTGGCCACCGGAAAGACGCCGCGGGTAGGCGTCCTCCTTGCCCGCCAGCCCGACCTTGGCCAGCAGTTTACGGCCTAAAACCTCAGCGTCGGCACGGGGGATCTTCTTCACCACCAGTGGGCCTTCGATGACGTTCTCCAGCGCGGTGCGATGGGGGAACAGATTGAAGTTCTGGAACACAAAACCCACTTGCTGGCGCAAACGACGCACCAGGTTCTGTTGCTGGTTCAGCGGGCGACTGCCATCGATTTCGATGTCGCCGACCTTGATCCGGCCACTGCTGGGTTCTTCGAGGAAGTTCAGGCAGCGCAGGAAGGTGGTCTTGCCCGAACCGCTGGGGCCGATGATCGCCACCACTTCGCCTTCTTCGATCTTCAGGTCGATGCCATTGAGCACCACTTGACCCTTGAACTGCTTTGTCAGTTTTTCCACGACAATCATGGGTCAGGACTCCTGGTCATGCCGATTGACCCGGGCTTCCAGGACGTTCTGCAGGTGCGCCAGCACGCTGGCCAGAATCCAGTAGATCAGCGCGGCGGCAAGGTACATGGTGAAGATTTCGAAAGTGCGGGCAGTGATCAACTGCGCCTGACGGAACAGCTCCGGCACCTGGATGGTCGCCGCCAGTGCGGTGTCCTTGACCAGGGAAATGAAGCTGTTGCCCAGAGGAGGCAAGGCCGTTCGCGCCGCTTGCGGCAGGATGGCCCGGCGCAGGGTCTGGGCGCGGGTCATGCCGATACTGGCCGCGGCTTCCCATTGGCCGCGCTCGATGGAGCTGATGGCGGCCCGCAGGATTTCACACGCATAGGCCGCCATGTTCAGCGAGAAGCCGATCAGCGCCGCCGGCAATGGATCCAGCTCGATGCCCAGTTGGGGCAGCCCGTAATAGATCACGAACAACTGCACCAGCAGCGGCGTCCCGCGAAAAAACGACACGTAGATGCGGGCGATCCAGCTCACCAGTTTGAAGCGCGACAGGCGCATCAACGCCAGGCCGAAGCCCAGCAGCAAGCCGAAGAACATGCCGCCCAAACTGAGGATGACCGTGTAATACGCGCCCTTGAGCAAGAAGGGCGCGGAGTCCAGCGCGAGTTGAAAAGCCTCTTCCATTATTGGGTGACGTCAGCGTTGAAGTACTTCTGCGAGATTTTCGCCAGGGTGCCGTCGGCCCGCAGTTTGTCGATGGCCTTGTTGATTGCATCCAGCAGCTCAGGCTCGCCTTTGCGCAGGGCGATACCGGCTTCCTGGCGGGAGAACGGCTCGCCGGCTACAGCGGTGTCCTTGGCCTTGGCGGTCAGCTCCAGAGCAGCCAGCCGGTCTACCAGAATGGCGTCGATGCGGCCTACACGCAGGTCCTGGTATTTGGTTGGGTCATCGTCGTAGGTGCGGATAATAGCCTTTGGCTGGTTTTCCTTGAGCCATTGCTCATAGTTGGTGCCCAGGCCAACACCGACTTTTTTGCCGGCCAGATCATCGGCGGTCTTGATGGCGTCTTTGTTCTTGGTCAGAACCAGCGCCTGGATGCCGGAAACGGTGTAGGGCTGGGAGAAGTCATACTTCTTCTTGCGCTCCTCGGAGATGGTGACCTGGTTGATCACCGCGTCCAGGCGCTTGGATTCCAGCGCTGCGAGAATGCCGTCCCATTTGGTCGGTTGCAGTTTGACCTTCACGCCCAGCTCCTTGGCCAGTGCTTCGGAAAACTCCACTTCGAAACCGGCCAGCTTGCCGTCGGCGTCCACGAAACTGAACGGTGGGTAAGTGCCTTCCAGGCCGACGTTGATCACGCCCGCGTCCTTGATCTTTTGCAGCTGCTCACCGGCAACGGCCTGGCCCAGCAGGCCGGCGCTCAATGCCAGGCCCAGCGAACCCACCAACAGGTTGCGACGTAATGCGGAAAAATTCATGACAAGCCCCTGTGTTTTCTTATGAAGAGGTTATTTTGGCTGAGATAAGGCGTAGCCGCGATCCGAAAAGATTGCCACATCCTGCCTTAAAGCAGCCTGGGCGTCTCGCGGCAAATGCGCCTGTGGCGAGACTATAGGGTGGTGTTTATAGATTGGAAAATAATATTAAATCATTCAAATATTCGAGTATGGAATGAAAAAAGTCCCCTGTGGGAGCGAGCCTGCTCGCGATAACCAGTCAATATTGTTTTGGCTGACACGGCGCTATCGCGAGCAGGCTCGCTCCCACATCGAGAACTTCACTACGCCTGGAACGCCGCGTTATACGCAAACAACGCCGGTGCGCCGCCGGTATGCAGGAAGATGATCGGGCCCTCGTCGAAGCGGTCGCGACCCACCCCATCGAGCAGGCCGGCCATCGCCTTGCCGGTGTAGACCGGGTCCAGCAACAGGCCCTCCAGGCCAGCCAGCAATTTGACTGCCGCCAACGTACCGGCATTGGGTTCGCCGTAGCGGGGGCCGAAGTATTCGTCCCACAGGTTCACCTTGAAGGCCTCTGGAAGCGATACATCGAGCAACTGGGCGGTGCGTTCGGCCAAGCCCTGGACCTTGGGGCGCTGGTCTTCTTCGCTGCGAGACACAGTTATGCCAATCACGGGAAGTTGCCCCAGCGTTTCACTGAGCGCCAGCGTCAGGCCGCTGTGCGTCCCGGCGCTGCCCGAAGCCAGCACCACGGCAGCGAAATTCAGGCCGGTGTCCTTGATTTGCTCGGCCAGCTCAAGCCCGGCGCGTACATACCCCAGCGCACCCAGAGCGTTCGAACCGCCAATCGGTACCAGATAGGGCTTCTTCCCGTTGCTGCGCAGGCGTGCGGCGAGGGCTTGCAACTGCTCGTCGGCGTTATCCAGGTTTTCTACCAATTCGACCTTGGCGTCGAACAGCTCCAGCAGCAGCCGGTTGCCGTTGCTCAGGTAGTTGCTGTCTTCGGTGCCGATGGGGTTTTCCAGCAGGGCCACACAGCCCAGGCCCAGCTTTGCCGCCAGCGCGGCAGTCTGGCGCACATGATTGGACTGGATCGCCCCGGCGGTGATGAGGGTGTCGGCACCTTGAGCCAGGGCGTCGGCGGCCAGGTATTCGAGCTTGCGCAGCTTGTTGCCGCCCAGCGCCAGAGGCGTCAGGTCATCGCGCTTGATATAGATATCGCGACCGAGCCAGGAGGAAAGACGGTCGAGTTTTTCCAGGGGAGTTGGATGACCGAGCAGGTCGAGACGGTTAAAGCGCGCCAGCTGTTGTTTGATCATGGGGTCGTACTGGTTGCAGGAAATCCATGGACTATAGGCACGCCGATATTGATGGGCAACCGCCAATCGTTTGCCGGGGCGTAAATGGGGACGCATGAGAGATGAGCAGCGAAAACCTGTGGGAGCGAGCCTGCTCGCGATCGCGGTGTGTCAGCGAATGGATGTACCCACTGAACCACCGCGATCGCGAGCAGGCTCGCTCCCACAGGGGCTGTGTTATGTCTGTTGAACACTGAACGAATGCTCTCCAGGCAACGTCATACCCTCCCGTAGGCTAGCGTAGGAAACATGCCATCCAGCCGTGCGATTAGTCCTTAGCTACCTATTCATGTTTAACTTGAACGTTCATTCAAGTTAAACCGTCGGTTTGCTGCCCGCTCACAACAGGAGGCTTGCCTTTGCCGAGTCCGTTTTCGATTTTCACGATTCCGCTTTCCGGGGTACATCGCTCATGAGTGCCTCGTCCCTTCCACCCAGCGGCCTGGTCCGCATGAATCCGCCGGTTTTTTACTTTGCCGCGACCTTCATTCTGCTGTTCGGCCTGGTGGTCATCGCCGTGCCGGAGCAGGCGGGTGCCTGGCTGCTGGCGGCGCAGAACTGGGCGGCCAATACGGTCGGCTGGTATTACATGTTGGCGATGACCCTGTATCTGGTCTTCGTGGTGGTCACCGCCTTGTCCGGCTACGGCAAGATCAAGCTCGGTGCCGACCACGACGAGCCCGAATTCAGTTACCTGTCCTGGGCTGGCATGCTGTTCGCTGCCGGTATCAGCATCACGCTGTTTTTTTTCTGTGTCTCCGAACCGCTGACCCATCTGGTTCAGCCACCGCAAGGCGAGGCCGGTACCGCAGATGCCGCGCGCCAGGCCATGCAGATCCTGTTTCTGCACTGGGGCCTGCACGGCTGGGGCGTGTTTGCTTTCGTCGGCATGGCCCTGGCGTACTTTGCCTACCGGCACAATTTGCCGCTGGCCCTGCGTTCAGCGCTGTACCCGCTGATCGGTAAACGTATTAACGGTCCCATCGGCTACGCGGTGGACGGCTTCGGCATCATCGCGACCGTGTTCGGCCTCGGCGCGGACATGGGGTTTGGGGTGCTGCATCTCAATTCCGGGCTCGATTACCTGTTCGGCATCGCCCATACCCAGTGGATTCAGGTCGGCCTGATCGTGCTGATGATGGGCGCGGCAATCATTGTGGCGGTGGCCGGTGTCGATAAAGGCGTGCGGGTCATGTCCGACATCAACATGCTGCTGGCCTGCGCATTGCTGCTGTTCGTGCTGTTTGCCGGACCTACCCAGCATTTGCTCAACACGTTGATCCAGAACATCGGCGATTATCTCGGCGCCCTGCCGATGAAGAGTTTTGACGTGTATGCCTACGACGAGCCCAGCGACTGGCTGGGCGGCTGGACGGTGTTCTACTGGGCCTGGTGGATTGCGTGGTCGCCGTTCGTGGGGTTGTTCATTGCGCGCATTTCCCGTGGGCGCACCATCCGTGAGTTCGTGTTTGGCGTGCTGCTGATTCCCCTTGGCTTCACCCTGGCGTGGATGTCGATCTTCGGTAACAGCGCCATTGACCAAGTGCTGAACCACGGCATGAGTGCCCTGGGTATGTCCGCCCTGGAAAACCCGTCGATGAGCCTTTATTTGCTGCTGGAAACCTATCCATGGAGCAAGACCGTCATCGCGGTCACCGTGTTTATCAGTTTTGTGTTCTTCGTCACGTCAGCCGACTCCGGCACCGTGGTGCTTTCCACGTTGTCGGCCAAGGGCGGCAACCCCGATGAAGACGGGCCCAAATGGCTGCGGGTGTTCTGGGGAGCGATGACTGCCCTGGTGACCAGCGCATTGCTGTTCTCCGGCAGTATCGATGCCTTGAAGTCGGCAGTGGTGCTGACGTCCTTGCCGTTCTCGCTGATTCTGCTGCTGATGATGTGGGGCCTGCACAAGGCGTTTTACCTCGAGTCCCAGAAGCAGATTGCGCAGTTGCATTCGCTGGCGCCGGTGTCGGCTTCTCGACGGGGTACGGGCGGCTGGCGACAGCGCTTGAGTCAGGCGGTGCATTTCCCGTCCCGCGATGAGGTGTACCGTTTTCTCGACACCACGGTGCGCCCGGCCATCGAAGAGGTGAAGGCGGTGTTCGCCGAGAAAGGTCTGACAGTGGTGACCCAGCCAGACCCGGCCAACGACAGCGTCAGCCTGGAGATCGGCCACGGCGAGCAGCATCCGTTCATCTACCAGGTGCAGATGCGCGGCTACTTCACGCCGTCCTTCGCCCGCGGCGGCATGGGCTCCAAGGAACTCAACAACCGCCGTTACTACCGCGCCGAAGTGCACCTGAGCGAAGGCAGTCAGGACTACGATCTGGTGGGTTATACCAAGGAGCAGGTCATCAACGACATCCTCGACCAATACGAGCGGCACATGCAGTTCCTGCATCTGGTGCGCTGATCGGGCGAAACCTCAGACCAGGCCGCCGTTGGCTCGCAGAATTTGCCCGTTCACCCAGCCGGCGGCCGGGCTGACCAGGAAGGATATGATGCTGGCGATGTCCTCCGGCTGGCCGAGGCGTTCCAGGGGCGGCATTTTGGCGAAGTTCTGGATCTGTTCTTCGCTCTTGCCATGCAGGAACAGTTCGGTAGCAACCGGGCCGGGCGCCACGGCGTTGACCGTGATCTGGCGGCCGCGCAGTTCCTTGGCAAACACCTGTGTCAGTGACTCGACGGCGGCCTTGCTGGCGATGTACACCGAATAACCGGGCAGGTTCAGGCCAACGGTGCTGCTGGAAAAATTCACGATCCGGCCACCGTCGTTCAAACGGGTTGCGGCTTCGCGCAGGGTGTTGAAGGTGCCGCGGGTGTTGATGGCGAACGTCTGGTCGAACAACTCGTCACTGTGCTGGGCCAAGGGCATCACTTGCAGGGTACCCGCGTTATTGATCAGCACATCCACCTTGCCCAGTTGCGCTTCGGTTTCATCGAACATCCGGCGGACGTCGACGGCAGAGGACACATCTGCCTTGATCGCTATGGCTTGGTGACCGGCCTGGCGCAATTGCACCACCAGCTTCGAGGCTTCGGCGGCGCTGTTGGCGTAGTTAATGGCGACGGCATAGCCATCGAGAGCCAATTGCTTGGCGATTTCGGCACCGATGCCGCGGGAGGCGCCGGTTACGATGGCAACTTTGGCGGTTGGAGAGGGCATAAGAGGCTCCTTTTGAAGTGGATGACGCCAGATTCACATGTTTACCCTCAGCGATAAATGCCCGACGGCTGCCTTGACTGTTCAGTAATTACAAACAATAAGCGCGCTGCATGACGCCTCGTTGATTGGCCGATGCGTGGCCAATCTGCGGCAGATCACCTGCGCCGGCATCCAGCCCCCACACCTGATATGCGAACTTTCGGCCTGACGAATGCGTCTGTGAGGTGTTAGCTTGCCCCTTGTACCAGCCACCCGAACAGAGAGCCTTTCGATGACCTACACCGCTGCCGAAAACCGCTACGAGTCCATTCCTTACCGCCGTGTCGGTCGCAGCGGGCTGGTGCTGCCGGCGCTGTCGTTGGGGTTGTGGCACAACTTCGGCGACAGCACGCCGATCGACACGCAGCGTTCGCTGCTGCGTACGGCGTTTGATCTGGGTATCAATCACTTCGACCTGGCCAACAACTACGGCCCGCCCTACGGCAGCGCCGAGATCAATTTTGGTCGGTTGCTGCGCGAAGACTTCAAGCAGTATCGCGATGAGTTGATCATCTCCAGCAAGGCCGGTTGGGACATGTGGCCGGGTCCTTACGGCCAGGGTGGTGGTTCGCGCAAGTACGTGTTGGCCAGTCTGGACCAGAGCCTGCAACGCCTGGGCCTGGACTATGTGGATATCTTCTATTCCCACCGCTTCGACCCCGACACCCCGCTGGAAGAAACCGCTAGCGCGCTGGCCACGGCTGTGCAGCAGGGCAAGGCGTTGTACATTGGCATCTCTTCGTATTCCGGGGTGAAGACTCGGGAAATGGCTGCGCTACTCAAAGAGTGGAAGGTCCCACTGCTGATCCATCAACCGGCCTACAACCTGCTTAATCGCTGGGTGGAAAAGGACCTGCTGGACGCCACCGATGAACTGGGCACGGGTGTGATTGCCTTTACGCCGTTGGCCCAGGGCCTGCTGACCGACAAGTACCTCAAAGGCATTCCGGCCGATGCGCGGGTCAATCGCCCGGGTGGTGGTTCGTTGCAGGCTTCGCACCTGTCGCAGGAGAACATCGCCCATGTACGCGCCCTCAATGAAATTGCCCAGCGTCGCGGGCAAAGCCTGGCGCAAATGGCCCTGGCCTGGACCCTGCGCGACGCACGGGTAACCTCTGCGCTGATCGGCGCCAGTCGGCCGGAGCAGATTATCGAGAACGTCGGGGCGTTGAAGAACCTGAGTTTTAGCGCTGAAGAACTGGCGCAGATCGACCGGTTTGCCCAGGAGGGCGGGATCAATCTGTGGGAGAAGCCTTCGTCGGCGGAGTAGTGACTTGAGCCAATCAGCCGATCCGCCAGAAATGGCCGGCTGTACACAAAACCCTGTGGGAGGGAGCTTGCTCCCTCCCACAGGTGTTCGCTCGTCGGCGAGGTGTGCCTAGTTACTGATCGCCAGGATGCTCGCCTGGTACGCCCCTACAAACACATCGAAATCCCCCACTTCGTTCTGCTCAAGCTCGGCTTGCTGAGCCAGGGATTGACGAGCGTTTTCTTCGAATGCGCTCTGCTCCTGGGCAGGCAACGGCTCGGCGCGGAAGAATTCGGCGTGGGCCTTGCTCTGGCGCAGGGAGAACTGGGCGAAACTTTCCTGGTGTTCTGCCATGGCCGCCAGCACTTGGGCGGAGGGGGTCAGTGACGGGTCCCGCACCTTCGCCAATTGCGCGTCCAATGCCTGGCGGTGGTCGTCGCCCCCCTGGCTCTCGTCGAGCAGCGAGGCCAATGGCGCGATCTTCTCCAGAAGCTCGATAGCCCAGGCTTGCATGTCCACCGATTGCCCTTGGCGTTGCAATTGCAAACCTGGCCGACGGCCTTCCTTGACCACTGTCAGGAAGTTGTTCGTCGCATTGCTGCATTCGTTGTTTTCCAGGAGCGGACTGTCGTTCAGACCGCAATACAGCAGGAACGCATCGAGGAAGCGCGATTCGGTGAGGTCGATGCCCATCGGCAGGAAGGGGTTGATGTCCAGGCAACGGACTTCGACGTACTGGATGCCTCGAGCCATCAACGCCTGGATCGGGCGCTCGCCGGTATAGGTCACGCGTTTTGGGCGGATGTTGGAGTAGTACTCGTTTTCGATCTGCAAAATATTGGTGTTGAGCTGCACCCACTCACCATTCTTATGCGTGCCGACTTCGACGTAGGGCGCGTACGGTGTCGCCACCGCCTTGCGCAGGCTGTCGGTATAGCTTGCCAGGTCGTTGTAGCAGGGGGTCAGGCCGGCCTGGGCGTTGCTTTGGTAACCCAGGTCGCTCATGCGCAGGCTGGTGGCGTACGGCAGGTACAAGGTGTCCGGATCCAATTGTTCCAACTGGTGCGGACGGCCGCGCAGAAAGCCGGCATCCAGAGCCGGCGAGGCACCGAACAGGTACATCAGCAACCAGCTGTAGCGACGGAAATTACGGATCAGCGCGATGTAGGCCGATGACTGGAAATCACGATCGCTCGCTTCAACGGCTTCGGCCTGACGCAGCAGCGGCCAGAGTTTTTCCGGCAGGGAAAAGTTGTAGTGGATCCCGGCGATGCATTGCATGGTCTTGCCATAGCGCAGGGCCAGACCCTGGCGGTAGACATACTTGAGCCGACCAATGTTCGAGGTGCCGTAATACGCGATCGGGATGTCTTCCTCCGCTGGCAGCGGGCACGGCATCGAAGGGCTCCACAGGTACTCGTTGCCGAGCTTGCTGTAGGCAAACCGGTGGATCTTGTCGAGGCTGTGCAAGGTATCGGCCACGTCAGCCTGGGCCGGGGTGATGAACTCCAGCAGCGACTCGGAATAGTCGGTGGTGATCTGCTCGTTGGTCAGCGCCGAGCCTAGGGCCTCGGGGTGCGGGGTCTGCGCCAGATGCCCTGTGTCCGTGACGCGCAGGCATTCACGTTCGATGCCGTGCAGGCACTGCTCGAGCAGGGAGAGGTTGGCGCGCTCGCCGAGCAGAGCCAGGCGGCGGTTTAAAAGGTCGCTCAAGTTGAATTCCTTCACGCGTCAGTCGCCCCAATATGGGGGTGGTCACGACGGTCTACAAGGGTGAAGTTAAAACTGGCGTTTTCGCCTGGTTTTTGTGTGGCCAAAGACAATTCGTCGCGGCCCCTCTGTGGGAGCGAGCCTGCTCGCGATAGCGGTATGTCGGTCAACTTTACATTGACTGGTCCACCGCTATCGCGAGCAGGCTCGCTCCCACAGGGGATATCGATGCCGCATTCGCAGCGCCGAAATTAACCCAAATCGATGACAGGGAGCTATAGGACTGCGAACGTGCCTTGTGCTTTTGCGACCAGTTTGTCGCCTTGCATCACCTCGGCCTCAACCACCAGCGTGCGCCGACCCGGGTGGATGACCCGGGCCGTGCAGAGCACCTCACCGTCGGAGACGGCGCGGATGTAGTTGATCTTGCATTCGATGGTCGCACTCTGCTGGTCAAAACCGTGGACACTGGAACAAGCCAGGCCCATGGCGATGTCCACCAGGCTGAACAGCGCGCCGCCGTGCAGCTTGCCGCCACGGTTGCGTAGCGGTGGCTCAAGGCTCAGGGCGACTTGCGCCACCCCGTCCCCCAGGCTGTGCAGACGGCAGCCGAGCAGCTTGAAAAACGCGCTTTCCACCAACCCGGCTGGCGCGTCCATCAGCGTTTCTTCAACTGCTTGGCGTTGGCGAACAGCGAGGCCATGGCGTTGTTCGCCGGGGCCGCAGTGGCGGTTTCCTTGCGCGGCGCGGTGTTCTGCGACTGGCGCGGTGTCGAGCCCGGACGAGCGCCGCGGGCACCGTCGACCTTCTCGCCCGGTGTGTCACTCATGCGCATCGACAGACCGACGCGTTTGCGCGGGATGTCGACTTCCATGACCTTCACTTTCACCACATCACCGGCCTTTACCGCTTCGCGCGGGTCCTTGATGAACTTCTCCGACAAGGCGGAGATGTGCACCAGACCATCCTGATGCACGCCGATGTCGACGAAGGCCCCGAAATTGGTGACGTTGGTCACGACGCCTTCGAGGATCATGCCCGGCTGCAGGTCCTTGAGGTCTTCGACGCCGTCCTGGAACTCGGCGGTCTTGAACTCGGGGCGTGGGTCGCGGCCGGGTTTCTCCAGTTCCTGAAGAATGTCGGTCACGGTGGGCAGGCCGAAGGTTTCGTCGGTGAATTTTTTCGGGTCCAGGCGCTTGAGAAACGCGGCGTCACCGATCAGCGAACGGATGTCGCGGTCGGTCTGGGCGGCGATGCGTTGCACCAGCGGATAGGCCTCAGGGTGGACAGCCGACGAATCCAGCGGGTTGTCGCCGTTCATGACCCGCAGGAAGCCGGCGGCCTGTTCGAAGGTTTTTTCACCCAGGCGCGGGACTTTCTTCAATGCGGCGCGGGTCTTGAACGCACCGTGTTCGTCGCGGTGGGTGACGATGTTCTGCGCCAGCGTGGCGTTGAGGCCCGAGATGCGCGCCAGCAGCGCTACCGAAGCGGTGTTCACATCCACGCCCACGGCGTTCACGCAATCCTCCACGACGGCGTCCAGGCCCCGGGCCAGTTTCAACTGGGAAACGTCGTGCTGGTACTGGCCGACACCGATGGATTTCGGATCGATCTTCACCAGTTCCGCCAGCGGGTCCTGCAGGCGACGGGCGATGGACACCGCCCCGCGAATCGACACGTCCAGGTCCGGGAACTCCTTGGAGGCCAGTTCCGACGCCGAATAAACCGAAGCGCCGGCCTCGGAAACCATGACCTTGGTCATCTTCATGGTCGGGTATTTCTTGATCAGTTCGGCGGCCAGTTTGTCGGTCTCCCGGCTGGCGGTGCCGTTGCCGATGGCGATCAGGTCCACCGAATGCTTGGCGCATAGCGCGGCGAGCACGGCGAGGGTCTGGTCCCACTTGTTATGCGGCACATGGGGGTAGACCGTGGCATGGTCCAGCAGCTTGCCGGTGGAGTCCACCACGGCCACTTTGCAACCGGTACGCAGGCCCGGGTCCAGGCCCAGGGTGGCGCGCGGCCCGGCCGGTGCGGCCAGCAGCAGGTCGTGCAGGTTGTGAGCGAAGACGTTGATCGCTTCTGTCTCAGCGTTGTCGCGCAGCTCGCCCAGCAGATCGGTTTCCAGGTGGGTGTAGAGCTTGACCTTCCAGGTCCAGCGCACCACTTCGGCCAGCCATTTGTCGGCGGCGCGGTTCTGGTTCTGGATGCCGAACTGCTGGCCGATCATGCCTTCGCACGGGTGCATGGTGCCGGGCAACTCATCGCCCACCTTCAGCGCGGAGCTGAGAATGCCTTCGTTGCGGCCGCGGAAAATTGCCAGGGCGCGGTGGGACGGCATGCTCTTGAGCGGTTCGTCGTGCTCGAAGTAGTCGCGGAACTTGGCGCCTTCCTCTTCCTTGCCGGCGATCACGCGGGCGCTGAGGGTAGCCTCCTGCTTGAGGTAATTGCGCAGTTTTTCCAGCAGGTTGGCGTCTTCGGCGAAGCGTTCCATAAGGATGTACTTGGCACCTTCCAGCGCGGCTTTCACGTCCGCCACACCTTTTTCGGCATCGACGAAACGCGCGGCTTCGGTTTCCGGGGACAGGGTCGGGTCGTTGAACAGGCCGTCGGCCAGCTCGCCGAGGCCGGCCTCCAGGGCGATCTGGCCCTTGGTGCGGCGTTTTTGCTTGTAGGGCAGGTACAGGTCTTCGAGACGGGTCTTGGTGTCGGCCAGCTTGATGTCACGCTCAAGTTGCGGGGTCAGCTTGCCCTGTTCCTGAATGCTGGCCAGGATGCTGACGCGCCGCTCGTCGAGTTCTCGCAAGTAGCGCAGGCGCTCTTCCAGATGACGCAATTGAGTGTCATCGAGGCTGCCGGTCACTTCTTTGCGGTAACGGGCGATAAAGGGCACCGTGGAGCCCTCATCCAGTAGCGCGACGGCCGCTTCGACCTGTTGTGGGCGTACGCCGAGTTCCTCGGCGATGCGGCTGTTGATGCTGTCCATAAAACCACCTGAAAAATTGTGAAATCAGACTCGTCACCGCAGAAACCGGGCTCGGCGAGACTGGTTGAGCGGCCTGGCGTGCGCCGCTGCCTGGGTCAAAAGGCTGCCTGTTGACCCGCGAAATTCAGAAAGTGCTGCCTGGCAAGGGAAAAAA
Source organism: Pseudomonas rhizophila (assembly GCF_003033885.1). Classification (NCBI taxonomy): domain Bacteria; kingdom Pseudomonadati; phylum Pseudomonadota; class Gammaproteobacteria; order Pseudomonadales; family Pseudomonadaceae; genus Pseudomonas; species Pseudomonas rhizophila. Next base: position 5,561,284 of record NZ_CP024081.1, on the reverse strand, counting down.
CGATGGGTCGGGATCACGATCCGACATTCCCTGGCACAAAAGGCCGCGCATTATAACCAGCGTTGCGTTCTTAGGGGGCGTCGTGGTCTGTAGGCTCGATACCCGGATGACTGGAGATAGAGGAAAAATCTGCTAACAATGCACACGGTGCGTATAACGGCAGCTAGGCCATAATGCGCGCCGAGATCAAAGGAGCTTCCTATGAGCAGCACTGCACAAACTGCTGAAGGCGAAAAAATTCTTATTGTTGACGACGATCCGGGGCTGAGCAGCCTGCTGGAGCGCTTTTTCGTCAGCAAGGGCTACCGTGCCCGCACCGTACCGAACACCGAGCAAATGGATCGGCTGCTGGCCCGTGAGGTCTTCAACCTGGTGGTCCTCGACCTGATGCTGCCAGGTGAAGACGGTTTGACAGCCTGCCGTCGCCTGCGTGGCGCGAACAACCAGATCCCGATCATCATGCTCACGGCCAAGGGCGATGAGCTGAGCCGTATCAAGGGTCTGGAACTGGGCGCTGACGATTACCTGGCCAAGCCGTTCAACCCGGACGAGCTGATGGCCCGGGTCAAGGCGGTGTTGCGTCGTCAGTCGGCCCCGGTGCCTGGCGCCCCGGGCAGCGAAGATGAAAGCGTGACCTTCGGCGACTATGAACTGTCCCTGGCCACTCGCGAGCTCAAGCGCGGCGATGAAATACACATGCTCACCACCGGTGAGTTCGCCGTGCTCAAGGCCCTGGTGATGAACGCCCGTCAGCCGCTGACCCGCGACAAGCTGATGAACCTGGCCCGTGGCCGTGAATGGGATGCGCTGGAGCGATCCATCGACGTGCAGATTTCCCGTCTGCGCCGGATGATCGAGCCTGATCCTTCCAAGCCGCGATATATCCAGACTGTCTGGGGCGTGGGTTATGTATTCGTGCCGGATGGCGCCGCCAGCAAGTGATCGGTGATTTGTAGGAGCGGGTGGCCTGGCGGGTTGAATTTCTTCCTGCAGGCGACTCGCGGTCCGTTATTGTGCGAGCATCGCTCGCTCCTGCAAGTGTGTAGCGGCTATTCATGAAAACCCCCGTTTGGTTCCCCCAGAGCTTCTTCTCCCGCACCCTCTGGCTGGTGCTGATTGTCGTGCTCTTTTCCAAGGCACTGACGCTCGTCTACTTGCTGATGAACGAAGATGTGCTGGTGGACCGGCAGTACAGCCACGGCGTTGCCTTGACCCTTCGAGCCTATTGGGCCGCCGACGAAGCCAACCGGGAGAAGATCGCCGAAGCGGCGACCCTGATCCGGGTGGTTGGCGCTGGCGTGCCGGAAGGCGAACAACACTGGCCTTACAGCGAGATCTATCAACGGCAGATGCAGGACGAACTCGGCGCCGATACCGAAGTGCGCTTGCGTATGCACTCGCCTCCGGCGCTGTGGGTCCGTGCGCCGAGCCTGGGGGATGGCTGGTTGAAGGTACCGTTGTACCCCCACCCGTTGCGCGGCCAGAAAATCTGGAACGTGCTTGGCTGGTTCCTGGCCATCGGCCTGTTGTCGACCGCTTCGGCGTGGATCTTCGTCAGCCAGCTCAATCAGCCGCTCAAGCGTCTGGTCTACGCGGCCCGACAATTGGGCCAGGGCCGTAGCGTGCGATTGCCCATCAGCGACACTCCCAGTGAAATGACCGAGGTGTACCGCGCTTTCAACCAGATGGCCGAGGACGTCGAGCAGGCCGGACGCGAGCGTGAACTGATGCTTGCGGGCGTCTCCCACGACCTGCGCACACCGTTGACCCGTTTACGGCTGTCGCTGGAGTTGATGGGCGAGCACACCGACCTGACCGATGAAATGGTCCGCGATATCGAAGACATGGACGCGATTCTCGATCAGTTCCTGGCGTTCATTCGCGACGGTCGGGACGAGTCCGTGGAAGAAGTCGATCTCAGCGAGCTGGTACGGGAAGTGGCCGCGCCCTATAACCAGAACTGCGAAAAAGTGCACCTGCGCCTGGAGCCGATCCAGCCGTTCCCGCTGCGCCGGGTGTCGATGAAGCGATTGCTGAACAACCTGATCGGCAATGCCTTGAATCACGCCGGCACGGGCGTCGAAGTGGCGGCTTATGTTTCCGGTGATACCAGCGCACCTTATGTGGTGCTCAGCGTCATGGACCGTGGTGCCGGGATCGATCCGTCGGAACTGGAAGCCATTTTCAACCCCTTCACCCGGGGCGACCGTGCCCGGGGCGGAAAAGGCACGGGATTGGGCCTGGCCATTGTCAAGCGCATCGCTTCGATGCACGGCGGCAATGTCGAATTGCGCAACCGCGCCGGTGGTGGTCTGGAAGCGCGGGTGAGGTTGCCGTTGGGGCTGTTGTTGCCTAGGGATGCGGTATAGGGATACACCCGTTTGCTCAAGAACTGATGTGGGAGCGAGCCTGCTCGCGATAGCAGTGGATCAGCAGCATTGATGTTGACTGACACGCCGCCATCGCGAGCAGGCTCGCTCCCACCTATGAGTTAACCCTTACCCTTGGTCCGGGTCATGTTCGGCCCGCCATTCTTTTCCAGATGCTCGATGATGATCCCCGCCACGTTCTTGCTCGTGGTGGTTTCGATCCCTTCCAGGCCCGGCGAGGAGTTGACCTCCATCACCAGCGGCCCGTGATTGGAACGCAGGATGTCTACACCCGCCACGGCCAGGCCCATGACTTTAGCGGCGCGCAGGGCAGTCATGCGCTCTTGCGGCGTGATCTTGATCAGGCTCGCGCTACCGCCGCGATGCAGGTTGGAGCGAAATTCCCCGGGTTTGGCCTGGCGCTTCATCGAAGCGATCACCTTGTCGCCGACCACGAAGCAGCGAATGTCCGCGCCGCCGGCTTCCTTGATGTATTCCTGGACCATGATGTTCTGCTTCAGGCCCATGAACGCTTCGATCACCGACTCGGCGGCCGTCGCGGTTTCACACAGCACTACGCCGATACCCTGGGTGCCTTCCAGCACCTTGATGACCAGTGGCGCGCCGTTGACCATGGCAATCAGGTCGGGAATGTCGTCGGGAGAGTGGGCAAAACCGGTCACCGGCAAGCCGATCCCACGGCGCGACAACAATTGCAGCGAGCGCAACTTGTCCCGGGAGCGGGCGATGGCCACGGACTCGTTGAGGGGAAATACTCCCATCATTTCGAACTGGCGCAACACGGCGCAACCATAGAACGTTACCGACGCACCGATGCGCGGGATCACCGCATCGAACCCTTCCAGCGGCTTGCCACGGTAGTGGATCTGCGGCTTGTGGCTGGCAATGTTCATGTAGGCGCGCAGGGTATCGATCACCACCATTTCATGGCCACGTTCGGTCCCGGCTTCAACCAGGCGACGAGTGGAATACAGACGCGGATTACGCGACAGCACAGCGATCTTCATGCAACACCTGTGGCAGAGGTAGTGGACACCGGGAACACCGGCTTGTCTTGAACGTATTTGATGCCCGGATTGACCACCAACTGGCCGTCGATCAAGGCTTTGGAACCCAATAACAGGCGATATCGCATGGACTTGCGGCAGGCAAGCGTGAACTCGACTCGCCAGATCCGATCCCCCAGTGCCAGCGTCGTGCTGATCACGTAGCGAACCTGAGCGTGGCCGTTGGAGCTTTTTATCGTTTTGCGCGCCACCAATGGGGCTTCGCAGCGACGATGGCGCAACTGCACCACCGTTCCCAGATGCGCGGTGAAGCGCACCCATTTTTCACCGTCGCGCTCGAACGGCTCGATGTCGGTGGCGTGCAGGCTGGAGGTGCTGGCGCCGGTGTCGATTTTTGCCCGCAGGCCCGCGACACCCAGATCCGGGAGCGCCACCCACTCGCGTAGACCGACAACGGTCAGATGGTCAAAAGTCTTCAATAAAAAAACCTGCGATCAGTACATCGGATCGTGGAGCCCGCGAATCGCGGTATTCACGCAGAATAATCACAAAATGGCGACAGTTATCTACACACCTGTTTCCGCTCGTAACCGATACCGGCCCGCATCGTGCCGCAAGTCAGTTCGGCCGACATTCTATCTGTCGGACCGAATTCGTGCGCTCGACAAAAACGGTAGTACAGTTCTGACTATTGGCTGAAAGAGGAATTGCAGTGGCACAAAAAAAGGAAGAAGACGACAAGGTCCGTCTCGATAAATGGTTGTGGGCAGCGCGATTCTATAAAACCCGCGCCCTGGCCAAGACCGCCATCGAAAGCGGCAAGGTCCATCACCGGGGCGAACGTTGCAAGCCGGGCAAGGAGCCTCGCATCGGCGACGAATATGTCATTCGCGCCGGGTTCGACGAAAAAACCGTGGTTGTCCAGGCCCTGTCGATCGTGCGCCGCAGCGCGCCAGAAGCGCAGGCGCTGTATCGCGAGACCGAAGCCAGTATCGCCCGGCGCGAAACCGCAGCCGCCCAGCGCAAGGCCGGCGCCTTGGGGGTCAGCACCGATGGCAAGCCCAGCAAGAAGCAGCGTCGGGATCTGTTCAAGTTTCATGGCAGCAATAGCGAATAAAAGATCGGCAATTTGAGGCCGCAGTGCCTTTGGCTCGGATGCGCAGTCAGCCCCATCCCGTCCGACAAATCCTGGCCTTGCTTGGAACCCACCCGGAATGTCCATAAAATGCCCGTCATCCTTTGTCATCACCTCAGATACCAGACCCTATGACTGATTTGCCGGATACCGACTACACCCAACGCTTCATCTTCGATGACAGCGACACTCGTGGCGAACTGGTGGCGTTGGAGCGTAGCTACGCCGAAGTTCTTGCCAAGCATCCCTATCCGGAACCGGTCGCCCAACTGCTCGGTGAACTGATGGCGGCTGCGGCGCTGCTGGTCGGCACCTTGAAATTCGATGGCTTGCTGATTCTCCAGGCCCGTTCCGAAGGCCCGGTGCCATTGTTGATGATCGAATGCTCCAGCGAACGCGAGATCCGTGGCCTGGCCCGTTATCACGCCGAGCAGATCGCCCCCGACGCGACCCTGGCCGACATGATGCCCGATGGCGTGCTGGCGCTGACGGTCGATCCAACCCACGGCAAGCGCTACCAGGGTATTGTCGATCTCGATGGCACGTCTCTGGCTGAATGCTTCACCAACTACTTCGTCATGTCGCAACAGACCAACACTCGCTTCTGGCTCTATGCCGACGGGCGGCGTGCCCGTGGTTTGCTGCTGCAGCAGTTGCCCGCCGATCGCCTTCGCGACCCGCAAGAACGTGACGCCAGCTGGCAGCACATCACCGCTCTGGCCAGCACCCTGAGCGCCGATGAGCTACTGAGCCTGGACAACGAAACCGTGTTGCATCGTCTCTACCATCAAGAGCAGGTCCGCCTGTTCGACGTTCAGCCGTTGCGCTTCCAATGCAGCTGCTCTCGTGAACGTTCCGGCAATGCGCTGGTCAGTCTGGGTCTGGAAGATGCGCAGCAATTGGTGATCGAGCATGGTGGCGCCATCGAGATCGATTGCCAGTTTTGCAACGAGCGCTACCTGTTCGACGCTGCGGACATCGCCCAATTGTTCGCCGGTGCGGGTGTCGACACACCGTCAGATACTCGTCACTAAAACGGTTCAGCGCAGGTAAATCTCCTGGCAAACGCCGGATTTACGCCGTACTGACGGGAGGGCCCTACTTTTTTTGGGCTTTTCTGGCATAATCCGGCCCACTTTTTTCGGGTAGTAGTGCGCGACTTCCTACTACAAAACGTTTGGAGCACTCGGCCACAGGCCGACGGGGAATCTCATGACGCAAGCCAATAACGCCGTGTACACCGATCTGAGTGTCGATGATCTGGTCAAAGAAGCCCTCAGTCGCGGTGAAGGCGAGCTTGCCGATACTGGCGCGCTGGTTGTTCGCACCGGTCATCGTACCGGTCGTTCACCGGTTGACCGTTTCATCGTTGAAGAGCCGACCACCCAGGACGCCATTGCCTGGGGCCCGATCAACCGCAAGTTCCCGGCCGACAAGTTCGACGCCCTGTGGGACCGCGTAGCAGCCTATCTGGGCGAGCGTGAGCGTTTTGTCTCCCATGTTCATGTAGGTTCCGACCCTGCGCACTACCTGCCGGTCAAGATGACCACCGAGACTGCCTGGCACAACCTGTTCGGCCGCTGCCTGTTCATCAACCCCGAGCAGTACAACGCCGGTGGCAAGGATGAATGGCAGATCCTCAACGCGCCGAACTTCGTCTGCGAGCCTGAGCGCGACGGCACCAATTCCGACGGCACCGTGATCATCAACTTCGCGGCCAGGAAAGTACTGATCGCCGGCATGCGTTACGCCGGTGAAATGAAGAAAGCGCTGTTCTCCGTCCAGAACTTCCTGCTGCCAGCGGTTGACGTACTGCCTATGCACTGCGCCGCCAACATGGGCGAAGAGGGCGATGTGACCCTGTTCTTCGGTCTGTCGGGCACGGGCAAAACCACGCTGTCCGCCGATGAAAGCCGTTACCTGATCGGTGATGACGAGCACGGCTGGGGTGTTGGCGTGGTCTTCAACATTGAAGGCGGTTGCTATGCCAAGTGCATCGACCTGTCCGAGAAGAACGAGCCGGTTATCTGGAAAGCCATCCAGCACGGCGCCGTACTGGAAAACGTTGTCCTGGACCCGGTCACCAAGAAAGCCGATTACGCCGACGACAGCCTGACCCAGAACAGCCGCGCCGCCTACCCGCGTGAACTGATCGAAAAACGCGCACCGAAAAACCTCGGTGGCGAGCCAAACGCAGTGATCTTCCTGACTTGCGACCTGACCGGCGTACTGCCGCCGGTGTCGATCCTCAGTGAAGAACAAGCGGCCTACCACTTCCTGTCCGGCTACACCGCACTGGTGGGTTCGACTGAAATGGGTTCGGGCAGCGGCATCAAGTCGACGTTCTCCACCTGCTTCGGCGCTCCATTCTTCCCACGTCCTGCTGGTGAATACGCTGAGCTGCTGATCAAGCGTATCCGCGGCTTCGGCTCCAAGGTCTACCTGGTCAACACCGGCTGGACCGGCGGTGGCTACGGCGTCGGCAAGCGCTTCAACATCCCGACCACCCGTGCGGTGATCGCGGCAATTCAGAGCGGCGCGCTGATCGGTGCTGAAACCGAGCACCTGGACATCATCAACCTGGACGTGCCGTTGGCCGTTCCGGGCGTTGAGACTGGCCTGTTGAACCCACGCAACACCTGGACCGACAAGGCTGCGTACGACGAAGCCGCCAAGGCATTGGCCGGCTTGTTCATCGAGAACTTCAAGAAGTTTGAAGTGAGCGACGCGATCAAGGCCGCTGGGCCGCAGCTGTAAGGCTTGGTTCGCGAATGAAAAAAACCGCCCTTTTCAGGGCGGTTTTTTTATGGACGGCTTTTGAGGGGGCGGATGCAATGCTGTGCTGCTCCCGGCTCGAAAGCAGCCATTATTCCACCTGGAATCACGGTAAACAGCCAGAATAATGCCACTTAATGCGTGCCGTTCGGCTACACCCCTTCCACTTCCTGCGTCTCCCAGCGCTGAGCCTTGATTGCCTTGTAGAGCATCCCAATGGTCAGTGGCACCTTGCTGCCACGGCCCTTGGCCCTGCGCTTTTGAAACACATCAAATCCTTCCGGCTGAAAGTAGCGGTACGCGTCGTAGTCAATGAGGTCGAGGGCGAACCGCTCCTCCAATGCTTCCATCAGATGCCGAGCGTCCGCGCCGTCACAGCCCAAGTCGAGATTGATGGCGGTGTCCAGACGGATTGTCTTGCGCTCCGGCAGGCCGATTTCTTCATGGAGCAGTTCCATGAGCTGGCGCATGGCGTGGTCGTCAGGAAAATCTGGGGCGAGGTACATGAAAAAATGTCCGGGCTGAGGGTGGCGTCTGTATAGGTGGAAAGTTTAGGGCGAAATCTTTGCCCGTTGGAAAAAGAAGAAATATCCCGCGACCGTCTCGGAACTGTCCGGGAGGCTTCGACAGCCGCGAGCGGTAGCGGCTCTTGGTTCAGTCAGCCAGCGGTCCTGGGGCGCGTCGTGAGGCCGCCTCAAGGTCCATCAACCCTCTGCCGTAGGCTTCGCTGTTGGCGTAGATGCCAGTGCGGTTGGCTGTCGCCAGCAGATGTTCGCGCACTTGCTGGGCGTTGAGCTGCGGGTAGAGGCTTTGCAGTGCGGCCAGTGCGCCACTGACCAACGCGGCGGCCGGGGATGTGCCGGCGGTTTGCACGTAACGGCCATCCTTGCCCACGGTAAGCAGGCCTGCCTGTGGACCTGCGTCGCCGCCGGGTACGGCGATGCACCAGGCGGCTGCGACGCCGCAATAGTTGGATTTTCCATTGATGGTGCTGCCATCGTTTTTCAACGCCACGACCGCGATCCAGCCTTTCTCCAGTTCCGGCAATGCTGCTGGTAACCCAGGTTCGGCCAAGGGCTCGCGCTTGAGCTCATTGCCGGTCGGGAAGACAAATACGGCGCCGTCTTTCACCAGTTTTCGGGCAGCGGCCAGGGAGTCGGGCATCACCTGGTTGTAACGTGCTTCAGTGATTTCGGTGGCGGGGATGGCGTTGGCCCACGAGTTATTGAACAGGCGCGCGCCCTTGTCGAAACCGCCTTGCCAGGACTGTGCGATTTCGCTGTCGAAAAAAAACGGTTCGTTGTCGTCGCCGAAACGGAAGGGGATCAACCTGGCCTCAAACGCGATGCCATGCATGCCCTGGTCGTCCTTGTTGGCGGCGAGGATACCGGCCATTTGCGTGCCGTGCCCGACCCGGTCAAGGGTACCGGGACGGTTTTCGACATGGTCGAATCCGGGGTCACCCAGCCTGCCCTCGAACTCCGTCAGCCTGCTGTTCAGTCCAGAGTCGATCAGCGCCACGGTCACGTTCCGGCCGGTGCCACCCCGGGCATACAGAGCTGAGGCTTTGACGATGGCCAGACCTTGCTGGGCGCGGTATTCCGGTGTTTCGAACACGGTGGTTCGCATGTCGGGCTGTGCTGGGATGGTCAAGCAACCGGCCAGGAGTGAGGCCGACGTTAGCGCCAGGGTGCGTAGCGCGGAAAGTGGATGTGACATGGTTCAGTCCTTGAACGGAGTCTTGAGCGCCAGGCTTCCAGGCCTGTAACGCATGAGTGGATGGCGCACCTTACCTTGCAAGCGAAACGGGAACGAGGCATCAAAGTGCCTGGATTTGTATCGCCTCATGGCAAAGCACAAAGGCGCTGAGGCTGTATCATCCGGTATCGTTTTCCCCCCAAACCTTTTCTCGACTCCCTGCGCCGTCCGGCTAGGCTTTTGGCATCGCAGCAGTCAAGGAGTGACCGCCTATGCACAGCACCCTGGAACAGGTTTTCGGTTATCCGCAGTTTCGCCCCGGTCAGGAAGCTGCCGTCAGCGCAGTACTTGCCGGTCGGTCGGCAGCGGCCATTTTTCCTACCGGCTCGGGCAAGTCCCTGTGCTATCAATTGCCGGCCCTGCTATTACCGCATCTGACCCTGGTGGTCTCGCCGCTGCTGGCACTGATGCAGGACCAACTGGCGTTCCTGCATCGCCATGGCATTGCGGCGGCGAGTATCGATTCAGTCCAGCGTCGTGACGAAGCCAGCGAGGTCATGGCACGGGCCCGTTCGGGCGAGTTGAAGATTCTGATGATTTCGGTGGAGCGGCTGAAGAACGAGCGCTTTCGCAATTTCCTGCAGCAGGTACCGATCTCGTTGCTGGTGGTAGATGAGGCCCACTGCATCTCCGAATGGGGGCATAACTTTCGTCCCGACTACCTCAAGCTCCCCGACTACCAGCGTCAGTTCGACATTCCCCAGGTGTTGCTGTTGACGGCCACCGCAACGCCCAAAGTCATCGCGGACATGCAGGCGAAGTTCGCCATCGCCCCCGACGATGTGGTCACCACCGGCTTCTATCGACCTAACCTCAACCTGCTAGTGGAACCGGTACGCGGCGCGGATAAGCGGCGGCGACTGGTGCAATGGCTGGGCGAGCGAGCCGGGCAGCCGAGCATCGTCTATGTCACCTTGCAGCGAACCGCCGAGCAGATTGCCGAGCACTTGAGCCAGCATGGGATTGAGGCCCAGGCTTATCACGCCGGCTTACCTCATGAACAACGCGAAGCCATTCAGCGACGGTTCATGGGCGGGCAGTGCAATTGCATCGTTGCGACCATCGCCTTCGGCATGGGTATCGACAAGAGTGATATCCGCAACGTGGCGCATTTCGACCTGCCTAAATCCATCGAGAACTACAGCCAGGAGATCGGCCGGGCGGGGCGTGACGGGTTGCCGTCCGATTGTCTGGTCCTGGCCAACCGTGACAGCCTCAACGTGCTGGAAAACTTTATTTATGGTGATACGCCGGAGCTGGCGGGTATTCGGTGCGTGCTTGATGAGTTGAAGGCCGCAGCTGCCGATGGCCAATGGGAGTTTTTGCTGGGGCCGCTGGCGGACAAGAGCAACATCCGGCAACTGCCGCTCAAGACGCTGCTGGTGCAATTGGAACTGCGCCGGCTGATCGCGCCGCGTTATGCCTATTTCGCGGAGTATCGCTTCAAGTTTCTGATCGAGCCGCAGGCATTGCTCGAGCACTTCGAAGGGGAGCGTCAGGCGTTTGTCTCGGCCATCATCCAGACCTCCAGCCGTGCCCGTACCTGGGCCACGGTGGATTTCGACGGGATGTACCAGCTGTATCACGCCGAGCGTAACCGCGTGGTCAAGGCGCTGGATTACTTTCAGGAAAAGGGCTGGGTCGAGCTGGAAAGCAAACAGATGACCGAGGTGTATAACGTGCTTGAAGCAGGGTTCGACGTTCAGGCGCTGAGCGCCGAGTTGCACGACTATTTCACCCGGCACGAGCGTGGGGAGATCGCGCGGATCCACGCGATGCTCGAACTGTTCGCCACCGATCATTGCCTCGGTTATCGGTTGGCCCAGTATTTCGGCGATGAAAGTGCACCGCAGCGCTGTGGTCATTGTTCGGTGTGCCATGGACACGTTGCCCGTCTGCCGGAGCCACCACCATTACCAGTACTGGTGGACAGAGACTTCAACGCACTGTGTGGCGACTTTATCAACAGGCACGAGCAGCATACCGGCAGTGCACCCTCTGCGGAGCGGGTGACCCGGTTCCTCTGCGGCATCAGCGTGCCGTTGTTCACCAAACTGAAGGCACGGACGATTCCAGGATATGCGCAGCTGGAGGATTACCCGTACGCCGAAGTTCGCCACTGGGTTCAAGCGGCTTTGTAATCCGCATCCATCCGATGAATGCCCGCCATCACACGAATAAATTTCAAAAATATTCTGCGGCTGACTAAGGTGAGGGCTGTCTTTGGATCACCAACAAGAGAGCAAACATGAGCCAGACACCCTTCGATATTCAGCGCGCTGCCGTAGTCGGTGCAGGCACTATGGGGCGGGGCATCGTGATGTGCCTGGCCAACGCCGGCGTGACGGTGCAATGGGTCGACAACAATCCGCAGATGCTGGAACAGGCGTTGGCTGCCGTGGCCGATACTTATGCCCACAACGTGCGCCAGGGCCGTATCGACCAGGGTGAAGCCGATGCGCGAATCGCCAGGGTGACGCGGGCAGATGATTACGCGGCGATCCGCAATGTGGATCTGGTCATCGAGGCGGTTTACGAGAACCTTGAGCTCAAGCAGAAGATCTTCCGCGAGCTGGACGGCTTGCTCAAGCCCGAGGCCATTCTGGCGAGCAACACCTCGGCGCTGGACATCGATGCGATTGCCGCCGTCACCCGCCGCCCCACCCAGGTGTTGGGTCTGCACTTCTTCAGCCCGGCGCACATCATGAAGTTGCTGGAAATCGTTCGTGGTGCGCAAACCTCCAAAGCGGTGCTGGACGCAGCCCTGGTATTGGGCAAGCGCATGGGCAAGGTCAGCGTGGTGTCGGGCAATTGCCACGGGTTCATCGGCAATCGGATGCTTCACCCCTATGTGCTGGAGGCGCGCAAGATGCTGCTGGAAGGGGCGTTTCCCCATCAGGTTGACGCGGCATTGCAGGGTTTCGGCTTCGCCATGGGGCCGTTTCGCATGTACGACGTCGTCGGCATCGACCTGGAGTGGCGCGCTCGGGAACTGGCGGGCAAAGGTCAGGATGCACCCGAGGTGCAAGTGGACAACCGTTTGTGCGAACTGGGTCGGTTCGGCCAGAAAAGCGGCAACGGGTACTATCACTACGAAGCCGGCAGTCGCCAGGCCGAGCATGATGTAGAGGTCGATGCGCTGGTGCAGCGAGTCAGTGAAACGTTGGGTTTTCAGCGTCGCGAGATCTGCCCCGAGGAAGTCCTCGAGCGTTGCTTGCTGGCGCTGGTCAATGAGGGCGCGAAAATCCTGCAGGAAGGTATTGCCGAGTCGGCTCACGACATCGACCTGGTGTATCTCAACGGCTACGGCTTCCCCGCGGACAAGGGCGGCCCGATGGCCTGGGCCGACCATCAGGGACTTGAAGACATCCATGCACGGCTGCTGGAACTCGAAACGAAGCAGGGGGACCACTGGAAGCCCGCGCGTCTGATCGGGGAGCTGGCGGCCCAGGGCAAGGGATTCGCACAACACCAGGCCTCAAAATCCTGAACAACGCATGAACCATTGAGCAATCGTAAAGGACACCTGATGCCCCAACGTAGCGAATACCCGCACCTGCAACCGATCACCACACGCTGGCACGACAACGACGTGTACGGTCACGTCAACAACGTGACTTATTACAGTTTTTTCGACACGGCGGTGAACACTTATCTGATCGAGGTCGGCGGCCTCGATATCCACGATGGGGAGGTGGTGGGGTTCGTGGTGAGTTCGGCTTGCGACTACTTTGCCTCGATCGCCTTTCCCGACCAGATTGAAATCGGTCTGCGGGTGGGGAAGCTGGGCAGCAGTTCAGTGCAGTATGAGCTGGCGGTGTTCAAGGCGGGGGAGGAGGAGGCCTGCGCGGCGGGGCGCTTTGTGCATGTTTTTGTGGAGCGGTCTTCGAATCGGCCAGTGGCGATTCCGGATCGGTTGCGCGCCGCATTGGAACGGTTGGTGATTTAAACGAAAAATCGCAGTCTCCTGTCAGACGCTTGAGAAGCGCTGACGAAGACTGCGATTTTCTATCGACTACTGGTTAGAGCCAGTGATCAATCGTCGTGATAGCGATGTTTGTGCTTGTGCTTGCGATGCCCATAGGCATGGCCACGACCTGGATGGCCGTCACGGTAATAACGGCGATCACCACGGCGACCGTCATAACGACGATCGTCGTCATCGTCCTTGCCCATATAGTTGCCCAGTGCACCGCCAGCGCCGCCGCCTGCTGCTGCACCGATCAGGCTGCCGGTGGTGCCGCCTACGCTACGGCCGACCACGTTACCGCCGGCTGCGCCCAGCGCACCGCCAATCGCTGCTTCGCCGCGGCTGCGTTTGTCCGCACCGACCGCACTGCCACCCGCGCCACCCAAGGCTGCGCCGATGGTGGACCCGGTGTTGCCGCCCAAGGACTGGCCGACCACAGAACCCAGAACCCCGCCCAATGCGCCGCCCACGCCTGCTTCGGTGGTGCCACCGGCAGAGGCTGCGCCACTGATCAGGCCAAGGGACAACAAGAGAATCGAGGAGAACTTCATAGAGGAGCCTCAAAGGGATGACGGCGCGATCCTGAGGCTGGCTTCGCTTGGTTACAATCGAAATCCGACGAGTAACACGACTTGTGCACAATTCGATAAGTTATTGTTTTTTGAGCGGAACTTAACAGATTTTCGCCGGTCTTTAGCTACTTCGGACAGGCCGTTTTCTATGGAAAACGGCCTTTTTTGTGGGCGATTGAAAAGCAGGATTGTGGGGAGCCAAGCCTTGCTCCCACACAACCTAATCGCCTGGCACGTTGTGTCAGGCCGACTTGGCCAGAATCAGCCCATTCTCGCTCGCCGCTTCCAGACGGATCGCCACGAATTTCGAAGTCGGGGTATGGCTGTCGTCGCCGGTGCTCTCCAACGGCACCAACGGATTCACTTCAGGGTAATAGGCGGCGGCCTGTCCGGCGGGAATGTCAAATGCCAACAGGGTAAAGCCTTTGACCCGTCGCTCGCGGCCGTCATCCCAGAGCGAGACGATGTCGGCCTTCTGCCCAGGTTTGAAGCCCAGTCGAATGATGTCCGCTTCGTTGACGAACAACACGTCACGCTGGCCCTTCACGCCGCGATAGCGGTCATCGAGGCCATAGATGGTGGTGTTGTACTGATCGTGGGAGCGCATGGACTGCATGATCAGGTCAGGCAACTGCCCGGTGGCGCGGGTGCGTTCATGCACCAGGTCGGTCGGCAGCCGGTTGGGCTTGAAGTTGGCGCGGCCTGAGGCGGTGTTCCAGCGACGTGCACCGGCGCTGTTGCCCAGATAGAAGCCGCCGGGGTTCTGGAGCTTTTCGTTGAAGTCTTTGAACCCCGGGATGGTATCGGCGATCAGGTCGCGGATGCGGTTGTAGTCCGCCACCAGCCAGTTCCAGTCCACCGGGTGGTGGCCCAGTGTGGCGGCGGCGATGCCGGCAATGATCCAGGGCTCGGAACGCATCTGGTTCGACAGCGGCTGCAATTGGCCATTGGATGCATGGACCATGCTGAAGGAGTCTTCCACGGTCACCGCTTGTGCGCCTTCGACTTGCAGGTCGATGTCGGTACGGCCCAGGCACGGTAGGATCAGCGCCTCTTTTCCATGAGCCAGATGGCTGCGGTTGAGCTTGGTGCTGATCTGCACAGTCAGGTCGCAGTTGCCCAAGGCCTGGAACGTCCGATCACTGTCCGGGGTGGCCTGGGCGAAGTTGCCGCCCAGAGCGATGAAGACCTTCGCCCGGCCGTCAGCCATGGCGTGGATCGCTTCGACCACGTTGTGGCCATTCTCGCGCGGCACCTTGAACTGGAAGCGACGCTCCAGCGAGTCAAGGAACGCCGCCGGCGGACGCTCGTTGATGCCCATGGTCCGGTCGCCCTGCACGTTACTGTGGCCGCGAACCGGGCACAGACCGGCGCCCGGCCGGCCGATGTTGCCGCGCAGCAGCATCAGGTTGGCGATTTCCTGGATGGTCGCCACCGAATGGCGGTGTTGGGTGATGCCCATCGCCCAGCACATGATCACGTTCTTGCTGATGGCGTACATGCGCGCCGCTTGTTCGATCTCGACCAGAGTCAAGCCCGACTGCTCAACGATCTGCTCCCATGGCGTGTCATCGACCACGGCCAGGTAATCCAGTACGTCGATGCTGTGTTCGTTCAGGAACGCGTGGTCGAACACTGCAGCAGCGCCGGTGTTTTGCGCCTCACGTTCCCATTGCAGCAGGAACTTGGCCATGCCCCGCAGCACGGCCATGTCGCCACCCAGGGCCGGACGGAAATAGGCGGAGTTGGTCGGTTTGTCCCCGTTGGTAAGCATCTCGATCGGGTTTTGTGGGTGCTGGAAACGCTCCAGGCCACGCTCCTTGAGCGGGTTGATGCACACCACCTGGGCGCCGCGTTTCACTGCTTCGCGCAGCGGTTCGAGCATGCGTGGATGGTTGGTGCCCGGGTTCTGGCCCCAGACGAAAATCGCGTCGGCGTGTTCGAAATCGTCGAAAGTCACGGTGCCTTTGCCTACGCCGACACTCTGAGACAGCGCCACGCCACTGGCTTCATGGCACATGTTCGAGCAGTCGGGAAAGTTGTTGGTGCCGTAGGCGCGCACGAACAACTGATAAAGGTAGGCTGCTTCGTTGCTGGCCCGGCCCGAGGTATAGAACTCAGCCTGGTTCGGGCTGGAGAGCCCCTGCAAGTGTTTGCCGATCAGGGCAAATGCCGCTTCCCAACTGATGGGTTTGTAGCGGTCGGTTTCGGCGTCGTAGCTCAGTGGCTCGGTCAAGCGCCCCTGGTATTCCAGCCAATAGTCGCTCTGCTCCAGCAGCGAGGTCACACTGTGTTTGGCGAAGAATGCGCCATCGACACGGCGCTTGGTCGCTTCCCAGTTCACGGCTTTGGCGCCGTTCTCGCAGAACTTGACCATGCCGCTTTCCGGCGAGTCGCCCCAGGCACAGCCTGGGCAGTCAAAGCCGCCGTTCTGGTTGGTCTTGAGCATCATGCGCAGGTTCTTCAGCGCATTGTCGCTGGTCAGCCAGGCCTGGGCGACGCTGATCAGCGCGCCCCAACCACCGGCCGGACCCTTGTAGGGCTTGTAGCGCGGTACGGGTTTCTGATCGGCTTGTTGATGATTGCTCACGCTTGATTCTCCATCGCAGGGCTATAGACCCGCGGCGCACTTTTCTGCGGCAGGTGGATGAGATTGAGGTTGTGCTGGCGGGCCCACTGCACGGCAAGGCCGGTGGGTGACGACAGGCTGACCAGGGTCTGAATGCCGGCGCGCAACACTTTCTGGATCAATTCGAGGCTGCAACGACTGGTGACGATCGCCACGCCTCCGTTCACCGGGATCTGTTGCCGGATCAGCGCGCCGATCAGTTTGTCGAGCGCGTTGTGCCGGCCGATATCTTCGCGTCCCAGCAGCAATTGGCCTTGGGCGTTCATGAACAGGGCCGCGTGGACCGCGCCGCAATGCTGGCCCAGGGGCTGGAACTGGCCGATGCGTTGACGCAGGCCTTCGAGCCACTGGGCCGGTGGCAGTGGCGTGCCGGGCAGTGCCTTGAGGTTCGGTAATGCCTGCTCCACCGCTTCCACCCCGCAAAGCCCGCAGCCGCTGGTGCCGGCCAGTTGTCGGCGTTGTTGCTTGAGGTTCCAGAAGGCGCGGTTGGCGATGGTTACCTGGGCGTATTGCGCAGAACCGTCGCCGCTCAGTTGCACGTCATAGATGTCCGCAGGGTGTTCAATGATGCCGCTGCCTAGGCTGAAGCCGACGATGAAGTCTTCAAGGTCAGACGGCGTGACCAGCATGACAGCCTGACTGATGCCGTTATAGGCGATCGCCAGCGCCACTTCCTCGGCCAGCGCGGTGCTGTCCGATTGGGAATGGTCCAGGTTGCAGTAGCGATAGCTCTGGCTGGCGGCTGGCGCGGGTATTTTCTCCGCAGGCGCAGAACAGACCGGAGGCTTGTCGTTCATAGGCATCACTGACAGTGGGAATAGTGATAAGACTAAATGCGGCAATCTGCCACGTCTAATCGCTATTACTGATCTATCAATAGATGACGTCGATCAAGATGTCGTTGATGATTTCTGATAGAGGGCGAAACAAGCTTCCGCCAAAGCCGAGCGTGGAGCGCCGCGGCGCATGATCAGACCCAGCGGGACCAGAGTTTGCGCGTCTTCGATGGGCTGGATGCGCAAGTCTCGGGTCAGCATACCCAGGCCACTGTTCAGCGGCATCACGGCGCAACACAGTCCGCCGTGTACGGCTTGTAACAATTGATGCACCGCGTCGGTTTGCAGCAGAGGGCGGGGTGTGAGGCCCCGACTGTGGAAGTTGTGGTCGATGGACTGACGAAAATGCATGCCGCTGGTGAGCATGCCCAGGGGCAACTCGATCAGCGCTTCCCAGCTCAGCGGCTGCTCGCCGAAATAGAAGTATCTCTGGTCAAAGAGCAAGCCCATGCGCGTATGGTTGAAGGGCAGGGCGTCGAAGCGCTCGGTGTCCAGGCGCTCCAGATAGGAAATGCCCAGGTCGATGCGGTTGTTCGCCAGTTGTTCGAGGATGCGTTCGGAGCTTAAGGATGACAATTCGAAATGCAGGTTAGGGTGCTCGCTGTGCAGCCGCTGCATCATCGACAACGGATCGAAGTCCGACAATGGCACCACACCCAGGCGCAGGGTACCCACCAGGTTGCCACGGCAGGCCGCCGCTTCGGCCTGTAGACCGTCATAGGCCGCCATGACCGTGCGTGCCCAGGCCAACACCCGCTCCCCCGGAGCGGTGAAACCTTCAAAGCGCTGGCCTCGATTGACCAGCGGCAGACCCAGCTCTTCTTCAAGGCTGCGCAGGCGCATTGACAGGGTCGGTTGGGTGATGTGGCAGCGCGCGGCCGCCTGGCCGAAGTGGCGGGTTTCGTCGAGCGCGATGAGAAATTTCAGCTGCTTGATGTCCATCTTCGTTCCAGGGCGCGGGAAGGTTGGGATTCTAGCGCTTTGTGCGCGGCAGGGTCATTGGTCGGCTGGGAACCGGGTTCGTTTGGCTTGGTCTAGGCTTTTGCGTCTGGACACTTAAACCCAAGGAGCGTGCACCATGAGTATTTTTAGTTTTGTGAAGGAGGCCGGCGAAAAACTGATCGATCTGCTGACTCCCGGTAATGCCAACGCCAGTGAGCAACTGAAAGAACACATCAGCAAGGTTGGTCTTGGTAACCCGAATGTTCAGGCGACCATTGAGGGCGATAAAGTTACTGTTATTGGTGAGGTGGGTAGTCAGGAGGAGAAGGAGAAAATCCTGCTGGCGGTAGGCAACATAGCAGGTGTGGGCAGTGTTGATGATCAGATCACGGTAACCGGGCCAGTCGCCCAGGCCGCTCGTTTTGTTACCGTAAAAAAGGGCGACACACTCAGCGCCATCTCCAAAGCCGAATATGGCGATGCGAACAAGTACAACAAGATTTTTGAAGCCAACAAACCGATGCTGTCGCATCCGGACAAGATCTATCCGGGGCAGGTGCTGCGCATTCCCGAATAAAGCTTGAGGACCGCATTGTCTTCATCGCGAGCAGGCTCGCTCCCACACTGGATCTGTGGCGAACAAGGAACCTTGTGAGAGCGAGCCTGCTCGCGATGCTAACGGCCGGCTATCAAAGCCCGGCAATCAAATCCCGATAATCCCCCAACGCCTCGAACTCCCCCGTGTCCTTTGGCCCTTTGCGGCTGTCCGGTACGCTGACCGCCAGCAGGTGTGCCACGCCGAATTCCCGGGCGCTGCGCAGCACTGGCAAGGTGTCGTCGATAAACAGGCTGTGGGCCGGGTCGAAGTTCAGATCGGCTTGCAGGGCATCCCAGAACTGCGGGCTTTCCTTGGGGAAACCGTAGTCGTGAGAGCTGATCAAACGTTCGAAGTAAGGGGCCAGTTCGATGCGTTCCAGCTTCAGGGACAATGAGTCGCGATGGGCGTTGGTGATCATTACCACCCGTTTACCCGCCCGCTGGATCGCCGCCAGGAACGTGTCGGCGTCCGGGCGCAGGGCAATCAGGTGCGCGGTTTCCAGCTTCAGTTCGCGCACCGGCAGTTTCAGCTCGGTGCTCCAGAAGTCCAGGCAATACCACTGCAATTGGCCGGCGTTGCGCTCGAACAGCGGCTGCAACTCCAGCTCCGCCATGGCCCGGCTCACGCCATGCAGTTCGGCGTAGCGTTGGGGCAAGTGTTCCATCCAGAAATGGTTGTCGTAATGCAGGTCCAGCAGGGTGCCGTCCATGTCCAGCAGCACCGTATCGATCTCGTGCCAGGGCAGCAAGGCCATAAAACTTCTCCAGCGGTAATCGGATATCCGACACAAACAATCAGAATAGGCCGGGTATAGTAGCCCGCTATCGCCCAGGGAGCCGTTTATGCGCCAGAAACCCACCATACTCGATCGACGGATCGTCGCCACCAGCCGCCTGTTTTGCGTGGAAGAACTGAAACTGCGGTTTTCCAACGGCGTGGAGCGCACCTATGAGCGTTTGGCGGGCAAGGGCGCAGGTTACGGCGCGGTAATGATCGTGGCGATGCTCGACGCCGATCACGCCGTGTTGGTGGAAGAATACTGCGGCGGCACCGATGCCTACGAATTGTCCCTGCCCAAGGGTTTGATTGAGCCGGGTGAAGACGTGTTGGCGGCGGCTGAGCGGGAGCTTAAAGAAGAGGCCGGCTATGGTGCACGTCAGTTGGAACACCTGACTGAACTGTCCCTGTCCCCCGGCTACATGAGCCAGAAGATCCAGGTGGTGCTGGCGACCGATCTCTATGAAGAGCGGCTGGAAGGCGACGAGCCTGAGCCGATGCGCGTGGACAAGGTCAACCTGCGTGAGTTGTCGGCCTTGGCGCAAAACCCTCAATTCACGGAAGGCCGTGCCTTGGCGGCGCTGTACCTGGCCCGTGACCTGTTGACCCAGCGCGGAGCGTTCCTGTCATGAATTTCCCCCACCCTCTAATGGCCCCTGTGGTCGAGCTGGCGCTCAAGGCCGGTGAGGCGATCCTGCCGTTCTGGCGAGCCAATGTGCAGGTCAACCATAAGGCCGACGCATCGCCGGTGACCGCCGCGGACATGGCCGCTCACGATGTGATCGTGGCCGGGCTGACCGCGTTGGCGCCGGATATTGCAATCCTCTCCGAAGAGGACGCCAATATTGCGCAAAGCGTGCGCGCCGGCTGGCAACGCTGGTGGCTGGTGGACCCGCTGGACGGCACCAAGGAGTTCATTTCCGGCAGCGAAGAGTTCACCGTCAATATCGCACTGGTCGAGCAGGGGCGGGTGGTGTTTGGCGTAGTGTCGATGCCCACCAATGGTCGCTTTTACGTCGGTGGCGCGGGGTTCGGCGCCTGGCGTGGCGACAAGGGGGGCGAGCCTTTGCCGATCGAAGTGCGTAACGTGCCGGCGCCGGGTGATGCTTTTACGGTGGTCGCCAGCCGTCGCCATACCAGCCCGGAGCAAGAGCGTCTCTTGGGCGGCTTGAGCGAGAGCCTGGGTGAGTTGCAACTGACCAGCATCGGCAGTTCGTTGAAATTCTGCCTGCTGGCCGAGGGCGCGGCGGATTGCTATCCGCGACTGGCGCCGACGTCCCAGTGGGACACCGCCGCCGCCCAAGGCGTGCTGGAGGGTGCGGGCGGCGAGGTGCTGGACCTACGCGGCGAGCCGTTCTGCTATCCGCCGCGGGAGTCGCTGTTGAATGAATCCTTCCTGGCGTTGCCGGCAAAGGCGGCGTGGCGTGGGAAACTGCTGGAACTTGCCCGCTCCTGAATCGACTGCCCCTTGCTGGACCTGGGACAGTTGTTGTGGCGAGGGAGCTTGCTCCCGCTGGGCTGCGAAGCGGCCCCAATGCGTCTGCTGCGCAGCCGAGCGGGAGCAAGCTCCCTCGCCACAGGGTTTTTTGTGATGCTCGGGGGTCAGCGGTGCAACACGTACTGCCCCACAAATTGCACCGCTGGAGCTTCGCTCCCGGCATTTATCACCTGGGTCTGCAAGGTCAGTCGTGCGCGTCCGTAGCGCCGGTAGGTGGCCAGGAAGCGTTTCCAGACCTTTTCTTCGGGAGCCTGGCAAATGACTGTGGCGTCCCTCGTGACTGGCAGTGGATAGCTGATCTGCCCTTCCTGAATGACGATATGCCCGTCCTCAATGCCCTCTTCGCGCAGGGCCAGGTGCAGCCAGCCCCAGCCACCCAGCACCGCGCCGCAGTACAGGCTGCCGCCGAACATGGTGCTCTTGTGGTTGACGTTGGCCTCCAGCGGTAAAAACAGGCGCAGTTGCCGGGCCTGCCAGTCGAGCACCTTCAGGCCCATGTCCCGCGTCAACGGGATGTCGTGGTGCAGGATCGATTCCAGGTAGCGGCTGTCGCGGTTCATGCAGGGCCTCTTTTGAAAGGGAAGATGGCAATCACTCAAGCAGACTCAATCGGACTCATCGGCATGGCCCTGGCTATCGCCGAAGTTCAGCCCATGCTTGCGTAACTTGTCGTGCAAGGTCTTGCGCGGAATGCCCAGGGCTTCGGCGAGGCTGCGCACCGAGCTGTGAGGGCGGGCCAGTTCGGCGGCGATCAGGGTTTTCTCGAAGTTCTCCACCTGCTCGCTCAAGCCGCCGCTGATCACTTCGACCGGGGCACCGGGGCTACCGTCGGGCGCGCTGTTGTCCAGGGCCAGCTCCAGACCCAGGGCAAAACGCTCGGCGGCGTTCTGCAATTCTCGCACGTTGCCCGGCCAGCTATGGCGCAGCAGCAATGCCCGTTGGGCCGGTTGCAACTCGTGGGGCGGCAGGCCGTGACGGGCGCTGGCTTCGTCGGCGAAATGCTGGAACAGCATCAGGGCATCCTCACCGCGTTCACGCAGCGGGGGGATACGCAACGGCGCGACGTTCAGGCGGTAATACAGGTCGGCGCGAAAACGACCCTGATCAGCGGCCTGACGCAGGTCTTCCTTGGTGGCGGCGATGACGCGGATGTCCAGCGGGATCTGTTGATTGCCCCCCAGTCGTTCCACTACCCGCTCTTGCAGCAGCCGCAGCAGTTTGACCTGAACGTCCAGGCTCATGCTTTCGATTTCATCGAGAAACAGCGTACCGCCGTTGGCGAACTCGAACTTGCCGATGCGGCGCTTCTGCGCGCCGGTGAAAGCGCCGGGCTCATGACCGAACAGCTCGCTCTCCACCACCGACTCGGCCAGGGCTCCGGCGTTGATCGCGACGAACGGGCCGTTGCGCCGGCCCGACAGATCGTGCAGGGCTCGGGCGACTACCTCCTTGCCGGCCCCGGTTTCTCCGAGGATCAGCACATCGGCGCGGGTCGCCGCTAACGCACCGATCTGCTCGCGCAGGCGCAGTATCGAGGGCGATTGGCCGACGAGCCGGGCGCTGAGTTCATGGCGGTCGCTCAGGGCCAGGCGCAGGCTGCGGTTGTCCAGTACCAGGCGCCGCAAGGCCAGGGCCCGGCGCACGCTGTCGAGCAGGTGATCGCTGGGGAAAGGTTTCTCAAGGAAGTCATAGGCTCCGGCGCGCATGGCCTGGACTGCCAGCGGCACGTCGCCATGGCCGGTGATCAGCAACACCGGCAGCTCCGGGTCCTGGGCATGGAGTTCGCTCAGCAACTCAAGGCCGTCGATGCCCGGCATGCGAATGTCACTGACCACCACACCCGGCCAGTCGCGAGACAGTTGCCCGGCCACGCCTTTGGCCTCGGCCAGGGACAGGACCTTCAGGCCGGCCAGGTCGAGGGTCTGGCTCAAGGCCTGACGCAAGTGGGGATCGTCGTCGATCAACACCACCTCAATCCGGTTATCGATGGTCATACACTACGGTCCTCGGACGGTTGCAGGCTCACACCGGGCGCGCCAGCGCGCAACTTCAGGGTAATCAGGGCGCCGCCTTCCTTGTGATTGGCGAACGACAGTTCACCGCCGAAGGCGCGCATCAGGGTGTCGCAAATCGCCAGCCCCAGGCCAAGGCCCTGGGTGCGGGTCTTGGTGGTGTAGAAGGGCTCGCCCGCGCGACCAAGGGCTTCCATGCAAAACCCCGGGCCGTTATCGCGGATGTACAGGTTGACGCCGGTTTCGGTGGCTTCGGCACTGAGCCAGAGTTTGCGCGGCGGGCCTTTTTCAGTCAGGGCGTCGAGAGCGTTGGCCAGCAGGTTGCCGAGCACCTGGCGCAAGCGCGTTTCCCCGGCCTCGACCCACAAAGTGGCGGCCGGCAGGTCGCGGATCAGTTCCACTTCCATGCTGCGCCGGCGCTTGGCGAGCAGTGCCAGGGCATCGTCCAGCGCCGGTTGCAGGGCGACACTTTCCGGGGCGTGACGGTCGCGGCGGGCGAAGGCGCGCAAGTGGGCAATGATCGAGGCCATGCGAGCGGTCAGCTCACTGATCAGCTTGAGGTTGCCTCGGGCGTCCTCGGTACGCTGGTGATCGAGCAATATTTCGGCGTTTTCGGCATAGCTGCGGATCGCCGCCAGCGGCTGGTTGAGTTCGTGGCTGATGCTGGCCGACATGGTGCCCAGGGCTGACAGCTTGCCGGCTTGCACCAGGTCATCCTGGGCGCGGACCAGTTCCTGCTGGGCCTGCTCGCGTTCCAGCACCTCTTGCTTGAGTCGCCGGTTCAGGCCTTCCAGGTCACTGGTGCGCTCGGCTACCCGGCCTTCCAGCTCCTGACGGGCCTTGCCTTCGAAGGCGATGCGGTCCAGGTAATGCCGCCGGCGCTGCATCATCAACCCGAGCAACAGCATCAGGACCAGCAAGGCCGCACCGCCGATGACCACCACGGTGCGCACCGGACGGTCGATCAGGGTACGCGGGGCGAGAATGCTCACGCTCCAGCGGGTCTCCTCAATGGACTGGGTCTGGATCAGCCAGGCGTTCGCATCCAGATTCAGCGGCTTGGGGTCGCGGGTCGGGTAGGGCTGTACGGCGCTGATGGACTGGCGCTCCTCGTCACTTAAGGGGCGGGTCGCGCGAAATCGCCATTCTTGTCGCGAAGTGAGGATCACCACGCCGTTGTGGTCGGTCACCAGCAGTTGTTCGGGGGTTTTGCCCCAGAGGCTTTCGGTGTGGTCCAGATCCACCTTGACCACCAGTACGCCGATCACTTTTTCCCGGTCGCGCACGGCAGCGGCGAAGAAGTAACCGCGCTTGGCCGAGGTGGTGCCCAAGCCGAAGAAGCGTCCCAGCCGCCCGGCCATCGCCTCGATGTAGTACGGCCGGAAGGCAAAATTGCGTCCGACGAAACTGTCGTGTTTATCCCAGTTCGATGCCGCGAGGGTCTTGCCGGTGGGGTCCATCAGGTACATGACTTCTGCGCCGGTCTGGGCGCTGATGTTTTTCAGCAGTCGATTGGCATTGCCTTGGATGATGCCGTCGTCCGGTGCCAGTAAAGTGGCGCGCAGGGCCGGCAGCTCACCGAGAATCTGTGGCAGCACTTCATAGCGATGCAGGGTGCCCAACAGGTTGGCGACGTAGAGATCGAGGGTCTGGCGGTTCTGCCCGGCCAGTTCACTGCGGTAGTAACGCTCGGCCAGATGTTCCAGCGGCCACAGCAACGGCGCCAGGCACAGCGCAAGCAAGGCCAGGCTGCGCCAGCGGGGTCTGCGGGGAAGAGTGGAATTCATGAGCATCAGGCGCCTGTGGGGACAGGCGCATTATGCCTAGTGTCCGGCGGCAAGGCACTGGTGCAGCGCGCTTTGCCAGTCTGGCTGACTTACACCCCATTGCTGAAGCAGGCGTGTGCAATCCAGACGCGAGTTCAGCGGGCGTGGGGCCGGGGTCGGGTAAGCACTGGAGGGGATGGGCTCAAGCACCGCGCAGGGTTTGTGCTGCTCGATCAGGTGCTCGCCGATGGCCTGGGCAAAGCCGAACCAGGACGTTTCACCCTGCGCCGTCAGGTGGTAAGTCCCCCAGGCGCCGCACCGGCCGGCCTGCCAACGTTCAATCAAGTGGGCGGTGCTGTCGGCGATAGTCCCGGCCCAGGTCGGTGCGCCGATCTGATCGTCCACCACCCGCAGGTGCGATTTTTCCTGCAGCAGGCGTTGCATGGTCAATAGGAAGTTGCGGCCTTCGTTGGAGTACACCCAACTGGTGCGCAAAATCAGGTGCTGCCCGGCGATGTGGCGAATGGCGTCCTCGCCGGCCAGCTTGCTGCGCCCATAGACACTCAGCGGGTTGGGCGAGTCGGTCTCGGTGTAGGGCTCAGGCTTGCGGCCATCGAAGACGTAATCGGTGGAGTAGTGGATCAGCGGGACACCCAACTCGACCGCCACTTGAGCCAGGACGCCCGGCGCCGTGGCATTGATGGCGAAGGCCCGTTCCGGTTCGCTCTCGGCCTGGTCGACGGCGGTGTGGGCGGCGGCGTTGATGATCAGGTCAGGCCGCAGGGCAGTGATGGGCGAACGAAGGTGATCGGGGCGCGCCAGGTCGAGTTGGTCGCTGCCGCGCACGATCAACTCAGCCATGCCGGCCAGGCGCGACTGAAGTGCTCGGGAGACCTGGCCGTTCTGGCCGATGATCAGGATGCGCAAGGAGGTACTCATGGGAACAGGTCGGCCTCGTGCAGAGCCTTGCCGGCCTGGTCCTTGGGTGAGAGGATCGGCGCACTCTCCAGTTCCCAGTCGATGGCCAGGTCCGGGTCGTCCCAGCGAATGCAGCGCTCGGCCGAGGGCGCGTAGTAGTCAGTGGTCTTGTAGAGGAAATCAGCGCAATCGCTGAGCACGACGAAGCCATGGGCGAAGCCTGGTGGAATCCATAATTGATGTGCGGTTTTTGCTGAAAGACGAACTGCGGTCCATTGGCCGAAGTTCGGAGAGCTGCGGCGGATATCTACTGCGATATCCAGCACTTCCCCATCAGTGACCCTTACAAGCTTCCCTTGGGCCTGTTCGATTTGATAGTGCAGGCCACGCAGAACTCCCTTGGCTGAACGGGAGTGATTATCCTGCACGAATTGAGGCGTCAACCCGGTGGCCTCGGCAAAGGCACGAGCATTGAAGCTTTCGTAGAAAAAACCACGTTCATCTCCGAAGATCTTTGGCTCTATTAACAGGACTTCCGGCAATCGGGTGGGAGTGACTTTCATTGTGGCTCTCCGGCTATCTTGAACAGGTATTGGCCATAACCGGTTTTACCAAAATACTTGGCGCGCTCAAGGAGGTGCTCGCGACTGACCCAACCTTGTTGATAAGCTATTTCCTCTAGACACGCCACTTTCAGGCCTTGCCGATGCTCGATGGTCTGCACATATTGCGACGCATCTAGCAGACTGTCATGGGTGCCGGTGTCCAGCCAGGCGAAGCCTCGACCAAAGCGCTCGACGTGCAGGTCGCCGCGTTGCAGGTAGGCATTGTTGACATCGGTAATCTCCAGTTCGCCGCGTTTGGATGGCTTTACCGCCTTGGCGATCTGGATGACATCGTTGTCATAGAAATACAGACCGGTTACCGCATAGCTGGACTTGGGGGAGGAGGGTTTTTCTTCGATAGAAATGGCACGATCTTCAGCGTCGAAATCGATCACGCCGAAACGCTCCGGGTCCTTTACCCAGTAACCGAACACTGTCGCACCGCTCTGCCGGGTGGCGGCGGTCTGCAATCGATCCCTGAAATACGATCCATGAAAAATATTGTCGCCCAGAATCAGGCAGACTGAGTCGTTGCCAATGAATTGCTCACCAATCAGGAAGGCCTGAGCCAGGCCATCGGGTGAGGGTTGTTCGGCGTAGCTGAATTGCACACCGAACTGACTGCCATCGCCTAGCAGGTTGCGGTATTGCGGCAAATCCTGCGGGGTGGAGATAACCAGAATCTCCTTGATCCCGGCAAGCATCAATACCGAAATCGGGTAATAGATCATAGGTTTGTCATAAATCGGCAGTAGCTGCTTGGATACGCCGAGGGTAATGGGATGCAGTCGTGTGCCTGATCCTCCAGCCAGAACAATACCTTTTGTCATGCAATCGATTCCTTGTTGTCGAGCGAGCCCAGGCGCTCGCCCTGATAGCTACCGTCCTGGACACGCCGGCACCACAGCAGGTTTTCGAGGTACCACTGCACGGTTTTACGCAGGCCGGTCTCGAAGGTTTCCCGGGGCGTCCAGCCCAGTTCACGCTCGATCTTGCCGGCATCGATGGCGTAGCGCAGGTCGTGGCCGGGGCGGTCTTTGACGAAGGTGATCAGGTCGGCATAGTGCTCCACGCCGTCGGGCTTGTGGGGCGCCAGTTCTTCGAGCAGGGCGCAGATGCCGCGCACCACGTCGATGTTCTTCTGTTCATTGTGGCCGCCGATGTTGTAGGTCTCGCCCACGGCACCTTCGGTCACGACCTTGAGCAGCGCCCGGGCATGGTCTTCGACGTACAGCCAGTCGCGCACTTGTTGGCCGTCGCCGTATACCGGCAACGGCTTGCCGGCCAGGGCATTGAGGATCACCAGCGGAATCAGCTTCTCGGGAAAGTGAAACGGCCCATAGTTGTTGGAGCAGTTGGTCAGCAGCACGGGCAAGCCGTAAGTGCGTTGCCAGGCGCGTACCAGATGGTCGGAAGCCGCCTTGCTCGCCGAGTACGGCGAGCTGGGGGCGTAGGCGGTGGTTTCGGTGAACAAATCATCCACGCCGTGCAGGTCGCCATACACTTCGTCGGTGGAGATGTGATGGAAGCGAAACGCGCGCTTCTGCGGCTCGGCCAGGGTCTGCCAATAGGCGCGGGTGGCTTCCAGCAGGCTGTAGGTGCCCACGATATTGGTCTGGATGAAGTCCGCCGGGCCGTCGATGGAGCGGTCGACGTGGGACTCGGCCGCCAGATGCATGATGGCCTCAGGCTTGAACCTTGCCAGTATCGCGCTGACCGTCGGTTGATCGACGATATCGGCCTGGACGAATTCGTAGCGGCTGTCGTGATCGATGCTGCTCAGCGATTCGAGATTGCCGGCATAGGTCAGCTTGTCGAGGTTCAGGACCTGATGTCCGGTATCAAGGATCAAGTACCGTATAAGCGCCGAGCCGATAAAACCGGCACCGCCGGTGATGAGAATGCGCATCCGAATAAGCCTTCTTCCGTAATACAACATAAGCGATTGGAGCATAGCTTGTCGGCATGGCGAGTGCGGTGCAAGCGGGATATTTCGGGGGGCTCTCACGCGCTTGTAAATTCAGCTGTGGTGAGGGGTTGCTTATCCCCCGACTCAATGGCGAGATAGACATCCGATAAAACCACCTCAGGGGTCGTTGTATGCCACTCGCTACGTTGGTTCACCGTGCCAGTTTGCCAAGCCCACAGATCAGTGCCGAACAGGCGCTGGTGCTGCTGCGCTCGAATTACGGACTCAGCGGTGACCTGCGACCCTTGGGCAGCCAGCAGGACCTCAACTATCGCGTCGACAGCGAGCGCGGACGGTTTGTGCTGAAGATTTGCCATGGTGACTATGCCGTCCAGGAACTCCAGGCCCAGCATGCCGCCCTCAAGCACCTGGCCGAGCACGGCGCGGTAAAAGTGCCGCGGGTGATCGCCGCCAATAATGGCCAGGATCTGTTGACCCTGGAGCTCGCAGGGCAAGCGGTTCATGTACGACTGCTGGAGTACATCGACGGCCAGTCGCTCACCCAGCTTAACCATTGGGGACCTGAACTGGTCACGGGGCTGGGGCGCTTGTGCGCACAAATCGACCTGGCGCTGGCCACGTTCGATCACCCTGGCCTGGAGCGCACCCTGCAATGGGACGCCCGCCACGCCAATGCACTGGTCGGCCATCTGCTGCCCGTCATCGACGATGATCAAGAACGCAACCTGATCGCCGAGGCGGCGCAACAGGCCGAACGCCGCTTGCAGCCGCTCAAGGCCAGCCTGCCGGTGCAGGCGATCCACATGGACATCACCGATGACAACGTGGTCTGGCAGCGCGATGCCCAGCGCCAATGGCAATTGCAGGGCGTCATCGACTTCGGCGACCTGATCCGCACCTGGCGCGTTACCGATCTGTCGGTGACCTGTGCAGCCTTGTTGCACCATGCCGACGGCGATCCGTTTTTCATCCTGCCGGCGATCAAGGCTTACAACGCGCTCAACCCGCTGCAATATGAGGAGCTGCTGGCGCTTTGGCCGCTGATCGTTGCCCGCGCTGCCGTGCTGGTGCTCAGCGGTGAACAGCAGGTATCCATTGACCCGGAAAATCAATACAGCCGCGACAACCTGGACCATGAGTGGGAGATTTTCCGGATTGCTCAGTCGGTCCCGTTCGAACTGATGGAAGCGGCGATCCTCACGTCCGTGGGCCACCATCTGCCACCCGTTGCCAGTGAAGGCTTTGTGCCGCTGTTGCCGACCTTGGTGGGCCGCGAGTTCGCCCTGATCGACCTGGGTGTACTGAGCCCGCATTTCGAAGCCGGTAACTGGGAGCAGGAGGGGATCGATCAGCGTCTGCTGAGTGAAGCCGCCGCGGTCCATGGGTTGGCCGCCAGCCGCTACGGGCAGTACCGGTTGTCTCGGACCCGGCCGGACAGCGCCGTTGAACCGGATACTTATCCATTACACGTAGAATTGCAGGTGCCGCGGGGCACGCCGCTGGAATCGCCGTTCGCCGGGGTGGTGCACAAGGCTGCCGACGGCATGTTGCAACTGGACAGCGTGCAACTGAGCATTCGGCTGTGGGGCGTGACATCGCCGCTGCATTCCGGGGCTGCGCTGGTCAAGGGCCAGGTCTTGGGCGAAGTCGATGGACCGTTGCGGGTGCAGTTGTGTCGTGGCGCTCAGCTCAATCCGCCGTTGTTCTGCACGCCATCCAGGGCGCCGGCCTGGCAGGCGCTCTGCCCCTCACCAGCGGTGCTGCTGGGACTGGCCTGTGATGCCGAGCCAGAGATCGACCCCCAGCAGTTGCTGGCCCGTCGCGATGCGAGCTTTGCCCGTTCGCAGAAGCACTATTACGTTGATCCGCCGCGCATTGAGCGCGGCTGGCGCAATCACCTGATCGACATGCAGGGCCGCTCCTACCTGGACATGCTCAACAACGTCGCGGTACTGGGGCACGGGCATCCGCGCATGGCCGCGGTGGCCGCCCGGCAGTGGTCGCTGCTCAACACCAACTCCCGCTTTCACTATGCCGCGATTGCCGAATTTTCCGAGCGCTTGCTGGCGCTGGCGCCGCCCGGCATGGATCGGGTATTTCTGGTCAACAGTGGCACCGAGGCCAACGACCTGGCGATCCGCCTGGCCTGGGCCTACAGCGGCGGCCGGGACATGCTCAGTGTGCTGGAGGCCTATCACGGCTGGTCGGTAGCGGCCGATGCGGTCTCGACGTCCATTGCCGACAACCCTCAGGCCCTGAGCAGTCGCCCGGATTGGGTGCATCCGGTGACCGCGCCAAACACTTATCGCGGTGAATTCCGCGGCCCCAACAGCGCGCCGGACTACCTGCGCAGCGTCGAGCACAACCTGGCAAAAATCGCCGAACACAAGCGCCAGCTCGCCGGCTTCATCTGCGAACCGGTGTACGGCAATGCTGGCGGGATCGCACTGCCGCCGGGGTATCTGAAGCAGGTCTACGCGCTGGTGCGCGAGCGCGGCGGCGTCTGCATCGCTGACGAAGTGCAAGTCGGCTACGGGCGCATGGGAGAATTTTTTTGGGGCTTCGAAGAACAGGATGTAGTACCGGACATCATCACCATGGCCAAGGGCATGGGTAACGGCCAGCCGCTGGGAGCGGTCATCACCCGCCGGGAAATCGCCGAGGCGCTGGAAGCAGAAGGGTATTTTTTCTCGTCAGCCGGCGGCAGCCCGGTCAGTTGCCAGATCGGCATGGCCGTGCTGGACGTCATGGAAGAAGAAAAACTGTGGGAAAACGCCCGGGCAGTGGGTGGGCATTTCAAGGCCCGCCTGCAAGCTTTGATCGACCGATATCCGTTGGTCGGTGCGGTGCATGGCTCCGGTTTTTACCTGGGCGTGGAACTGATCCGCAACCGCGACACCCTCGAGCCGGCCACCGAAGAAACCACGGCGCTGTGCAATCGCCTGCGGGAGCTGGGTATTTTCATGCAACCGACCGGCGACTACCTGAACATCCTCAAGATCAAACCGCCGATGGTCACCACCCGCCAGAGCGTGGATTTCTTTGTCGATATGTTGGTGAAGGTGTTGGACGAGGGGCTTTGACTAACTGAGGCAAACGCTTTCCCTGTGGGAGCGGGCTTGCTCGCGATAGTGGTGAACCCGTCTGCAGCGATGTCAGATGGGGATCGCATTGCGAGCAGGCTCGCTCCCACAAGGTTTTGCGCGGTCGATAGTTCGATTTTTGTCGGTGTTTTTTGCGACTGGCGTGTGTTTTTAAATATGTATCGCTTCTAAAGTCGATTTTTATCGGTTATAAAGTCGACACCACACATGCTCTGGAGCTCCCTTCATGAGTCGTATCGTCACCGTTGCCGCCACCCAGATGGCCTGTTCCTGGGACCTGGAGGCCAATATCGAGATCGCTGAACAGCAGGTTCGCGAGGCCGCTGCCAAAGGGGCGCAGATCATTCTGCTTCAGGAGTTGTTCGAGACGCCGTACTTTTGCCAGAAGCCCAACCCGGACTACCTGCAATTGGCGACTCCGGTCGAAGATAACGTCGCCATCAGGCATTTTCAGAAAGTCGCCAGGGAGCTTCAGGTCGTCTTGCCCATCAGCTTTTTTGAACGGGCCGGTCGTGCGCGTTTCAACAGTATTGCGATCATTGATGCCGACGGCCGTAACCTGGGGGTATACCGCAAGAGTCACATCCCGGACGGTCCTGGCTACCATGAGAAGTACTATTTCAACCCTGGCGATACCGGTTTCAAGGTCTGGAATACCCGCTACGCCAGGATCGGCGTGGGCATCTGCTGGGACCAGTGGTTTCCCGAGTGCGCCCGCAGCATGGCGCTGCAAGGTGCGGAAATCCTGTTTTACCCGACCGCCATTGGCAGCGAGCCGCACGACAAAAGCATTTCGTCCCGCGATCACTGGCAGCGCGTGCAACAAGGCCATGCCGGCGCGAACGTAATGCCGCTGGTGGCCAGCAACCGCATCGGCAACGAAGAGCAGGATGGCTACGACATCACGTTCTACGGCTCCTCGTTCATCGCCAATCAGTTCGGTGAAAAGGTCCAGGAATTGAACGAAACCGAAGAAGGCGTGCTGGTGCACAGCTTTGACCTGGACGAGCTGGAACACATTCGCAGTGCCTGGGGCACTTTCCGTGATCGTCGTGCGGACCTGTACGGCTCGATCAAAACCCTCGATGGCTCACTGGAGTCCTGATTTATG
Source organism: Pseudomonas rhizophila (assembly GCF_003033885.1). Classification (NCBI taxonomy): domain Bacteria; kingdom Pseudomonadati; phylum Pseudomonadota; class Gammaproteobacteria; order Pseudomonadales; family Pseudomonadaceae; genus Pseudomonas; species Pseudomonas rhizophila. The sequence goes on along the minus strand of NZ_CP024081.1, from coordinate 5,528,951 downwards.
ACAACGTTGAACAGCACTCCCCGCGCGGATGGTTTCCACATGCCTGCCGAGTGGGCACCCCAGACCCAGGTCTGGATGGTCTGGCCCGAGCGCCCTGACAACTGGCGCCTGGGCGGCAAGCCCGCGCAGGCCGCTCATGTGGCGGTCGCCAAAGCCATCGCCCGCTTCGAACCGGTAACCGTGGCGGTGTCCGCGAACCAATACGAAAATGCCCGGGCGCATCTCGACGTGCCGAATATCCGCGTGGTGGAAATGTCCAGCGACGATGCCTGGGTCCGGGACACCGGCCCGACGTTTGTCATCAATGATAGTGGCGAAGTGCGCGGCGTCGACTGGGATTTCAACGCCTGGGGTGGGTTTGACGGTGGCCTGTATGCGCCGTGGAACCGGGATTCGCAAGTGGCCAGCAAGATTCTCGAGATTGAACGCAGCCCGCGTTACCGCACCGAAGGCTTCGTGCTTGAGGGCGGCTCAATCCACGTCGATGGCGAGGGCACCCTGATCACCACCGAGGAATGCCTGCTCAACCGCAATCGCAACCCGCACTTGAGCCGCGAAGACATCGAGGCTGTGCTCAGCGCGCAGTTGGCGGTGGACAAGATCATCTGGCTGCCGGACGGCCTGTTCAACGACGAAACCGACGGGCATGTGGATAACTTCTGCTGCTACGTGCGCCCTGGCGAAGTATTGCTGGCCTGGACCGATGACCCGCAGGACCCGAACTACGCCCGCTGCCACGCCGCGATGGACGTCCTGCAAAACAGCACTGACGCCAAGGGACGCCCGTTCACAGTGCACAAAATGCCAATTCCGGGGCCGTTGTATGCCACTGAAGAGGAATGCGCCGGCGTGGACGCGGTGCAGGGTTCCCAGGAGCGCAATCCGACCGTGCGGTTGGCCGGTTCCTACGTGAATTTCCTGATCGTCAACGGCGGCATCATCGCACCGAGTTTCGACGATCCACTGGATGGCCCGGCGAAGGCGCTTCTGCAAGGGCTTTTTCCAGAGCACGAAGTGGTCATGGTGCCGGGGCGCGAACTGTTACTGGGGGGCGGAAACATCCACTGCCTTACCCAACAACAGCCTGCGCCGCGCACAAAATGAGTGGTGATGTAACAGCCAGGCAATAGCGCTGGCGGCAGCTCTGCGCCGGGCTTTTTGGATCCATTTTGCTTTGGCCCGCGGCCTGATTGGGGGTGCGGGCTTTTTTATGTCTGCAGATCGGCAGTGCAGGCACATTGGCATAGCTCTTGTATCTGTATCCCGGCAGTTCTGGGGAGCGGAGCTGAGTTGTTTTGTCATAAACCTTGGATAAATTGGCCGCTCATCAACCAGGAGAGGGCGCTGGAATGAATATGATAAGCGAGCGCACATACCATCCCTTGGCCGTTGTCAATGGTGAGTCGCTTAAAGCTTTGGCACAGTGGTTGAAGTCCAACGGAACGCGTCAGACCAGAGAACCCGATCCGCGTCGGATGATCATGGAACGCTACCCGGATGGCCTGTTCAGCGAGGCTGAGCTGGAAGCACTGTGGGACGTGATGCAAGGATAGAATTCGACGGATTGAGAAAAGGCGCTGGCCAGGATGGCAGCGCTTTTTTGTGGCTGATGGTTCTGTGTTGAACACTGAGCCCATTTGAAGGTTGTTTTTAGAAGTTTTTCGCCTGATTACAGACGATTCACGAAATTGACACATCATTGAAGGCGGGACTAGGATTCGTCCACGCCTGTGGCTAACAGCCATGACTCTTAAATAATAAAAAGGCCCGCCACGATCATTCGTGGGCGGGCCTTTTCATTATTTTCAGGAGCAAGAGTCCGAAAAAGAGCGCAAAAGCGCCGTTTCGGCTGCCGTCGCAGTGCGTATCAACCCGTATAAGGAAAATAATCATGTTGAACAAGCGCATTGCTCTGATCGCACTGGGGATTTTAAACACGACATATGCCATGGCCAGCGACCAGGCTGAGTCCAAGGGGTTCGTTGAGGACAGCAGCCTGAACGTGCTGTTACGCAACGCCTATATCAATCGCGACTACAAAAACGGTAATGAAGACAAAGCCGAATGGGGGCAGGCCGCCATCGGAACGTTCTCGTCCGGCTTTACCCAAGGCACTGTCGGTGTAGGGGTGGACGCCTTCGGACTGTACGCGCTGCGTCTGGATGGCGGCAAAGGTCGCAGCGGTGCGGGCGGCATCGACTTCTTCAAGCAAGGCGACAGCGGCAACGCGGCCGATGACCTGTCCAAGTTTGGTGCGGCGGTCAAATTCCGTGTTTCCAATACCGTGTTGGCCTACGGTGACCAGATGCCGGCGTTGCCGGTGCTGAGCTACGACAACTCGCGCCTGCTGCCGGAAAGCTACACCGGCACGCTGATCACCTCCAAAGAGATCAAGGGCCTGGAGCTGAACGCTGGACGTTTCACCGCCGAATCGCGCAAAAGCGCCGAGGGTCGTGACAGCGGTGGCCTGAAGTCGATCAACGTATTGGGCGGCAGCTATCAGTTCACCGAGCAGTTCAAGGCTTCGCTCTACGCCTCGGATGTCGAGGACGTGTTGAAGAAGCAGTACGTGAACGCCAACTACGTATTCCCGCTGGCCAAGGATCAATCCCTGACCCTGGACTTCAACGGCTATCGCACCAAGCTGGACAACAGCTATGTTCGCGAAAACAACGTCACCGGCGACGACAACAAGATCTGGAGCCTGGCCGCCACCTTCGCCACCGGCCCGCACAGTTTCACCCTCGCTCACCAGCGCAGCACTGGTGACAGCAACCAGGGCTACGCCTATGGCGGTTATCAGCGCGGGCAGAATCGTGTAGGGGACGGCGGCAATACGATCTACCTGGCCAACTCCTACTGGTCCGACTTCAATGCTGAAGACGAGCGCAGCTGGCAACTGGGTTATGGCCTGGATTTCACCACGTTCGGGGTTCCCGGTCTGACGTATAACGTTGCTTATGTGCGTGGCGATAACATCACCACCTCCACCAGCGAAGGTGGCACCGAGCGCGAGATCTTCAACCAGTTCAAGTACGTGGTCCAGAACGGTCCCGCCAAAGACCTGAGCGTGCGGTTGCGCAGTTCCTTCCTGCGTGTTTCGCAGAAATCCAGCGAGTACAACGTCAGCGGCAATGAGCTGCGGGTGTTCGTGGATTATCCGATCAGCGTCTTCTGATGCCTGATCACGTTACAAGCGTCTGATGAAAAACCCCGAGCGCAAACTCGGGGTTTTTTCTTTGGACGGCAAAAAAAACGTTGGAACAGTCTGTTTTCCCGAGAAAAAGTCGTACTAATGAAACATTGTCCACCGTTTCAAGCATGGCTTGAAATGCCTCAAATACTTTCTCATGGACGTAAATCCTGTACCTACTAGATTAGGCTGCTCAATGCAGTGGAGACCTATGAAAAATGATCGTTCTGAACAGGGAAGTAGGCGAAGCGCTGAGGCGTGACAAATACGTCAACGTCCGCGGTGGAGACTTCAATCTCTACGGTCATTTCGGCGACTTTGTCCGGCTGACCAAGAGCTGGGAAAACATGGAGCCCGACAGCTACTACGGCCAGGCCGAGTCAGGCATGCGTTTTCGCCGCTATAGCGACTTCGAATACAACCCCAGGACCCGCGACCTTACGCAGCTCGAGCATCGGGCCTACATTCAGTCCAAGGCCAACAACAGCTATGTCGGTGGACTGGAGCGGCACTTCCAGGACTTTTCCAACGAAGTGATCAACTCACCGGTGATGCGCAGTCTGATCGACACGGACTTTGAGGTGTACAAGAACGTCCTTCCTCAGGAGCTGCACGAGGAAACCTGGCAGTGCCAGATCCACCAGATCCGTATCGAGATCAAGCCGGGCAAGCAACTGGAAATCACCCCTGAAGGGATCCATTGCGATGGGTATCCGTTCAGCGGCGTGCACTTCTGGGGCCGTCATAATGTGGCCGGCGCAGAGAGTCGTCTGTACACCGCCCAGGAAGAACAACTGGCAGCGATTACCTACGAGGACATTCTCGACACCACTTTCTTCCTCGACCGCGACATGCGCCATTACGTCACCCCGGCCCGGAACGTCCACAGCCATGAAATGGCTTTCAGGCAGATCCTGGCGATTTCCTTCTCGCGGCCCGGGACCGCTTTCGACATTGTTCGCTGAACAGCTCGAACCCATGGACGATCTGGAGCAACAGGTTCTGTTGCGCCGGGCAATGGTCAGGGACGCCGAACGACTGGAGCAGTTTTTTCGCGGTTTCGACGAAGTGTCGTTCTGCGAGTGGCAGGATGCCCGATTCTTGCGCGGGGTATTGTTGCAGGACACCACCACCGCGTACCTGGCCGTCGATGTCAGCGGTGAAGTGGTGGGGGCGGTGATTGGCGGCATGCTCGGCACCCGTGGCACCATCAATCACCTGGCCGTCAGCCCGGGGCATCGAACCCGAGGCTTGGGCCAGCGTCTGGTGGAGGCGGCATCGGCCGACATGAAACGGGTCGGCGTACTGCGCATGTTCCTGTTCGTCGACGATGCTAATCTGGCCGGCAAGCGGTTTTGGGCAGCCCAAGGCTTTTGTGAGCCTCGGGGTGAAATCACTTTCGAGAGGGATCTATGAGCAAGACTTCCAGCCAGCCGCTGGTGGTCGAACCACAAGCCTCGCGTACCTTTGCTGAAGCCAGTCCGGTGGTAGCGGGTTATTTTACGGTTTCGTTTGTGTTCGGTCTGATGGCGGTCAACGCCGGGTTGCCCTTGTGGCTGCCGGTGGCGATGTGCCTGTTCGTTTACGCGGGCGCTTCGCAATTTGCGGCGCTGGCGTTGATTTCCAGTGGAGCATCGCTGACCACTATCGTGCTCACCACCTTCCTGATCAACGCGCGACACATGCTGATGTCGGTCTACATGGCCAAGGCATTGCGTGCGCTGGGGCTCAGTCGTTTCGAGCGCTGGTGCTACGCGGCGGGGCTCACGGACGAGTCATTCGCTTTCCACAGCGTCAAGCTCGGCACCGGTGCGCCGGTCAGCGTGCGTTACCTGATCGGCTTCAACCTCTTTTGCCACACCTCCTGGGTGCTGGGTGGCCTGTTGGGAGCGGTGTGTGCGCAATACGCGGCGCACCTGATCAAATACCAGCTCGACTACGCCTTGACCGCGATGATGCTCTACGTGCTGGTTTCGCTGTGCAATACCCGTAACAAACTGATCGCTGCCCTGGCGGCGGTCGTCTGCATGGGCGGGCTGAGCCTGCTGGGCAGCTCGCCGTTCAATGTCTTCATTGCCACGTTCGTTGGCTGCGGGGTGGGCGTATGCCTGACCAAACGTTCCTGATCCTGGTCGTGGCCCTGATGATGGCGGTGACCTTTCTGCCACGGGCCCTGCCGCTGCAGGTCAATACTGAAAACTGGCCACCGTTCGTCGCCCGCGCCCTGGAATACCTGCCGGTGGCGATCGTCGCTGCCATCAGCCTCACCCCGTTGTTGATCAAGGATCAGCAGATACAACTCGACCGCCCGGAATTCTATGCCGCGATTCCGACGCTGTTATGTGCGTATTTCAGCCGCAACCTGTTTCTCAGTGTGGCGGTGGGCACGGCGGCGTACATCGCGCTCGGTTCGTTCCTTTAGCGTCAGGTCCACAACATCGTGCAGTGCCTGGCCGGACAACTCTGGATTATTCACCGCCAGGCGGACCTCGAGGAAATCCTCGAAGTCCGGGAAAATCGTCAAGTCGTTACGCAGCGCCGCTTCCCGGGACACCAGCCCCAGGCCATCGAGTTGGGTAATCAACGACAATGTCAGCGTTTCACTGCAGGAATACACCATCCGCTGACTCGAGCCGTACTCGCCCAGGCCGGCATCCAGGAAGCGAAGGAAACTGTGGGAATACGGACATTCCTCGGCCGGACGCACCTGAAACTTATCGCCGAGCAAACCGAGGGAGTCGTCCTCTTCGCCGCAATGGGCGCCGACCACCTGCACCTGGACGTCCGGCATTGTGATGCTGGAAAAGCCGCTCTGCTGCGGACCGATCAGGATCGCCAGGTCAAAATCTTCGTTCTTGAGCTTGCTCAGGTTCTCCATCGACTCGGCGTAGCTGAACTCCAACTGATACTGAGGAAACACGGCGATCAGCCGATCGATCATCCGCCGGTTGAACTCCGCCGGCAGCGTGGTATTGAGCGCCACTCTCAGCGTGCGCTGCCGAGGCGTCTTCAGCGCCGCGACCTTCTCTTCCAACTGCCGCGTGGCAACCAGCACCTGATCCATGAACGGCGTCAGTTCCGAGCCTTGGCTCGTCAACGTCAGGCCCTTGTTCGACCGCCGGAACAACCGGAAGCCGAACTGCTCCTCAACTTTGTTCAACTGTGCCGCCAATGCCTGCACCGTGAGGCACGAATGTTCCGCCGCCGCCGACAAGGAGCCGGTCTGCACGATGCGCATGAGGTTGCGTAAGGTTCTGCTATCCATGAGGTAATGCCCTCTGCTTAAGTGGGCTCGCTATTGTTGTGCACCTGGCCCGGTCAGGCAGTGCATGCCGGCTATCATCATGTACCTTGCCACGGTTGTCGCGGTTTTGTGGCGAAAAGCTCCAGCAGACGATGGTTGGAGCTTATGCGGGATTTGGGTTTTTTGCCTGATCAACGGTAATCGGGGCGGTCAGCGAGTCCGTAAGTGGCTGGAGCAGAGAAAATTCCTGCACACAGCTTGCTGAATGGTTCAGGTAGAGGGTGGTAAAAATCCGTTTGCGAATAAAAAATAATAATTTATCCGTATTTGTACTACTCTCTAGGTGTCACCCCCTAGCAATGGAGCCCAAATTTTATGGCAACCTCCTCCATCACCCTCAACGCGCAGCAACAATTGGACTCCCCTGACGCGGGTCGGGTCGCGTTGAAGTTTTTCTTCAATCTCATGGCGTTGTGGGGCTGCAGTGTCGAGCAGCAGCGCACATTGCTGGGCAAGGTAGGCAACACGACTTTCTATAAGTACAAGCAATTACCGGAAAACGTCAGGCTGCCTCACGACACACTGGAGCGCATTTCCTACCTCATGGGTATTCACAAGGCGCTGAGCATCATCTTCAGCAACAGCCGGGACCGCGCTTACCAGTGGGTCAACAGCCCTAATACCGCTGCGCCCTTCAACGGCCAGTCGGCACTGGCCTACATGCTTGCCGGCCGGGTGGTAGACATTGCCGATGTGCGGCGTTACCTCGACGGAGTGCGCGGTTGATGACGCCACCACTGGCGGACCCGCAATGGAAGCGTGCCTACCGGATCGTCAACAGCAGCTTCCCGCCGATTGCGCTGTTCGAAGACGTGCTCGATCCCGAGGACCTGCCCACCGCGTATGCCCTGGAAGCACTGACCAACGATCGGCTCATGGAAGAAGCCGGGGTGCTGTCCCGGGTACGCCCCGAGGACCGCATTTCCGGGCCCGGCTCCTCGCCGGTGATGGCCGCGTTTACTCATATCGGCAAAAGCAGCCGCTTCAGCGACGGCACCTTCGGTGTCTACTACGCCGCCAGCAGCCAGGAAGCCGCCATTGCCGAGACCTGCTACCACCAGGCGCGATTCCTCGGAGCGACCAACGAGCCGGATCTGGAATTGACCATGCGCACTTACGTCAACAAGGTCATCAAGCCGCTGCACGACATCCGCCAAGATTACCCGCACCTGCACGACCCGGATCCCACCGCCTACGGTCCGTCCCAGGTGTTCGCCCGGCAACTGCGCGAAACCTTGTCCTGGGGCTTGCTGTACAACAGCGTCCGCCTGCCCGGCCACGAATGCGTGGCGGCGTTTCGCCCACCGGCGGTTTCGATTCCGGTGCAGGGCAAGCATATCCGGTACGTCTGGAGCGCCCAGAAGCGGGAGATTTCGTTTGTGTTTGAGGTGAGCGAGGTGTGAGTCAGGTTTTTAGGGTGTTTTATGGCTGGGCAATAATTATTGCCCAGCCAAAATTTTCAATAATTCGCGAGTATTGAAAGCACAGGCTGCTACACAGCCGAGCGAGAGCAAGCGGCCTCGCCACAAAAGTGGGTCCGGCCGATTGATCAAATCTTGAACTGCTGCACCGAAGACTGCATCGACCCCGCCGCATCGTTCAATTGATCCGCTGTTTGCGTCAGGTTGTGAATCGAGCGGGTGTTCTCGCGGGACTGCGCGGCAATCGACTCCACCCTCTGAGCCATTTCATCGCTGGCCTTCGATTGTTCGGCAATGGTCTGGGAAATTTCCTCCACCACTTCTGCCGCGTGCCGGGCGCCGGTGCGGATTTCGCTGATGGACACCCCGGCCTGCTGGGCCAGTGAGACGCCTTCGTCCACGCGGCTGACGCAAGCCTGCATGTTCGCCACCGCATCCCGGGCGCTGGTCTGAATGCGCTCGATCATTGCGGTGATTTCCTGAGTGGACTGGGTGGTGCGCGCTGCCAGGTTACGCACCTCATCGGCCACCACCGCAAAGCCCCGCCCCGCCTCACCGGCGCGGGCGGCTTCGATGGCGGCGTTGAGGGCCAGCAGGTTGGTTTGCTCGGCGATGCTCTTGATCACCTGAATGATGGAATGAATGTCTTCGGACGACGCATCCAGCGCCGTGATCTTGCTGGACGACTGATTGACCACCTCGGCGATCCGGCTCATGCCCTCTACCACCCCAAGAATCACTTGCCCGCCGCTGCTGGCCAGTTGTTCGGACTGCGCTGAAATCGTCCGGGCGCTGTCGGCGTGCTGATGGATCTGGCTGATGTTCGCCATCATCTGCTCCATGCTCGCCGCCATGCTGGTGGCGCTCTGAGCCTGCTGATCGGCGCTGGACACAATCTGCCGCGCCGTATCGCCCAATACGCGCGACGTGCCATGCAACTCGTCACTCTGGCTGCGGATCGTGGCGATCATTTGCCGCAGATTGACCTGCATCTGCTCGATCACACCCTGCAACTGACCCAGCTCATCCTTGCTTTGAGCCCCCATCGAGCGCTGCAAATCCCCTTGGGAAATAGCCTGGGTATTGAGGATGATCTTGTTCAGCGGCGTAAGCACCGCCTTGAGCAGGCTCCAGGACAACAGCGCCAACGCCACACAGGTGGCCAGCAATGTGAAAACCAACCAGCGCTCCGACGTTTGAATGCTGTGGTCCTGATGCTCGCGGGTGGCATGGGCCTGGCTCTCGATCAACTCACTCACCGCCTCGTTACGCTCCTCCAGCGCCGAAAACGCCCCGTCGAACTCCGTCCGCAGCGCCCGGCCATCCTGGGCACCCTCCAACGCCTTAGCGATCACCTGCTGAGCCGATGCAATATAGGTTTCCACTTGCGGCTTCAGCTCGGTAATAGCCTGAGCGATCGCTTGCGGCAACTGGGCCTCGGCATTCTCGGCGATGACTTTGCGCATCCGTTGCGCATGCTCATCGAGCGCCTCTCTCACCTCCTTGGCTCCCGCGGCATCCCCCGGCGCCACCAGCAAAGCGGCCAACACATCGCCACGAATGGCGTCGTGCATCATGTCCGCCTCCATGTGCTTGCGCATGGCCGAAATACTGGTCTCGCTACGCGCCAGGGCGCTGGTCATGCTGATATAGCCCCACAACCCGATACCGCCGAGCACGAGGGCAAAGAAAAGGCTGATCAACCCCGAGCCTATGATCTTGGTCCTGATCTTCATCGCCTACTACTCCAGAGGGGGCGGGATTTCAGGGAAAGTGTAGTTGAGGGCCGGCGGAGCGCTCGGAGGTTCGCTTTGATTGCTTCGGGCGCTCACGCCCGCTTGCCGATAACGCCAACGACCTGCGGGCCCGAAGACAAGCGATGGGAGCGATTGCACAATGGATGATCAATGCCAGCAGGTGTTTCTCGACGCCGGGCATCGAAATACCCCGTATGAATAAGGAGATCCTGATGGCCACTGCACATGTTTTCATCGCCACCAGCCTGGATGGCTTCATCGCCAGGCCCGACGGTGACATCGACTGGCTTTTACAGCGCGATGATCAAACCGAGGACCATGGCTACTCAGACTTCATCGCTGACAAGGACGTGATCGTGATGGGGCGCGGAACCTATGAGAAGGTCCGGACCTTCGACACCTGGTTCTACGAGCGCCCCGTGGTGGTGCTGTCTGAAAGCCTGTTGGATGCGCCAGTGCCCGAAGCGCTGAAGGGCAAGCTCCGGTTCTCTAGCCTCGCGCCCAAGGACGTGATGGAGGAACTGACGAGACAAGGCGTACGTCGGGTCTATGTCGATGGCGGACAGGTGGTGCAGTCATTCCTGCGCGATGGTTTAATCACCGACATGGTGATTACCACTGTACCTGTGCTGATCGGCTCCGGAAGGCCATTGTTCGGGGCTCTTGGGCAGGACGTAGATCTGAAACTGGTATCCAGCCGCTGGTTTGCTTCGGGGTTGGTGCAGTCTACCTATCGCTTGGCGACATGATGCGCTTGCGTGGGTATTAGGCCCGCAGCGCCAGAGCGTTCTCGTAGGAAAACGGGGGACAGACCATGGTTGATTTAGTGTCCGCCTACTCATTGCAGCCGGTAATCGTGCTCTGTCCGTAGCCCCCGTGGCGAGGGAGCTTGCTCCCGCTGGGCTGCGAAGCTGCCCTTCTTTAATCCGCTCCTGCAAATACAATTCAATGCTGCCCCCTTGGAGCAGCATTGCCCCCGCGGCTCTTAAGCAGAATGACTCCCCGGCGCCTCCAGCACCTTCACCACGTCATCGATGACGGCTTTGCTCATATCCTGCAAATAACACGACGCCCAGGCGTACCGATCCGTGCTGCGAATCATCGCCGCGTCCTCGGCCAAGAGCTTGGCAACGTGGAGCAGGTCGGAGGCGTGGGATAAGGCTTCGCCGATGGGAATGCCGCTGTTGACGCGGAAGAGGGGACGGTCGGAGTGGTAGGAGAAGGGGGTTAGGCCTGGGGTTTTGAGGTCTTGCGGGTTTGGCATTGTCTGGCTCCTTGACTGTGAGAGCCGCAACCTTCCTTTCCTACGGGATTGGGTGGCGGCCATGCACGGGGTAGGAAAACCGGGAATCAAGGCACCCGGCACACCCGAAGGTGTCCCGCGCACAGCCGCCATAACGCATATCGCAGACACAAAAAAAGCGCCTGCAATAGTAAGCGAGGCGCAGCTGATACGCCTTGATTTACTTCGGGTTTCCTACGCCCGGTCGCTGAATTGGCAGCGATAGTTGGAGGGTAGCGGTCGATTGGATAGGGGACAATCGTGGCGCCATGCTGGCGGGGCTAGAAATTATGTGTCTGGGATTAACGCATCTGGGGCGGACGGAGCGAGCTTGCGTCTGTATAGCAGAATGTCGGTGGTGATGGCCTCATCGCGAGCAGGCTCGCTCCCACAGTATTCAGTGTGTGGATTGAAAGTGGACGTGCAGAAACAACAAAGCCCTCGCATTTCTGCGAGGGCTTCGTTTTTGTATGGTGCGGCACCAGGAGTAAAACACAATGCGCAGAACCCTTTAAAATAAAGGATCAAGCGTGTTCAGAATAAAAAGAAGGTACTCGAATAGGTCCTGGGTCCCTCCGTCGTGCGGGGGGCGTCTGCCTGGAAACTCAGGCCGCGATGATATGAAATTCCGTGGCCTTGGCAATCGGCCTGACGTGATTATTCTCGCGCTTCATTTCAACAAGCCCGTAACCAGACATGGTTTTTAGCGTCCGCGACAGGTTGCTTACCTTTCGCCCAGTAGCCTCGGCCAACGAGGTCAGAGATTCCGGCTGAGTTTCTTTGATGAGCTTGAGCAGCGCCCGGTTTTCGTCACTCAGCACCTCGGCCAGCGACTTCATGGACGGGAACCAAATTTTGGGCTCGGTTGCCTTGGGCTTGTACTCGCCACAGGCAATCGCCAATACACGGGCACGCATCTGCGCTTGCGACATGATGCCAATCTTTAATGTTTTCATTTCTTCACCTGCTCCAACACACGGTCAACGTCTGCGAAAAAATCCCGTAGCAACTGCTGAGCGTCTTTGAATTCATAGGGCACGCCCTTATCCGTGCTCGACCGATGCTTATGGTCGTAGGGTAGGACCTGGCCCGCATATTTGAACTTGGCGGGCTTCACCAAGTGGGCATTGTCATAACCAAGCACCCTGGTTCCACCTCGATCATGCAGGGTGAGCGAGTATTTAATCCCATGCGGGATATGCTCAGAAGGCTCAACCTGGTAGGCCTCGATCTTGGCCCAGTAGCCACCCTCCTGAGCCAAAATTTCTTGGTGCAGGCTCAGTAATGTGTCGAGCCCATAGTCCCTTTGCATGTCACAAACCTTATCATCTGTTGATAAAACGTCAAGGTAGGAAGCAGGTTCACTCAGTCCTCTCGTCGCAACCCTCTAGGTTGCCCACGCAGCCTGCCTTGCGCAATCCCTGCATTGGCAGCGCAGGTGCCCCAGGAAGGTAAAACGGGGACAGATCACGCTTAATTTGGCGTCTGCATATTCATTTCAGCTAGGAATCGTGGCCTGTCCCCGTACTTGTCCGGGATTGGGTGGCGGCCATGCACGGGTAGGAAAACCGGGAATCAAGGCTCCCGCACACTCGAAGGCGTCCCGCGCAAAGCCGCCATAACGCATATCGCAGACACAAAAAACGCCAGCATTAGTAAGCGAGGCGCAGCTGATACGCCTTGATGTACTTCGGGTTTCTTACGCCCGGTCGCTGAATTGGCAGCGACAGTTGGAAGGTAGCGGTCGATTGGATAGGGGACAATCGTGGCGCCATGCTGGCGGGGTTAGAAATTGTGTGTCCGGGATTAACGCATCTGGGGCGGACGGAGCGAGCTTGCGTCTGTATGGCAGAGTGTCGGTGGCGGTGATGGCCTCATCGCGAGCAGGCTCGCTCCCACAGAAAAGTGGGCGTGCAGAAACAACAAAGCCCTCGCATTTCTGCGAGGGCTTTGTTTTGTATGGTGCGGCACCAGGAGTCGAACCTATACCTAACTATCTGTAAATAAAGTTTTTTATAGGCGGCTAGTCTTGGATATACCCCTAAATCTACCTCTAGCTAGGTGAAGACGCACGCATCTGACTTTTTGAGCCCTCCTGATGAAAATTAGCGATATTCGTTTAATTTGCAGAAGCGAATTGCATTGAAGGGAGGGCTGGTAGTGAATAGTCAAAAATATGTGGGTGTAGTAGCTTTGTGCCGGTATGCTTTCCGACTCAGCTAACTATCCCGGTGCTGAGCGTAGGGTATGGAGATCAGAAATGGAGTTCGGGGCTGTAGAAGTTAACGACGACCTTTGGAATGTCCTTCGTAAAGGCCAGAAAAATGCGCTTGAGCTGGCATTCGATTACCTTAACCAACCAGAAATTCGCCATTCATGCTTGGTAAGCATGCCCACCGGGGGTGGTAAAACAGGAGTGATTTCTGTTCTAGCCCACTTTGGGCAACAGCAGAAAATATTAGTTATTTGCCATCGTTCGGCGGTACGGGAGCAACTGGTTAAGCAGCTTTCAGGGGAGTTTTTCACTGATAGACTGCCTGAATATGATATTGAATTGAAAACAGTAATTGATGGTGTGGCACTTACTGAAGATAAAAGTATAAATGTTACTACTTTTCAGATGTTGTCGTCGCTATCTGAGGTGGCTTTAAGTGCGTTAGTTGAGGCTGTGGATCTGGTAATTGTGGATGAGGGACATTCCGAGCCGTCCCCAATCTGGAGTGAAATATCACGGTCATTTAGAGCCCATAAAGTCATAATAACTGCTACGCCATATAGAAACGATTTATTTAAATTTGATGTTGCTCCCGAATGGAGCTATGTTTATACATACAAACATGCGCTTGAAGACAATGTTCTCTGTGAGCCGGTTTGGGAGTCTATGGCTTATGAAAGACTGCTTCCGCGTGTAAAAGAACTTTTAGAGCAACAGCCTAATACCAAGTGTATTGTAAAATGCGAAAATGTTGAAGCTATAGAGTTATACGCCGAATTATTTTCTCCGGAGTTTTCTGTATTGGCTGTCCACCAACAGTTTTCAGGCGATGCAAGAGAGAACTTTAAATCTACAGTTCCTAGGTCACTTAAAAACTCCAGTTATGATGTGATTATTCATCAGAGAAAACTTGATGAAGGTATAGATATTCCACAAGCAAAAATTCTGGTTCTGACATATGCCGTCCGTAGTGGTCGAGAGCTTGTGCAAACAGTCGGGCGGGTTGTTCGGGCACATCGGAATTATGATGCGTTTACGTTGGAAATAAACTCGAACTCCAACTCGAGCTTGTGGAGAAATTTCCTAGATTTTGATGAGTATATTAGTGTTCGCGATAATTGTGTTTCGTTCTTAAAGTCACTTGATACATCAATGCTCCTAAAGAGGTATCTTGATGCCTTCCCTGATGTAAGTTATTTTGACTCAGGCTTTAGGAAGAAATTTGATATTGATAATTTCGATGTGGAACAAAGCTTAACTATTCCTCTGGCATCTCTCTGTTTTATAAAGAAGACGCCTGCTTTTACGATGGCTAAATTTATAGATGCCTTATATTGGAAGCTCACTATGGCTGGTGAGCTTGTCGTAATTCGAGAGTCTCTAGGTTTTTCAATTGCTCTAAGCATAAGTTTTAGTAATTCAAGGTTTTTAAAGGATTCTTTATTTTTTGAGCCGGCGCTTCAAGTTGTAATTTGTAGAGAGCTTGGTGACCTATTCGTTGTTTATGATAGTAGAGGCGTTAACTATTCGAGTGAAGCTGAAATTGGTCTTGGCGGTGTAATTTCACTGGAGGAAATTCTATCCCTCGGAGCAAGAACTGACCGCATTAGAACCAAGTCGGCCACAAGTATGGCCATAGGCGAAGCTAGGCGGCGTCCAGAAGGAGTCTCATGGCGAGGACGTAATCTCGAAGATATTCACTCGGCGCAGTCCAACGCCTCCTATGCACTGTCAACACTTATGGTTGATAATCTATCGCAGAATGGTGTTGCACAAAGTAGCTATTACCTCGGTGTAGGATCTGGACGAATTTCTGATCAGAAGAATAGGAACCTAAGTCTGCGCGGATTAGCTGCGTGGATAGATGATGTTGTAGATGTGATAAATAGCGGAAGGGTCGTCGAAAGTAATTTAATAAATTCTTTCGCGAAGCCCGTTGCTAACCCTCCGGAGTGTGAGCCTGCAAGCATCATTCTTGATTTTTGTGATTTTTCCGATCCTCTGATGTTTGCGTTAAATGGGCAGGAGTTTAATTTAATTAATGATATTATTTATCTAGAGTATGTGTCTGGCTCTAATAGTTTTGTTTATCGGGCGGAACTAGGAGATGTGCATATCTATTTGTCATATGACATAAATACACACGCACCTAGACTTGTTTTAGATAGTAACTACAGGCTTCTTAATCAACAGATATCTGATTCCGGGCAGGAGTTTTTCTCTGGACAGTCGATGACGGAAGTGTTTACTGCTGGATTGCAGAGGATTCTGTATATAAATTCATCAGCGTTCTACCAAGGACGATATTATAAATTTAGACTACCACTTGAGGCAGGATTTGACTTAGATAAATCCGCCATAGGTCGCTCAATTATAAAGGTAAACGAGTTGCTTTCGCCCGGAATGGATGAAAAAGGAGGTTCCGCTGGGTTGGTACAAAACGCTTTTCTACCTAATTCCGTGTTTTTTTTAATAGACAAAATTCGAAATGTAAATGACTCTAATATGCGTGTGGCTGAATATGGTCCATTTTTCTCGCATATACCTGATATTGATTATTTGCTCTGCACTGATTTAAATACAGAGCCTGCAGATTTTATTGCCAGTTCTGAAACAAAGTTGGTATTTATACATGTTAAGTGTGGAGATACTTTGCAGCCGCGATCCTCAGCGGGTGCAATTGCAGAAGTAGGTGGGCAAGCAATAAAAAATATGGAGGTTTTGATAAGTCCTAATAAGGATCTTAAGTTTGGGAATCATCGATTGCTAGGCGCTCCGTGGCGATTAGATCTAACTCACCCAGACCTCCTAAAGCGAGTGCGGCTGATTCATAAGGAAGCCCCCGACGCTTATATGGCGAGATTAGGGGTGGGTTATGAGACTGTGGTTGATGAAGCGTGGCGCGTGTTTACTGAACGAAGAAATTCTTTACGGGTGGAAAAAGAAATTTGGATTGTGATCGGAAACGCTTTTTCTCGGACTCATTTTTCTAATCAAGTGAGTCGCGGTAATGAATGCATACATGAAAGTCTTCAGGCATTCCAGTTGCTAGACTCATGGACAGCAACTTCGGCAAATAATGATGTGGCATTCAAGGTGTTCGTTTCCTAGGGGCTTTTTTGTGAGTGGTACTCATTGATTGAGAGGTTCAGTGAGGGCAAGTTTGGTTTTGTGACTCTTGTAGTACCTAAGGGGAGTTAGTTATTTATAGCATGGTAAGATTTACTCGAAAACAAATCTGAAGTTTTGCCGCACTGTTTTTATAATGATTGTAGTTTGATGTCGGGGTAAACCAATGCAACTGGTTTGGGAAAAGTTTACATACGATACACTCGAAGATGCTAAGCGTCAGTGCTTCTGTTTGTACGTATTCCACCATCCTCAAGATGGAGATAGGCCTTTTTATATAGGTAAAGCTAAGAGTTTCGGTACAAGTCAAAGTTCTGGTTATACAGCTTCTGCTAGGTATAACAGTGGATATATGCACTTGATTGCTGGAATGTTACGATCTGATTTTTCACTCTACATTGCACATATTGGAGAAGCTGCATTCAAGGATGTAGAGGCATACGAACAAGAACTTATTTATCAATGGGGGTCGGTGCGGAAACAAAAAATTAAGCCGAATC
Source organism: Pseudomonas rhizophila (assembly GCF_003033885.1). Taxonomy (NCBI): domain Bacteria; kingdom Pseudomonadati; phylum Pseudomonadota; class Gammaproteobacteria; order Pseudomonadales; family Pseudomonadaceae; genus Pseudomonas; species Pseudomonas rhizophila. Next base: position 5,512,150 of record NZ_CP024081.1, on the reverse strand, counting down.
GTAAATCTGTGACTACTGTAAAACCATGGGCTACAAGTGACAGTTCGCTCAATGCTATGCCAAAAAGCGATATGCCTTAATCTCGCTATTAATTTTACTTTAGCAATGGAGAAATCAATTTAAGTATCCAGGGTGGCCAATAATCTCCCCCGAACTGTACCGACTTGGTAAAAGTAAAGTGACAAGATATTTGGTATGTTTTAGGCAGTTCAATGGGTTTAAGTTTGCATGGGTTGTAAGCGCTCTCTCTCTCTACTCGACCAAAGGCGAACGGTGTGTTGATCAGTCATGGCTATGTAAAGCATTACTAATCAACGTGGATGATATTTCTTGAATATTTGAATATTTGAATATTTGAATATTTATAACAAGTCTTTTCTATACATAAGTATGGTGAGAATTAAGAAGGTCATAATTTGATAAAACAATTTAATGTGGTTGTTGTGTTCGTTTCTCTCTGCATAGTTGGCAGCGCAGGTTCTATATGTCTCATGTATGGTGTCGAAGTCATTTATGTATTTTTGGAAATCAGAAATTGGGTCTTTGTTGTTGAATCTAACATATAGATATGGATCTTTCATAAGCTCGATCAATAGCCTGACCTTTTCTGCCGCTGCTTCAGTATCAAACTTTCCGTTTTCGAGATGATCAGGTTTAGCTTTACGAATTTTTTCGTCAAAGTTTAATATGTTTTCTTTGATGGAACTTAATTTATCTATTAGCGGAGCTATCTCTTTTGCAGAAGTATTGAAGTTGGAAAACTGATCGCTGGGAACGCAAGTATTATATCCAATGCTCTTAGACATTCGTACAATATCGGTACCCATTTCTTGAAGCGCTAATAGAATTTCTTTTGATCCCGCTACGTCGTAGAGCTGAACGATCTCTCGATGATACTCAAGAAGTGTATGTATATAGGCTGTGTCAATTGTTCGTTTTGTATTTTCAATGTTTAACTTCTCATAATACTGGTTGGTGCGTATACTTTTTAACAGTTCAGTTAATTTGTATTCGAAGTCCGCTCGTGGTCTGTAGAGTTCCATCTCTCTATATTGTATTTTGTCATTTTCTGGGAAAATAACTTTATCCAAAAAAATCTGAATTATAGATGTTGCGCAGATCCAGGCACATAAAATAACTTTTTTGTTCATGGTGACTTTTAAAGGAGTAATGTTGATTGCTGGCCGGTTGTAATTTGTTGTTGAGTTTTTCGCTTTTAATTGGTGCATCAGAGCTTAGCATGACTTCTCCAGAGTAAGCATCGTCCCAAAAAATTTCGTATGGTTATTTCGGTAACCGCCACCCTTTTTTTAACCGAGATACGATCAAACGAGCGGTCAGTACGTAATAATAATGGGTGGAGGTTGACTTATTATTCGCGCTGTTGTTTAGGAACCATATAAGGTGCTTTCGTTGCCATATCCACGGGTTTTCCAGGTTCCAGCGATTAACAATTGTCGTTTGGATTATCTTTGCCTGCCGAAGGTGACGTTGACGTGTGGTATACGATCCAGTCAGTACGCTCGCCAGGAACAGTTCCATATCAAATGTTTTGCTCATGCTCGACCACCAATGTAAGCCGAAACCACGTCGATACGACCGTGACCAAGTTCGTAGCTGATTTGTACTCGGGCCAACTGATCGAGGTGTTGGTTGAGTTGGTAGCAATTACCACCGTTGATGGGCGCGAGGTGATCAGTGATTTCCTCGTAGCGTTCGCACGCATAAGCCGCCCGCAGCTCATGAAAGCCTCTGAGTTCATGCGTGTGGAGGAGGTCTCGAGCGGGACGGACGGTGCTCGTTAGGAAGTCTAGGTAGCTTTCGTTCGGGGCCAATAGGTTGCGGCTACCTTTTGGCGAAACTTGATGGGCGAATGCCAGTGCCTCGCGGATCTTATTGCTTACCGTAATCCAGCGAGAGGCTGATGCGCCCGAACGACCGCCTTTGGTGCCGTCCTGGATGTTGATCCTGCCGAGTTGTTTGGCCTCACGTTGCAGCCGGGGCAGGTTTGCTAAAATGGCCTCACGTAAACGCATCCCGGTTTCGCGTGCCAACTGCACGATGGCAGCGACTCGTGGCTGCTGATGTTCACATAGCACTTCAACGATCCGTTTCACTTGTGCGCGGTCTTGGCCTTGAGGTACTTCACTGCGGATACCGGAGCGCTGCATTCCCAGCGCCTTACTTGGACTTGGCGCTCTCATATACTGATCACCGCGAAGCGCAGCCAGGGTCCGGTTCACGCTGGACAACCGGTTTTGCGCGGTGGCGATGCCTATAGCGCCTTGTTCAACTTGCTGACGCAGATGTCCGGCGTAGTCCAGCAAGGTCTGCCGATCTATCTGCCGCGCATCGTTAAACCCTGGCCCATCCTTCGACCGACACCACCGCACAAATGCCTGCCACCGATCACTGTGCGCTTTGACCGTGCCGTAATGCCCGCCGCCAAAAAGATCACGTAATGCTTGTGGCCCCGCATAGCTCAGCTGCCGACCATAGCCAAAATTGCGCCCGTCTCGCCTTCCTACCAATGCCATGAGCAAACTCCTCTCGAAGCCAAAACTTTTAAAACTTTCCCCACGTCATCCCGCCAAGAATGCTGAGTGTTATCAGGGATCAAGGCCCCTGCGACCTGTGAGGGTTGTCCACTAACGCGGGACTGGCGGCTCTTTACGACCGGGAGCTTGGGCATCTCATGATCTGGCCTCCTGAACACTTCCGAGGAAGTGGGCGGGTGGTGGCTGCATCGGCTGACGAATCCAACGCCGCGAGATCCTGAGTCAGGTAAAAGCAGTGATGCGATGACCGGGGCATGCCTGACTGTCAGTCAGGTGCAGTCCATTCCCTGGGCTGCGGCACCATCATCTGCGTCGCTGTTGCTGGTGACTTCGGTGTTTGTCACGCCGATTGTCACGAGGGGAAATGCCGCAATGCCTTGTACGAGTTGGGCTGCAGCAGCGGTAGGAGCGCCCGTCTCTTTCCGGAAGAAAGAGACGGGCGCAGGTTGGCGCAAGGAAATGGCCAAGCGGATAGGTTGCTGCAGGGCAGCTATGAAAGGGAATGAGTTGCCGCAGTGGGCACGCTGGTAAAAGTAGGCATCCATCACATCGCTGTGACCGTGCGAGCCGCCGGACGCTAATCGCACTTTGGGAGAACCACCACGGTGTGGCGTAGCCTTAAAGGTTCTGGCTACCTGGGGTTGCTGTCAACGACAGCGCTTTGCCCGATCTTTTCTACGCCTGTGGATAATTCGGGTCAAGGCTCGAGTTCTCGGGAATTCTGCGGCTGTGGATGAAATTATCCACCGGTGGAAATCTGTGGTTTTCCACAGACAGTTGCGTGGGCTTTAGTTTTTTTAAGTGAGGTCCATCCAAGCAGGGCGGCTTTGCAGCCCTGTTTGGATGGACCCGCGTGGACAAGCGGATCACTGAGATATGAAGACCGAACGCTTACTCGGTTGCGCCACGTTTTGCTTTTAGGCGAGTGACGTTCGCTCCGGTCTGGTTCGCGAACTCGTGTGGAGTGACATGCTCCTGCCGGTTGGCCTCTAGGTACCGGCTCCACCAGTTCATGATCAGCCTGCGCTCCTCAATGAACTCGGCCTTGTGGATGTAAGCGGCGCGGACGTTATTCCGCTCCTTGTGGCTCATCTGCCTTTCAATGGCTGTCTCGGACCACAGCCCTGACTCAATCAGCGCGCTACAGGCCATCGACCGAAACCCATGCCCGCAGATTTCGGTTTTGGTGTCATAGCCCATTTTTCTGAGTGCGCTGTTCACCGTGTTTTCAGACATGGGTTTCCAGGGCTTGGTATCGCCTGCAAACACCAGGTCGAATTTACCGGTGAGGACGTGGATCTGTTCAAGCAGGGCCACGGCTTGCGGCGATAAGGGTACAAGGTGGATGTCCCCGGCCATCTTCGTACCCCTTGTTGAAAAGGGTACTCCGTCCAATGCGGGTCGAGTGTCCGGTATCTCCCAGGTGCCGCGCTTGAGGTCGAACTCGCTCCAGCGGGCGAAGCGCAGTTCGCTGGAGCGGACGAACACATGCAGCGAGAGCATGACCGTCAGTCGGGTAAGTGCGCGGCCTTTGTAGGTGTCGATACGCTCCTGCAATTCAGGCAGACGCGATAAGGGTAAAGCAGGGCGGTGAATCACCCTCGGGGCTTTGATCAAACCTTCAAGGTCGGAGGCAGGGTTGGCCGCGATCTGTCGAGCACGTTTCGCCTCGCGCATGATGCTTTGTAGGTAGTTTTGTACCCTTAAAGCGACGTCAATCGTGCCGCGCTTCTGGATTGCTTCCAGAGGTTGCATCAAGTCGTGAGTGTCTAGGTCGACAATTGCGCGATCACCGATCAGTGGAAAAACATGGGTTTTTAGACGGCTCAGGACCGTCTTGGCATGGCCTGGAGCCCATTTGGCAGACATCGCTTTGTGCCAGTCCAAGGCTGCGCTCTCAAAGGTTCGGCCTCGGATTGTGGCTTGCGTCTTGGCTTGGTGTTTGGACTCGATGGGGTCGATGCCTTCCGCCAGCATGCGCTTGACCTCCAGGCGCCTCTTGCGCGCATCGGCGAGGCCGATCACGGGGTAGTTGCCAAACGAGGTCAGTCCTTCACGTCCATCAGGTTTTACATACCTGAAACGCCAGCCTTTGCGGCCATTGGGTTGGACTAAAAGGTAGAGGCCGTCACCGTCGAAAAGCTTGTAGGCGCGGTCGGTGGGCTTGGCTGAACGGCAAGCCGAATCGGAGAGTGGAGCAGTGGTGCGCGACATAAGGGTACTCCTCCCTTTATCGAATGACCTTACCCCTATCTTTATCCTTAAAACGGCTGGTATCCATAAGATTTTGGCGGAATCCGACGGAACGCCAAAACGAAAAAACCCGCCAGAAGGCGGGTTTTTCGGGGGTTCCAGAGATTTTGAAAGCCCTCTCTGGAACCTTGTATGGTGCCGGCACCAGGAGTCGAACCCGGGACCTACTGATTACAAGTCAGTTGCTCTACCAACTGAGCTATACCGGCGTGTGGGCGACGATTATAGCGATTGGGTGCGTTCTGTAAACCCCTGAATTCTGACTATTTTTGCAGGACCTCGGCTCAGGCGCGGCGCACGAGGTTGCGCACTTTCTGCAAGGTTCGCCAGGTACGGCTGTTTTGCAGGGCATGGAGTTGGGCTTCGGCCCGTTCGGCGCGTTGCAGGGCGGCGGTGAGTTGCTGGTCGGGTTCGCTCAGGGGGTGGCTGAATTTGTGGCCTTTGCAGAACTGGAACCCGTCGAGGTTGCACGGGGGGATGTCGAAAGCGGGTTTGAGCGCCAGGTGTTCTTCGGCGAGGTAAAAGGTGTTGAGGCCGTCGAACAGGATGGAGTGGTAGCCGGCGTCGGTGACGAGGGTTTCCCAGGTCTGGTCGCGGGCCCATGGGGTTTCGATGAGGATGATCCAGGGGCGCCAGCGGCTGAAATCCATGCCGCGCAGCACGGTTTCTTCGTGGCCTTCGACGTCGATTTTCAGAAAGTGGATGGGGCGGTCCTGGGCGTATTGCTCGCAGATCGAAGTCAGGGTGCGGGATTGGACGGTCTGCTTGCTTACCTTCATGCCCGCGTCGCGGTGCTGTTGGGCGACGCTGGCTTCGACGGTGGACAGACCCGTGTCGGCGATGGTGTAGAAGGTCAGGCTGTCGGCGTTTTCGCCGGCTACGCATTGCAGGTTGATGTCGTTTGGCCGTTCTTGGCAGAGAGCGTCGTAGTAGGCCTGCACCGGTTCGATGTTGATCCCGTGCCAGCCGTGATCGTAGAACGCCCGGGTCACGGAATCATCTGTTGGATGATTGGCGCCTACGTCCAGATAAAAGCCGTTTTCCACCGATTGAAGGGCGCGCCACAGGCGTATGTCTTCGAAGTTCTGTGCGTAGGAAATGAACGTCACGGCCAGTCCTTGTGTGTGTCGGCATTGTGTCAATCACGATACGAAAGGCTGTTGTACTGCACAGGCGCGATGGGCGCAATTGCTGGCGTGTGGGAGCACTGAGTTCGGCGGTTATGTCGTTTTGCTTGAACGCTTATGCACAACGGGCGGGGTGGGGCGACTGCCATCTTGCGATTTTGTGACAGCTTTCTCGTTTGCTCGCAAATGCCTGTTTTAATGGTTTTTTATCCATGTGAACAAAAAATGACCAGCCTCGCTTCCAGCAGAAAATCGCGGATTAATTGGATCCAAGACAATTTCATCAACAGAGTTATCCACAGGCTGTTTCATGTCAGTGACGTTCGGCCAGCAGCATCAGATTTCGCGGCGTGAGAGGCGTTTCGCAGAAGGTGCCGAGGCGGACGCGGTAGTTTTCCTGGCTGAGGAAAAGCGCCCGATCCAGCACCAGCCACAGCTCAAGAGGCCGCCGGAAAAGGCCGCGGACCAATTCCAGGTTGCGCACTTGGGCCAGGCGTTGATGGCCGGCCGCTTCCAGTGCCGACCAGTCAGGCGAGCCGACTGTGGATAAGTCTTTCAGGGCTGCCAGATCGGTGCAGTACTCGATGAAGGATTTTTCCAGCCAGGCGCTGGGGAGCGAGGGGGTGGGCAGATACTCGTCGCGGCCCCGGATCTGTCGTTGCAGCAGGTCAAAACTCAGGCGCCGAGCCATGGACTGGTCCCGTTGCCGCCGGATGCGGGCGCCGGCGGTGACGGTTTCGGTCAGTGGCAGGCTGAGATCATCGAGCGTTAGCTGTAGGACCGAACCCTTGGCGACGTCGGACAGCGGTTGATAACGTTCAGCACTGATGCGGTTGTAGCAGCACGGGGCGATTGCCAGTTGAGTGCAGCCAGCGGCGCTCGCCAACTGCATCAGGCGCACATGCAGGTCGCCGCAGGCGTGCAGGGCTACCGGCGTGTGTTCAGGGCGGATCGCCAGGCCTGCCTCTGCCGCCAGCACGTCTTGCTGCAAGTGCGTGGCGGGCAGACGGTGGCGTTGGCTTAGTTGCTGGCCGCTGGCGACCAGGGCTGGGTCGTATTCCAGGCAAGTCAGTTGTTGTTCAGCCTGCAGCAAGCGTCGGCCAAGATGACCTTTGCCGGCGCACCAATCGAGCCAGTGGGTCGGTTTGGTAGCGAAGTGCAGGCGGCTGGCGAAGGCTTCGATTTGCTGCCATTTGCGCCCTGGCACGTCGACGCTGAGGCGATGGGCGGCGGTTTCGAGCTCTTTGCCCGGCAGTTCTGCGACGACGCTCAACGCATGGGAAATGCCCGCCAGTTCTGGAAATGGCGCGGGTGCATGTTGAATCAGCCAGGGTTGGTGATGGTCGTTTTCTGCGTCTTCCAGCGAACGCTTGCGTAGCCATTGGGCCAGCTCAGGGTAGGACCGTTCCCATGGCAGTTGCAGATGGGTGAACGGACGCGGTTTCCACAATGCCTGGTGCGTTGTGAGAAAAGCATCCAGCGCGGTGAAACGGGCGAGTAACGCCTCGCCCGTCAACACGCCGCTGTCAGCGTCCTTGGCAGGCATCGACGCGCAACCAGCGCTCCAGCTGCTTGAAGCCCTGCACCAGCATGAACGCCATCAGCAGGTAGAACATGCCGGCCGCGAAGAAGATTTCCACCGGCAGGTAGGTCCGGGCAATGATGGTCCGGGCCATACCGGTCAGCTCCAGCAGGGTCACGGTGCTCGCCAGGGCGCTGGCCTTGAGCATCAGGATCACTTCGTTGCTGTAGGCCGGCAGGCCGATGCGCGCGGCGCGAGGCAGGATGATGTAGAACAACGCCTTGGGTCGGGACATGCCCAGGGCTCGCGCGGCTTCGATTTCACCACGAGGGATGGCCTGGATCGCGCCGCGCAGGATCTCGGCGATGTAGGCGGCGGTGTGCAGGGTCATGGTGGCCGTGGCGCACCAAAACGGATCCCGCAGATAGGGCCACAGCGAACTGCTGCGCACGGCGTCGAACTGCGCCAGACCGTAGTAGACCAGGAACAGCTGAACCAATAACGGCGTGCCACGGAAAAAGAAAATGTAGGCGTAGGGTAACGCCCGCACGTACCACAGGCGTGAGGAGCGGGCGATGCCCAGCGGAATCGCCAGCAGCAGACCGGCGATCACGGCGATGGCGACCAGCTCCAGGGTCAGTGTCGCGCCTTGGGCCAGTTTCGGCAGCCACTTGATGATGACTTCCCAGTTCATTGGGTGCTCCTGGCAAAGCCGCGAGCGGCACGTCGTTCCAGAAAATGCATGCCGATCATGGCGAGCACGGTAAGGCCCAGGTACATGAACGCGGCCACCATATAGAAGGTGAACGGTTGCTTGGACACGGTCACGCCGATTTGCGCGTGCCGCATGATTTCTTCCAGGCCGATCACCGACACCAGCGCGGTGTCTTTCATCAGGATCATGAACAGGTTGCCCAGCCCGGGCAGGGCGATGCGCCACATCTGCGGCATGATCAGCCGGGTGAAGATCCGCCACTTGGACAACCCCAGCGCCACGCCAGCTTCGCGATGGCCCTTGGGAATGGCCAGGATCGCGCCGCGAAATACTTCCGTGGCGTAGGCGCCAAAGCACAGGCCCAGGGCGATGACGCCAGCGGCGAAGGCGTTGAGGGAAAGGTCCGGGTTACCGAAGTATTCGCCCAGGGCACGCATGAGATTGACGGTGCCGAAGTAGATCAGCAGCACCCAGAGCAATTCGGGGATGCCGCGAACCAGTGTCGAATAAGTGCCGCCCAGCCATTGCAGCGGCTTGTACGGGGAAGTTTTGGCCAAGGCGCCGAGCAAGCCGAGCAGCAGCCCCAGGCAGAGGGCCGAGAGCGCCAGTTTGACGGTCATCAGCGCGCCAGCGGCGAGCGCCGGGCCGAATCCGTAGAGATCGATCATCATGGGTGTGTGTTCATATCGCGGCAGGCTTTGCTAAGGGCCGGCGCCGCAATGAAGCGGCGCCGGCCAGGCACGTCAGTATCAATAAATGCTGAACGGGAAGTACTTGTCGTTGATCTTTTTATAGGTGCCGTCGGCAACGATTTCCTTGAGCGCGGCGTTCAGCTTGTTGCGCAGTTCGTCGTCACCCTTGCGCACGGCGATACCGATCTTGTCGCTTTCCACCACCGGGTCGCCTTTGAATTCGAAGGCGGCGCCGTCTTTGCTCTTGAGCCATTCGTATTGCACGTATTTGTCCGCCAGGATGGCGTCAACGCGGCCCGAGAGCAGGTCCAGGTAAGCGTTTTCCTGGGTATCGTAGAGCGTGACCTTTACGTTGTAGTCATCTTCCATGTTGCGGTCTTCCAGCCAGGTGCCGGCCAGTGTGGCGCGTTGTGCGCCAATGGTCTTGCCGCTCAGGTAGGCCTTGTCGGTCTTGAAGTCTTCGGTGGCCTTCGGTGCGATGAATTGCAGCTTGTTGGAGTAGTACGGTTCGGTGAAGTCCACGGCCTGCTTGCGTTCCTCGGTAATCGACAGCGAGGAGATCAGGAAGTCGAACTTCTTGGCGTTCAGGGCCGGAATGATGCCGTCCCAGTCGGAGGTCACCACGCTGCATTCGACTTTCATCTTGGCGCACAGGGCGTCGCCAATGTCCTTGTCGAAGCCGACCACGTTGCCACTGGCATCTTTGTTATTGAACGGCGGGTAGGCCGCTTCGATGCCCATCTTCAGTGTTTCCGCGGCCATGGCGCTGGCCGAGAAGACCAGGCTGGCGGCAGCGGCCAGGAGGAATTTCTTGTAGGTCTGCATATGTACTGCTCCGTTAGCGGTTGCTGGACATGAATTGTTTGCAGCGCGCCGAAAGCGGGTTCTCGAAGACCTGCTGTGGCGATCCTTGCTCCTCGACCAGGCCTTGATGAAGGAACACCACTTCGCTGGAAACCTGACGGGCGAAGCCCATTTCGTGAGTCACCAGCAGCATGGTGCGGCCTTCTTCGGCCAGGGCGCGGATCACACTAAGTACTTCCTGGACCATTTCCGGGTCAAGGGCAGAGGTGGGCTCGTCGAACAGAATCACTTTAGGCTGCATCGCCAGCGTGCGGGCGATGGCGGCGCGCTGCTGCTGACCACCGGAAAGCTCGGCAGGGTAGGCATGACGCTTGTCGGCGATGCCGACCTTGGCCAGCAGGGCTTCGGCCACTTCCACGGCCTCGGCCTTGCTCTGGCCGAGCACCCGGCGCGGGGCTTCGATGATGTTGTCGAGCACGCTCATGTGCGGCCAGAGGTTAAAGTTTTGAAACACAAAACCGATTTCGCTGCGCATGCGGTTGATCTGTTTGCCATCGGCGGCCACCAGTTCACCGTTTTTCGCGGCCTTGAGCTTGAGCTCTTCGCCGGCCACCAGGATCTGGCCCTGGTTGGGATTTTCCAGCAGGTTGATGCAGCGCAGGAATGTGGATTTGCCGGAACCGGAGGAACCCAGGATCGAGATCACATCGCCGTCGCGGGCGGTCAGCGAGACGCCTTTGAGCACCTCCAGCTTTCCGTAGCGTTTGTGCAGGTTGCGGATTTCAAGCGCGGGCGTGGCCTGGGCCATGTGCGGTCCTCATGGTGTGTGCTCCCTTGCTGTTGGCGGCCTTCCTGGCGAGGCGGCCAAGCTAGCATAGCGTCCGAATGGCAGCCAACAGCGCTACGGGTGGTAAACCGCGAATGTGCGGCAGGTTGTCGCATCGGCGCAGCAGACTGTCGCGCCATCAACAACCGAACGGCCGTTCGAACTCTGTTTACCGGTAAAAGTCCCGGGGAGTCGCGTAAAAAAAGGCGCGATGGTGCCAGCTTTGGCTGGGGGTTGGAAGGGTTAATCGGGTGAGTGTTGCCGTTGTGCGTTTTTATCGTCCATAGGAAGTTTTAGCTGGCTGTCCTCTTCTCCGTGAGGCTGATCGCGTTCTATTCGCTGGCGGGCTCTTCCATCAGCTGACGATAACGATCCAGGGCCTCGCTGAAGTCCTTGATGAACTCCGGGGTGCTGAGCCAGCGCTGGGCCGTCTCGCGATCCATGTCGTCGGCCCACATGCGGTAGTCCACCAGCATGTCAGCGGCCAGGTTGGTGGCGGCCATGCTTTCGTTCTCGGCGTTTTTCAGGTCCAGCAGGCCGGGGCGTTCGCTGATCATCACGCTCAGGGACGCGAGCAGCGTGTCGAGCATCTCGCTGCGGCTGATGGCCTCGGCTTCGCGTAGCTTGGCGAACAGCTCGAGCACGTAGACCGGTGGCTGGGCGGTGGCATGGGCCGGGTCGCCATACATGGGGATGGATTTACGCCCGCTCATGCGGATTTGCTTGGCCTTGTCTTTGGCACGCTTGGCGCGTTTTTGCTGTTTGTTCAGTGAGGCCATTGGGCTTCGGTTTCCAGTTTGTTAGAGGGCGATGCCCGGCTCAGTTGATTTTCGGCACGGTAAAGCTGAATTCGCTGCCCTTGCCTGGCTGGCTTTCAGCGTGCAGTTTACCGCCATGGGCCTGGACAATCCCCTTGGAAATATACAAACCCAGCCCGGTGCCGTTCGGGTTGCCTTCCTTGACTGTCCAGTAGCGGTCAAACACGTGAGGCAACTGCTCCGGTTTGATTCCTTCGCCGGTATCACGAACGCTGAACACGATCTCGTCACCCACCGACATCGCGCTGATGCCCACGCTGCCTTGCTGGGGGGTGAACTTGATGGCGTTTCCAATCAGGTTCGACAGCACCTGGAACAACCGCTCGGGGTCGGCATTGATCTTGAGATTGGGTTCGGCGTGGAACGAAATATCGATGGCCTTGGCGGTTGCCAGCGGCGTCAGCAGCGAGCAGGCGTCTTCGAATATCTGGCTGACGTCCAGCGGCTGGGGATGGATGGTGTAGCGCCCGGCGTCGATGCGCGAAGTGTCCAGCAGGTCTTCGAGCAGTACGTTCATGCGGCTGGCGGCCTGTTGCATGGTGTCGATGGCTGAAGCAATTCGCTTGGAGCTATGGGAGCCGTCGGAGCTGAAGGACTTTTGCATCATGCCGCAGAGCATGGATATGACCGTCATCGGGTTGCGCAGGTCATGGGACACCACCGCCACCAGTTCATCACGCGCCTGCACCGCCTGACGCTCCTTGTGGACTTGCCGGGCCAGATCGTTTTCCAGGGCCGAGCGACGCAGGTCGTTGGCGGCAAACAGATCGCCGTGGGTCCATTTGGTACTGATGCCGGCCATTTCGACTTTCCAGATTTCGAAAGACGTTCGCGGTCGCAGGCGCAAACCTGTCTCGCTGCTTTCCAGGTCCAGGGGTTTTTGCGGGTCGCCGCTCCACTGGATGGTTTGCTTCACCTCGGGGCGGAACCACAGCACGCCATTTTCCACAGGCTTGGGCAGGTGGATCGCCAGCACACCGCTCGCCACGTCTTGGTAAGCCTGGGCCGGAGCGAAAATGCTGCTCAGGTTGTGGTGGGAGAAAACGGGTTGGCCGGTCTCCAGCATCCATTTATGCAGCTCGCGGATCTGCTCCGCTTCCGGGCACTGGCCATGGCGGTGCAGCTTGTTGTCCTCGAGGATCGCGACGCCGGTGGCGCCGGTCAGGTCCATCAGCCGTTGGGGTTCGTGGGACAAGCCGTCAAAGACATTGTCGCTGGACTCGGCCATGGCCGTGGCGAGAACCTTGAGGTCCTCAAGCTTGGCGTCCCGTTGACGGGTCAGCTCCAGTGCTTCCATGGCGCTGATCTGCAGCGACAGCACTTGGCCGATGGTCTGGCAGGCCATGCGCATTTCGTGGGGCACGAGCAGGGGTTGACGGTTGCCGCAACTGATCAGGCCCCACAGCCGGTCGCCTTCCATCAGGGAAATACTCATGGACGACAGCACACCCATGTTCTTCATGTATTGGCGGTGGATCGGCGAGACGCTACGCAGGGTGGAAAAGCTCAGGTCTAGGGGTGTTTGAGTGTCGGGGCGCAACTGCGGGACCAGCGGTACCGGCGTGTAGTCAGCGTTGGGGATGATCCGCAGCCAGTTGGTGCGATACAGCTCCCGGGCCTGTTCAGGGATATCCGATGCCGGAAAAAACAGGCCTTTGTAGAGCTCCATCGACGGCGCGCTGGCCTCGGCGATCACCTGGCCATGGCCTTCTTCTTCGAAGCGATAGATCAGTACTCGGTCGTAGCCGGTCATGGCCTGAATTTCCCGAACGCTGATTTCGTAGAGAGCCTGAAGGCTTTTCGCGCCTTGCAGACGTTGCAGCATGCGCCCCAGATTGGCTTCGCCGCTGACACCTTCGGGACGGTAGTCGCTCAGGTGCTGTTCCAGTTCGACGATCAGGGCGCCTTGATGGCGGTGGACCAGGGCGTCAAAACGCAGCTGGTTCACGACAATCTCCACGGGCGCGTTGTCCCCGTCCGCATCGGCGCGACAGGCCTTGAGGACGGCTTGGGCCTGCTGCTGCCCGAACAGTGCGTCCAGCGTCTGGCCGGGGAGACCGTGAGGATCGTGCCCCATCAATTGCAATACGTTGGCGCTGACCTGTCGGATGACGAAGTCGGGTTCGGACAGCATCAGTAGCACGCCATGAGGCTGGATGGCCCCGGGGAAGCGAATCGGTTCGTCTGCACAATTGGCCAGCAGTTCTTCGAAGGCTTCCTGGTTTTCCGGGGTCATAACAATACCTTTTGGCTGTCCAGCCAATGTTCAAAATGAGTAAACGTCGCTTTGGCGGCACATGTGACTTCGAGCGTTTGGGCGTCGCCAAGGTTCCTGTCGCCCAGATATTGAAGGAAGTCCTTCCAGCGCCGACCGGTGAGTTCGCCATACACATTGAGAAACGCAGCGCCGCTGGAGGCATCAAGACCGAGCTGTTCGGCGACTCTGCGCCGCAGGATCTGCCCCCCGAGGGTTGCACCTTCCAGCACATAGGAAACCCCCAGGGCGGCGGCACGGGAATCGATCTGCGGCAGGTCCCGGCAGGTGGGCAGTGCCTCGATAGCGTGGTCATCCAGGCCCAATGCCGTGAGATCCGCCTGCAGTACGGGAAGCTTGATCCGCAGGGATTGGTCCAACCCCGTCGGTGTCAGCGTCAGTACATGAAGTCGCTGTTCCAGCGGTTTATAAAAACCGTAGTAGGCGGCCATCAGGCGCCGGTACAGGTCGAGGTCCAACTGTTCGGAGAAAAACGGCAAGCGTTTTTCCAGGGCGACGTGCAGCTCAGCGGTTTCGGTCCGCAATGCCTGAATCAGAGAAGGGGGAGGCGCGGCCGGTGACATGCGGGATAGAGCTCGTTGACTGGAGCGTTGCTGGAAAAAAAAAGCGCATCAATCTTACACAGATTTTTCGGCCAGAGCGGCCATCAGCTGTTGGCTTTCAGTTCGCCCGTCGTCAGTCTTGGTTGTCGAGCCTCAAGGCTTGCTCCAGGTCGGTCTCCAGCAAAGCGCCGGCATTGGGCATTCCGAGGAACTCCAAAAATATGGCGCACTGCGTTCCAAATTGGAAACGATTGATAAAAGTCCCGCATGTGGCGCAGGTTGCGTTCATCAAAGCCTTTCCCAAACGGGCGGACCAAAAGGATGCTCTGGACGACGTTTCGATGATGCAGGGCGAGTCTGATTAGGTGGGAGGAAAGCCGTCCGATTCTTGCAGGACGGGTTTGACGCCGCCTGATCTTGGCTGACCCTGGCTTGTAGGAGCTATCCCGGGATGGCGTCATCCACTGCCGACGTCCTCATAATGAGGACGATCATCAGATCGGATCTTGGGCTAGCGCCTTGGACGCGGCGACATAATCGGCCTGGAACTGCTCACTCTCCACCCAATCCAGCGCGGTCTGCTCATCGACGCCTTTGGTCAGGCGACGGTATTCGATCAATGCAGTAATGATGAAGTCGGTCGCTTCGTCCTCACCTTCCTGTTCCAGCACCAGCGTCAGCAGTGGATAGGTCAGGAACGCCTCGCACATCGCCTTCTGGCTGACCTTTTCAGCGGAGCTCATGATTTGGAACAGCTCCGTCAGGTCCACGGATTCCAGATCGATGCGCTCATCGTTTGGGTCCAGGAAGTCGTTCGGCGCAGCAGCACGCTGAATGCGGTTCTTCTTGGCTTTGGCCTTGGCGCGCTGGTTTCGTTTCTGCTGTTTGTTTGCCGATGACATGGGGGGGCAGACTCCTGGCATGAAAATAAGGCGATCTATCCTACAGCTTCAGGGCAACCACTTCGAATCTCAATCCACCACAAACAATGTGGCACCCAGTGAGGTTGAAGAACTCGACGCGCTGTCACAGCTACCGTAAATCCCAGGCAATAAAAAACCCCGATCAATTTCTTGATCGGGGTTTTCGGTATTTGGTGCCCAGAGACGGAATCGAACCGCCGACACGGGGATTTTCAATCCCCTGCTCTACCGACTGAGCTATCTGGGCAACGGGGCGCATTAAACGGGTTTTTCAGGGGGTCGTCAAGCACGTTATCAAAAAATATTTAATTATTACCGTCGCTTACGATCCGCCCCGGTTCTGGGTGGCCTATTCGGACGGCGGCACGTAGCCTTCGGCCTTGGCGTATTCTTCGCCGGAAAAGAACTTTTCCATTTCGCCTTGAAGGTATTTGCGGTCTTCGGCGTTCATCATGTTCAGGCGTTTTTCGTTGATCAGCAGGGTCTGGTGTTTTTGCCAGTCCGCCCAGGCCTTGGCCGAGACATTGTCGTAGATGTCCTGGCCTTTGACGCCCGGGAACGGCGCGCGCTCCAGGCCTTCCAGTTGTTCTTTGTACTTGCGGCACATCACGGTGCGGATCATTGCAACTCTCCTGCGTTCAATACGGCGGCCGCGCGTTCGAGCAAGGTCTTGACCGGGGCGGCGAGGCCCAGGCGCGGCGGGGTGGCGAGGTTATACCAGAGCCAGTCGGCCTCGGCCACGTGATGGCCGGTTTCCCGGACCCGGACCAGCCAGGGTTCGATCGCCAACTGGAAGTGGCTGAAAGTGTGCACCAGGCTTGGCATCTGCTGCTGATTGCCCAGCTCCAGCGAGTGTTGCAGGGCCAGGTGTTGCAGGTCGTCGAGGTCGTCGAGTTCCGGCAAGCTCCATAAACCGCCCCACAGGCCCGTGGAGGGGCGACGATAAAGCAGAATCGCGCCTTCGCGGTTGGCCAGCATCGGCATCAAGGTGCGTTTTTTGGGCACATCCTTGCGTGGCTTGGGGATCGGGTAGCGGGTCTCGAGGCCGAGCATATGGGCTTGGCAGCCTTTTTTAAGCGGGCAAAGCAGGCAGCTGGGTTTGCTGCGGGTACAGAGCGTGGCGCCCAGGTCCATCATCGCCTGGGTGTAGGCGTTGACCCGGTCTTGAGGCGTGAAGCGCTCGGCAGTCGCCCACAGTTGCTTCGCGACCTTCGGTTCGCCCGGGTAACCTTCCTGGGCGGTGAAGCGCGCCAGCACCCGCTTGACGTTGCCATCGAGGATCGGTGCCCGCAGGCCCATGCTGATGCTGGCGATGGCGCCGGCTGTGGACAGGCCGATCCCCGGTAATTCGGTGAGTTTTTCCGCGTCGCGGGGGAATTCACCGCCATATTGGTCGACTACGATCTTCGCGGTTTTCTGCAGATTACGGGCGCGGGTGTAGTAGCCCAGGCCGGTCCACAGGTGCAGCACTTCGTCTTCCGGCGCGGCGGCCAGGGCTTGCACGGTGGGCAGCGAGGCCATGAACCGGTCGAAATAATTGAGCACGGTGCTGACCTGGGTCTGCTGCAGCATGATTTCCGAGACCCACACCCGATACGCAGTGATGTCTTGCTGCCAAGGCAAGTCGTGGCGCCCATGGCGGTCGAACCAGTCCAGTACGGCGCTGGAAAACTGCTCGGCTGTCATCGCTTGAACAACCCCTTGAGCGCGTCCTTCAGCTCGGGGCTGACCTTGTCGCCGAGCTTCTCGTCGATCTTCTCATTGAGCTTGTCACCGAGGCGGTCGCCGGCCAGTTTCGCGGCGACTTTGCCCAATCCTTCGTTGTCCAGGCGGCATGCCTTCGCGCCCAGCTCCAGCGGACCGCGGCAGCGTAACGGCCATTCGACATCGACGTAACGTTCGTTGACCTGGCAAGCCGGGTCGGGCATGTCGCTCTTGTCGCCTTCGATGATGATGCCGACGCGGTAGTCCATGCCCAGCACACGCAGGTCGATATCGCCGTTGCCGTTGACGGTCATGCCAGGGATACGGACTTTCAGGTCCGGGTTGCTGGCCACGCCGCTGCGGAAGGTGAGATTGCCGTTGAGTTGCTCGAACGGGGTGTCCTTGCCCCGGGGCTCGCCACTGAGGGTTTTACGATTGAGGGTGGCGATGCCTCGGCACAACTGCTGCTCGAGGTTGGCATTGAGCAGTACGCCGTCGTTGATGACGAATCCGGCAGTGCCATTGAGGCTGTCGATCAGGGCCTTTTGGCTGTTGCCGCTGGCGGTCACGGCGCTGTTGAGTGTCACCAGGCCTTTGACGGGCGGCGTCTTGCCCTGGCTTTCGATGATTTTCTCGGCCGGTACCCGGTTGATGCGGGTTTGCAGGCTCAACTGCGGCGTGGGCTGGCGCACGTCCAGCGTGCCTTTGACTTCGAAGTTGCCGTTGTACAGATCGCCCCGCAGGTTTTCCAGGGTCAGCAGGCCGCCCTGGCCGGTGGCCTTGAGGGCGGCATTCTGGATCGGCAGCTTATCGAGAGTCAGTTGGCCGAAGGTCAGGTCGGCATCCAGGTCCAGTTTGCCCAAGCGTTCGACCGGAAACAGCCGGTCGTTGCTCCAGGCGCCCTGGGTGGGCGCGCTCGGCAACGGTGTGCTGCCGGCGCCGGCCATGGCGCTGGCTTCGGTGTTGCTGACCTCCGCCTCACGGGCTGCCTTGGAACTGTCGGCCTCGGCGGATTTTGGCGGCAGATAGCGGTCAACGTTGAAGGTATCGGCCTTGAGCTGCGCACGCAGTGACTGCTTGGCAAAGTCTTCCACGGCGATACGACCGCTGAAGGTGCTGTCGTCGATTTTCAGATTGATGCTATTGAATTCGGCGCTGGTCGGCGTGGCCGCAATACGGGTGACCAGTTCTACTTTGCTCAAGCTGCCTTCGGCCATGGCCGGCAGTTTCTGGCCGACGCCGTCGACGAATTTCGCCAGGTCGAATTGGGCGATCGACATGCCGCCGCTCAGTTGTGGGGTCTTGTCCAGATCATTGACCTTCAGTTCGCCCAACGCCCGCAGTTGATTGATGGAAAGCTTGATACCGGTCCATTCGGCGACGTTCGCCGCTTTATCAAGGAGTAACTGCCCGTGTGCCGCGAACGTCACGGTCTTGCCCTGCAAAGGGTCGCCCGTGGCTTCGCCGGACAGCTTCAGGTCTTCGAACTTGTAGCGCTGCAAGGCGCGCTCAAAGCGCAGCTCGCCCGTGACTTCGGTGCGCACGCGCACGGCTGGCTGGTTGCTGGCCAGGAATGCGGTGAGAGTGACCGGGATGTTGGTGGAATCATGGATCGGGCCAGTGCTCAGTTGGATGCTTTCGGCGGTGAACTGCCGGCCGGCCTGCTCGTCGGTGTATTCGACCCGGGCGTTGTTAACGGTCAGGCTGTCGATGTCCAGGCGGGTTGGCTGGGCCGGTTTCTGCGCCGGGGCGCTGTCCCCAGGGGCAGGCTGTTCGGCCGGTGCCGGGGCGTTTGCCGTGGTTTTAGAGGCGGGTGCCTTGCCGATGTCTTCCCAGTTGCCGTGGCCGTTCTTGTCACGGTTGAGTCGCAGGTTCAGGCCTTCGACCCGCACGTCGCTCATCTGCACTTCGCGGCGCAGCAGTGGAATCACGCGCACGGAAAGGCCGAGCATCTGCAGGTCGGCGAACGGTTGTGTCGGGTTTGCCAGGGTGGCGACGCTGGCTTCGTGTAATTCCAGACCCAGCCACGGGAAAAGGCTCCAGCCGATGTCGCCATTGAGAGTCAGCTCAATGTGGGCCTTGTCGCGGGCTATCTGGCGGATCTCTTCTTTATAGTCGTTGGGATCGAAGAGGTGGGTCAGGGCAAAGCCCAAGGCCACAATGACCAGCAACAGCCCGAGAAGTACCAGACCCAGGATTTTGCCGAACGCTTTCATGGGCGAGTCCTTGTAGGTTGAGTTCAAAATTTAGCCTGGGAGTATAACGCCCTGACCTGATGGCGCGTTGGGTGATCGTTCTTTCTGACAGGCCTGTGGATCATGGCACCCGTGGCGAGGGCTGCTCTGAGCTCCCGGATCTAGGCCTGCTCCAGCGTCAGTTTCAATTTGGCCGCCAGCGCCTGGGCTTCCAGATGACCGGATGGGGCCAAGAGTTTCAGTTCGGCACCGTGTTGCGTAGCCATTTTCCGTGCTTCGCTGACCAATCGTTCCGCCACCCCACGACGACGGGTGATGTTTCGTACACACAATTGGGACAAGTGCCAGACGTCCTGGTGCCGTTGCAGCCGCGCGGCACCGAGCAACCGATCATTGAAGCGGGCTGCGATCAGCGCGCCGTCTTCCAGGCATTTGTGTATCAGTTGTGTGCCGTCGGTGAACGGCTCGAACAGCCAGGCCGGGGCATCCTGGTAGATTTTGTGCAGGTCCTGCCGGTCCCGACAGGTGGCGTCATTCAACTGCTCGACAACGATGGGCATATAAATTCCTGAAAAATAAACGATTCACGCCCTACAGAAAACGTGCAACGGCGCGATAAGACAGAAGATGTAAAAAAGGTGATAGCACTTTGGCTTTTCTGTCATAAGCAAATGGTAACCTTTACCCGTTCGCCCGTCCTTCTGCGACTCAATGTCGCACCAAAATGAAGCTTCACCAGAAAATACAGTCGAGCTTTGCGCGCAATAAGGCTGAGGGTGATGCATGGCTGGCGAGCCATACCAATAACTGGGGGATACATAATGAGCACGAGCATCACGGCGGACGGCATTGCCGACCAGCCTGCGTTCCTCTCCAAGGAACGCATTATCGCCAAGCCCGGATTCAACCGGTGGCTGGTTCCACCGGCTGCACTGGCCATCCACCTCTGCATCGGCATGGCCTACGGCTTTTCGGTGTTCTGGTTGCCGTTGTCCAAGGCACTGGGCGTCACCAAGCCTGTAGCCTGTGCACCGGACATGAGTTTCATCGCACAAGTCTTTTCATCCCAATGTGACTGGCCGATCTCGATGCTCGGCTGGATCTACACCCTGTTCTTCATCTTCCTGGGTTGCTCGGCAGCCATCTGGGGCGGCTGGCTGGAACACGCCGGGCCGCGTAAGGCCGGCGTTGTATCGGCCTTGTGCTGGTGCGGCGGTCTGCTGATTTCCGCACTGGGTATCTACACTCACCAGATATGGCTGATGTGGATCGGCTCCGGGGTAATCGGTGGTATCGGCCTGGGGCTGGGCTACATCTCCCCGGTTTCGACGCTGATCAAGTGGTTCCCGGACAAGCGTGGCATGGCCACCGGCATGGCGATCATGGGCTTCGGCGGCGGCGCGATGGTAGGTGCACCGCTGGCTGCAGCGCTGATGAGCCATTTCTCTTCGCCGACTGAAGTGGGCGTATGGCAAAGCTTCCTGGTCATGGCCGCGATCTACTTCGTGTTCATGGTCGGTGGCGCCCTGTCGTACCGCGTCCCGCCGACCGGCTGGAAGCCTGAAGGCTGGACCCCGGCACCGAAGAAAGCTGCGAACGCGATGATCACCCATCGTCACGTTCACGTGAACGTGGCCTGGAAAACCCCGCAGTTCCGTCTGGTATGGCTGGTGCTGTGCCTGAACGTATCTGCCGGTATCGGCATCATCGGCATGGCATCGCCACTGTTGCAGGAAGTGTTCGGCGGCAAGTTGCTCGGCAATGACTTGCCTTTCGGTCAGTTGGATGCTGCGCAACTGGGTCAGATCGCGGCCATTGCGGCCGGTTTCACTGGTCTGCTGAGCCTGTTCAACATCGGTGGGCGGTTCTTCTGGGCATCCTGCTCGGATTACCTGGGTCGCAAGAACACCTACTTCGTGTTCTTCGCCCTGGGCTTTGCCCTGTACGCGCTGATCCCGAACCTGGGTCATCTGGGCAGCGTCGCGCTGTTCGTGGCGGCGTTCTGCATCATCCTGTCGATGTACGGCGGCGGTTTTGCCACCGTGCCGGCCTACCTGGCGGACCTGTTCGGTACGCAAATGGTCGGCGCGATCCACGGTCGGCTGTTGACCGCTTGGGCCGCGGCAGGCGTGCTGGGTCCGGTACTGGTGAACTACCTGCGTGAATATCAGTTGAGCATCGGCGTTGAACGCGCTGCGGCCTATGACATCACCTTGTACATCCTCGCCGGCCTGCTGGTGCTGGGCTTCCTGTGCAACCTGATGGTTCGTCCGGTCGCCGACAAGTACTTCATGACCGACGCCGAACTGGCCGCCGAACAGGCACTGGGCCATGACAAGGGCGCCGACAGCACCACTTCGCTGGAGTGGAAAGCCGCGCCGGGCACCAAGCCTTTGGCGATCGCCGCCTGGTTGGTGGTGGGCATTCCGTTGGCGTGGGGTGTCTGGGTAACCCTGCAGAAGACGGCGGTGTTGTTCCAGTAATGCGCTAGCCCGAACCCGCTGGGGTGAGGGCGAATCTTGTGGGAGCGAGCCTGCTCGCGATGAGGGAGGGTCAGCCGGCATCATTGTCGGCTGATCCACCGCTATCGCGAGCAGACTCGCTCCCACATTTGTTTTGGGTGATGGCCACAATTGCTTGTACGGACATGTCTATCGCCGACAACCCGTCAGGGATATCACCTCCTGTGTTTCTGTTTGCCGCTCACGCCCCTATAATGGCTGCCTTTTTCGCCCAATGATTTTGCGGAGCTGGTGATGGCCGAACGTAAGGCGTCTGTCGAGCGCGACACTCTGGAAACCCAGATCAAAGCCTCGATCAACCTGGATGGCACCGGAAAGGCCCGGTTTGATATCGGCGTGCCTTTTCTTGAGCACATGCTGGACCAGATCGCCCGTCATGGGCTGATCGACCTGGATATCGTCAGCAAGGGCGACCTGCACATCGACGACCACCACACGGTGGAAGACGTCGGTATCACCCTGGGGCAGGCTTTCACCAAAGCCATCGGCGACAAGAAAGGCATCCGTCGCTACGGCCACGCCTACGTGCCGCTCGATGAGGCGCTGTCGCGTGTGGTCATCGACTTCTCCGGTCGTCCGGGCCTGCAAATGCATGTGCCGTACACCCGTGCCACCGTTGGCGGCTTCGACGTGGACCTGTTCCAGGAATTTTTCCAGGGCTTCGTCAACCACGCCAATGTGACCCTGCACATCGACAACCTGCGCGGGCACAACACCCACCACCAGATCGAAACCGTGTTCAAGGCTTTCGGCCGCGCGCTGCGCATGGCCGTGGAGCTCGATGACCGCATGGCCGGGCAAATGCCCTCCACCAAGGGCGTTCTGTAATGCAGACGGTCGCGGTTATCGATTACGGCATGGGCAACCTGCACTCGGTGGCCAAGGCCCTCGAGCACGTGGGCGCCGGCAAGGTACTGATCACCAGCGATGCCGACGTGATTCGCGAAGCCGACCGGGTGGTCTTTCCCGGTGTCGGTGCGATTCGTGACTGCATGGCCGAGATCCGTCGCCTGGGCTTCGATTCGCTGGTGCATGAAGTCAGTCAGGATCGTCCGTTCCTCGGCATTTGCGTGGGCATGCAGGCCTTGCTCGAGAGCAGCGAGGAGAACGACGGCGTCGATTGCATCGCGATGTTTCCAGGCCAGGTGAAGTTTTTCGGCAAGGATCTGCACGAAGACGGCGAGCACCTGAAAGTCCCGCACATGGGCTGGAACGAGGTGAAGCAGACGGTGGATCACCCGCTGTGGCACAACATTCCGGACCTGGCGCGCTTCTACTTCGTGCACAGCTACTACATCGCGGCCGGTAACGCCCGGCAGGTGGTGGGCGGCGGTCACTATGGCGTCGATTTCGCCGCGGCCCTGGCCGACGGTTCGCGCTTCGCCGTGCAGTTCCACCCGGAGAAGAGCCATACCCATGGCCTGCAGTTGCTGCAGAACTTCGCGGCGTGGGACGGGCGCTGGTAATGGCCCGCAAGAAACCGCCGATCCTCACCCTCACGCCCGAGCAGGAAAGTGAGGCGAACCTCAAGATCCAACGGTTCATGGAGGATCGTTTCGAACTGGACCTGGGTTCGTTCGAAGCGGCGGAAATTCTTGAGCTGTTTACCCGCGAAATTGCTCCGCACTATTACAACAGGGCGATTTTCGATGTGCAGACGCACCTTAAAGAAAGGTTCGAAAGCATCGAAAGCGACTTGTGGGCGCTCGAGAAAAACTGATTTCCGAGCCAAGCTGAACATTCGAATTTGAAGGTTTGCCAGATGCTGATTATCCCCGCTATCGATCTCAAGGACGGCGCTTGCGTACGTCTGCGTCAGGGCCGGATGGAAGACTCCACGGTGTTCTCCGATGACCCGGTGAGCATGGCCGCCAAGTGGGTGGAGGGCGGCTGCCGTCGCCTGCATCTGGTTGACCTGAACGGTGCCTTCGAAGGGCAGCCGGTGAACGGCGAAGTGGTCACGGCCATTGCCAAGCGCTACCCGAACCTGCCGATCCAGATCGGCGGCGGTATCCGCTCGCTGGAAACCATCGAACACTACGTCAAGGCTGGCGTGAGCTATGTGATCATCGGCACCAAGGCGGTGAAAGACCCGGCGTTTGTCGCTGAAGCTTGCCGCGCCTTCCCGGGCAAGGTCATCGTTGGCCTGGATGCCAAGGACGGTTTCGTCGCCACTGACGGTTGGGCTGAAGTCAGCACCGTGCAGGTGATTGACCTGGCCAAGCGTTTCGAGGCCGACGGGGTGTCTGCCATCGTCTACACCGACATCGCCAAAGACGGCATGATGCAGGGCTGCAACGTTCCGTTCACCGCCGCCCTGGCCGCCGCCACGAAGATTCCGGTGATCGCCTCCGGCGGCATCCATAACCTGGGCGACATCAAGGCGCTGCTCGACGCCAAGGCGCCAGGCATCATCGGCGCGATCACCGGTCGCGCGATCTACGAAGGCACGCTGGATGTCGCTGAGGCCCAGGCCTTCTGCGATTCCTACAAAGGCTGAGGACTGACCATGGCGCTGGCCAAACGCATCATCCCTTGCCTGGACGTGGACAACGGCCGGGTGGTCAAGGGCGTCAAGTTCGAGAACATCCGCGACGCCGGGGATCCGGTGGAAATCGCCCGTCGCTATGACGAGCAGGGCGCGGACGAGATTACCTTTCTCGACATCACGGCCAGCGTCGACGGCCGCGATACCACGCTGCATACCGTCGAGCGCATGGCCAGCCAGGTGTTCATCCCGCTGACCGTGGGCGGTGGCGTGCGCACCGTGCAGGACATCCGCAACTTGCTCAACGCCGGTGCGGACAAGGTGTCGATCAACACCGCCGCGGTGTTCAACCCGGAATTCGTCGGCGAAGCGGCCCAGCGTTTTGGTTCGCAGTGCATTGTCGTGGCCATCGATGCCAAGAAGGTGTCCGGCCCGGGCGAAACCCCTCGCTGGGAAATCTTCACCCACGGTGGGCGCAAACCCACCGGCCTGGACGCCGTGGAATGGGCGAAGAAGATGGAAGGCCTGGGGGCTGGTGAGATCCTGCTGACCAGCATGGACCAGGACGGCATGAAAAACGGTTTCGACCTGGGCGTCACCCGCGCCATCAGCGATGCCCTGGGCATCCCGGTCATCGCCTCCGGCGGCGTCGGCAACCTGCAGCACCTGGCCGATGGCATCCTTGAAGGCCATGCCAGTGCGGTACTGGCGGCGAGCATTTTCCACTTCGGCGAATACACCGTGCCGGAAGCCAAGGCTTACATGGCGCAGCGCGGAATCGTCATTCGATAAGCGGGCACAGACGAGACCTGATACTCCCCTCAGGGAGCGACGGGGGTTGCGTTTTGCGCCCCTGTCGCAGGGCTCAGTACGTCAACCCTCGGCTCGGATGCCTGTCCTGATTTGTCGTAGGCGATTGTGCAGAATTTCAGCGGCAGTTCTGCATCCGGAAACCAGAAATCCATGTAGGTGTGGGTCAGATACTGCTCATCCCTTGAGCAATCTGTGGTGTCCAGCGGGCCAAATTTGACGGCGTAGGTCCGGTACTCGCTACCGCGAGCCAACTCCACGCCGACTCCGCTACTGATCGACAAATCGGGCTGCGCCGTTGGCGTGTCATCGAGGACTTCCACCACAAGGGACAGTCCATTCTTGATGAGTCCGACCTGCGCTCCTTGAGTCGGGGAGTCAACGCCAAGAATGCAAAGGAAATAGAAACCGGGCCGGGCGCCGATCTCGCTGTTGATAAACGCGTGGTTAGAACTTATTGCGTCGCTGTAGTAATGGCCACTTTCGCAGTCCTTCGCCGTGCGCACGGTCTTGTGGCGATAAAAAGCGGTGCTGATGGAGAAATGGTAATCCCATGTCGGAACTTCCATCGTCCCGTCATCCCGTTTTTTGAGCCTCTTGTACCTTGCGGGCTCGTTGGCATCAGCACTCACGGTGAACGCTGGATAAAGCGGACACGACGAAGTGACCTCATTGACAATGTGGCCTTGTACAAAGCATCCGTTGAGAAAGATCGTCGGGTTCCCATAAACGTTTTTGGGAATGGCCTTATAGACATCCCCAACCCGCATACAGGGTGCATGTTCGTCGCATGGAGCGAAACCGGCCGCCAGGTTACCGGTGCCTATTACGCCTATTATTTCGTTGGAGTGACGATCAAGAATCGGTCCCCCTGAACTGCCGCCGGCTATATCCTGACAGCGTGTCATCACGTTGTTTCGCCACACCCATGGGCCTTCCACTATTTCCCCAGCGGGCTGCAAAGTGCAGGCAGCCATGCGCAATGTGGCTTTGTCGAAACCCTGCGGGGCACTCACGATCAGCACATCGGTCCCGTCGGCAGGCTTTTGTCGGGCCAGTTCCAGGGGCTGTATGCCTTCCTCAATGAGTTTCTGAAGGCTGACGTCCAATTCTATGATCGCCAGATCGACGCCTTGCATACTGCGCCATGCGACCTTTTTCAGCGCGTAGGTTTTGAATAATTCGGTGTCGGCGAAGTAATCGAACTGCATGACCCCGCTGAGCGGTTTATCCGTCACGATGTTGCCGTTGCCTTTTTCGATACAGTGTCCTGAAGTGAGTACATAGGCGGGTGTTGGTTGGGGTACCGAGGCATCCTGAGTGTCGAGAAGCGTCGCGGTACAAGAGCCGTCGATAAACAGGCGTCCGACGCCTCGCCAGTGGTTGTGTGATCCATCCGCGTTTTCAAGGACCTTAGAGGCCGTAAAATTTTGTATGCCTTCGCCAAAGTCCTGGCTGTGGGCGATACCCTGCAAACTCAGCGAGCAGAACAGGCCGGTCAGCAGAAAGGAGATCGATTTCATCGAGTGACACCCTTGGTTAGTTGAATGAAAACCGGCAGTGGCCGGTGTTCTCCAATTAATCAGGTAGGGGCTGACGGTTGGCGGTAAATAGTTACCTCAATGGTGAGAGTGCTCTTTTATATTTTGAGTCGTTGAGCCACTTGGGCAGCAAAGGGCTGTGGACATGCTCGCAGGCCCGAGGCACTCTTGGGCACGCCATGGATTCGGGTAGCCAGACATGTTCAAACGCATTCTTTTGGTTCTTGCCAGTGCCTCTTTGTTGTTCGTCAGCGGGGCACAAGCGCAAGATCGCCGTGACGTCGGCCTGGTGTTGCTGACGGAAAACTTCCCGCCCTACAACATGGCCAAGAATGGCAAAAACTTCGCTCAGGACGAGAACATCAATGGCATCGCCGTGGACATTGTCCGCGAGATATTCAAACGTGCCGATATCAGCTACAGCCTGACACTGCGTTTCCCGTGGGAGCGAATTTATAAACTGGCCCTGGATAATCCCGGGTACGGCGTGTTTGTCACGGCGCGATTGCCCGAGCGTGAAAAACTCTTCAAATGGGTCGGCCCGATTGGCCCGGACGACTGGATCATGCTCGCCAAGGCCGACAGCAAGATTTCCCTGGACTCGTTGGAGCCGGCGCGTCAATACAGGATCGGGGCTTACAAGGGTGACGCGATTGCCGAGACCTTGGCCAAGCAAGGGCTGAACCCGATTGTCGTGTTGCGCGATCAGGACAACGCCAGGAAGCTGGTCAATGGTCAAATCGATCTGTGGGCCACCGGGGATCCGGCCGGGCGCTATCTGGCGCGTGAGGAAGGGGTGAGCGATCTCAAGACCGTGCTACGGTTCAACAGTGCCGAGTTGTACCTGGCGTTGAACAAAAACGTGCCCGACGACGTGGTCGCCCGCCTTCAAGCGGCCCTGGATGAACTGCGCAAGGAAGGTGCGGTGGACGCGATCATGGCGCGGTATCTCTGAAGGCTGCGCCACCGCCATCGCGAGCAGGCTCGCTCCCACACTGGATCTGCGGTGGGCACATGACTTGCGAACAACCCGAGACCCTGTGGGAGCGAGCCTGCTCGCGATAGCGGCGGCGCGGTTTAACCGCTACCGATAAACCCCATCTTTGCCATGCCCAGCCATCGCCCGATTGCTGCGCAAGCTGATCATCGACTTGATGTCGATCCATTCGATGCCCTGGGCCTTGAGCCTGGGCAGTTCACGTTCGAGCACGGTCAGGGTCTGCGGATAGGGATGGCCGATCATCACCGCAGAGCCCTGCTGGCGAGCCAGCTCTATGGCGACCTGAAGCTGATGGGCGATGGCCGCTTCGGTGCGCTCATCGTCCAGGAACACATCGCGTGACACGCTGGCGAGGCCGATTTTTTGCGCCTCGGCGGCGGCGACTGTCTGGGCGCTGGTGCGGCTGTCGACAAAGAACTTGTGTCGCTGCTGCAAGTTCGCCATCAACCACGCCATGGCCCGCGGCTGGGAAGTCATGCGGCTGCCCATGTGGTTATTGATCCCGCTGGTGAAGGGCACGGCGGCGAATGCGGCGTCGAGGCGTTTTCCCAACTCTTCAAGGGGCAGTTCCGGATGCCAGGCGAACGGCCCGGTGGCCGGGTCCATGGGCATGTGCAGCATGACGACCTTGCCGGCGCGATGGGCTTCGCGGGCGAGTTCGGCAGCGTGTGGCGTGTCGGGCATGATCGCCGCAGTGACCGGGCCGGGCAGGGCCAGCACGCGGCGATCCCGAGGCAGGTTCTGCCCCAGGTCATCGATGATCAGGCTCAGGTAGGCCTTGTGCGGTGCCGGTGCCGGTGTGGCGGGCGCGGCAAAGGCCGCGCCAGCCAGGCAGCACACCAGGCCCAGGATGAAGCGCAGGCCCATCTCAGCGGCCGGAGGTGATGTTCAGTCCTTTGAGCAGGCTCAGGGCCTGAGCCAACTGATAATCATCATCCTGCGGCATGGGCTTGGCCTTGGCGCCGGAACCGGTCGGTTTGTCGGCGCCGCCGTTGCCATTGCCCAAGTGACCCTGCAAGTCAGCTTCCTTGAAGTACTCGCTGTCCTGCTCGCTGGTGATCTTGGCCTTGCGCACCTCGATGTCCGGGACGATGCCCTGGGCCTGGATGGATCGGCCGTTAGGGGTGTAGTACAGCGCAGTAGTGATCTTCAGGGCGCGGTCATTGTTGAGCGGCAAGACGGTCTGCACCGAGCCTTTGCCGAAACTGGTGGTGCCCATGACGACACCGCGTTTCTGGTCCTGCAGGGCGCCGGCGACGATTTCCGATGCCGAAGCGCTGCCACCGTTGATCAGTACCACCAGCGGCACGGCTTCGCTCAGGTCGTTGCCGGTGGCCGAAAAGCGCAGCTCGGAATTGGCGATGCGGCCCTTGGTGTAGACGATCAGGCCCTTGGTGATGAAATGGTCCACCACCTCCACGGCCGATTGCAGCACGCCGCCGGGGTTGTTACGCAGGTCCAGGACCATGCCGTTGAGCTTCTTGCCGTTGTCCTTGCGCAGCTTGGCCAGGGCCTTGGCGACTTCTTCGCCGGTCTTGACCTGGAACTGGGTGATGCGGATGTAGCCGTAGCCCGACTCCAGCAACTGGCTCTTCACGCTTTTGACCTGGATGATCGCGCGGGTCAGGGTCACGTCGAACGGCGTGCCGCCATCGCGCACCAGGGTCAGGGTAATCTTCTGGCCGATCTTGCCGCGCATCTTGTCCACGGCTTCGGTCATGCTCTGGCCGCGAGTCGGCTGGCCGTTGATCTTGACGATGAAGTCACCGGCCTGGATGCCGGCCTTGGAAGCAGGCGTGTCGTCGATGGGCGAAACCACTTTGACGAAGCCGTCTTCGCTGCCGACCTCGATGCCCAGGCCGCCGAACTCGCCGCTGGTGCTTTCCTGCAGCTCGGCGAAATCTTCCGGCCCCAGGTAGGCCGAGTGGGGGTCAAGGTTGCTGAGCATGCCCTTGATGGCGTTCTCCAGCAGCAGCTTGTCGTCCACCGGTTCCACGTAGGCGGCCTTGATCCGGTCCATGACTTCGGCAAAGGTGCGCAGTTCGTCCAGCGGCAGCGGGGCCTTGGTGGTCGCGGCCGTAGCGGCTGTCGACGAGGGGGCCGGTTCAGCGGCGAACGCCAGGGGCGCACCGATCACCAGGGCGATCGTCAGGGCCAGCGAGGTGAGGCGGGACAAATGCAGCATGTCGAACGAACTCCTGAGTTGGATGGGCGCGCTTATCCTTGCGCACGACACCATTGGGTCGGGTCACTGGGGCGACCCTGCTGACGAATAGCGAAATACAGCGCTGGCGTATCCTGCCCGCCACTGTTACCAACCGTAGAGATGGACTCGCCGGCCTTGACTACATCGCCGGCCGCCTTGAGCAGCGTCTGGTTATGGCCGTACAGGCTCAAATAGCCGTTACCATGATCCAGGATCACCAGCAGGCCGGCGCCGCGAAGCCAGTCGGCGAACACCACACGACCGCCATGCACGGCATGCACCTGGCTGCCGGCAGTGGCGCTGATCATCACGCCGTCCCATTTGGTGCGGGTATCATCGCCGCGGGTTTGGCCGAAGCGTGCAAGCAATCGACCATTGACCGGCCATGGAAGTTTGCCCCGTGCCGAAGCAAAGGCGCCGCCGAAGGTTTCACCCCCTGCCGAAACCAGGGGGCCAGGGCTTGATCGGGCAGGTTTGCGCGGTGCATCGCTGGCGTCGGCCTGGGCCTCACGCAAGCGCTTTTTTTCGGCTTCCTGCTGGGCGATCAGCGCCTTCTGGCGCGCTTCTTCCGCCTCTCGAGCCTGGCGTGCCAGGGTTTCTTCGATGGTCTTCAAGACTTTTGCCAGTTGAGCCTGGTCCTGCTCGCGAGCCTTGAGCTTGCTGTCGCGGGCCTTCACGTCCTCATTGAGCTTGGCCAGGGCGACCTGACGCTCCTTGCGAACCTTCTCGAGTTCTTCGCGCTGGGTGTCGAGGCTGCTTTTCTGCACCAGCAACTGGGCCTGCTGCAATTCAATCTCTTTTTCGACATTGGCCAGCTGGCGCAGGGTTTCGTTAAAGCTCTTGAGTTGCTCCAGGCGTGCCTGGCTCAGGTAATCGTAGTACGTGAGTGTGCGAGCGAATTTCTCGGGGTTCTGCTGGTTGAGCAACAGCTTGAGGTACTCCTGACGGCCGTTCTGGTAGGCCGCGCGGGCCTGGATGGCGATCAGCTTTTGCTGTTCAGTGCGCGCGCTCTGGAGTTTTTTTTTCTCCGTATCGAGCCGCTGCAACTCGGATTCACTTTTCTTCAGCTCTTGTTGCAGGGCGTCGACCTGCTTTTCCAGCTTGCCCATCTCGGTCTCGGTACCGCGCAGATCTTTCTGCACGCCGGACTTCTCTTCCTGCAACTTGCCCAGCAGCTTTTTCAGCTCGGCAATGTCCTGACGCGTGGCGTCCAACTGCTGTTGGGTTTGTGCGCGCTCGTCAGCGAAGGCCGGTTGGAGCAGGCAGGTCAGAGCGAGGGCTATCAGAACGCGAAGCATAGAGGCGGGCGACACCAGGGAAAGGGACGGCCTAGTATGCCCGCCCCACGCTGCAAAAAAAACGCCCATTTGGGGCTGTGTGATAACTGGCCCAAAAAACACCTTGAACCCTGTGGGAGCGAGCCTGCTCGCGATGAGGCCATAACATCCAACATAGATGTTGACTGTAATACCGCTATCGCGAGCAGGCTCGCTCCCACATTGGTAAGTGTTGGGTCAGACCAGGATCGACGTCCCGGTCATCTCCGCCGGCTTCTCCATCCCCAGCAACATCAGCATCGTCGGCGCCACGTCAGCCAGTACGCCGCCATCGCGGACCTTGAAGTCACGCTTGCCGACATAGATGAATGGCACCGGCTCGGTGGTGTGGGCGGTGTGGGCCTGGCCGGTGGACTCGTCGGACATCTGCTCGACATTCCCGTGGTCGGCGGTGATCAGCGCTTCACCGCCGACTTTTTCCAGCGCCTCGACGATGCGCCCGACGCAGGTGTCCAGGCATTCCACCGCTTTGACCGCGGCGTCGAACACCCCGCTGTGGCCGACCATGTCGCCGTTGGCGTAGTTGACCACGATCACGTCGTAGCGCTGGTGCTCGATGGCATCGACGATGCGGTCGGTGACCTCCGGTGCGCTCATCTCCGGTTGCAGGTCATAAGTGGCGACTTTCGGCGACGGAATCAGGATGCGTTCTTCGCCGGGGAACGGCTCTTCACGGCCGCCGGAGAAGAAGAACGTCACGTGGGCATACTTTTCGGTTTCAGCGATGCGCAGTTGGGTCTTGCCGTTCTTCGCCAGGTAGTCGCCCAGAACGTTTTCCAGGCTGCCGGCGGCGAAGGCCGACGGCGCGGGGATGCTGGCGGCGTATTGGGTCAGCATCACGAAGCCGGCCAGTTTCGGCTGGCGGGCGCGTTCGAACTCCTTGAAATCGTCTTCGACAAACACGCGGGTCAGCTCGCGGGCACGGTCGGCGCGGAAGTTCATGAACACCACGGCGTCGCCGTCCTCGACTTTGACCGGCTCGCCGATGGTGGTGGCCTTGACGAATTCGTCGCTTTCACCCCGCTCGTAGGCGGCTTGCAGGCCTTCCTGGGCGGTGGCGGCGTTGAACTCGGCGTTGCCTTCGACGATCAGGTTGTAGGCCTGGGACACCCGGTCCCAGCGGTTATCGCGGTCCATGGCGTAGTAACGGCCGACGATGCTGGCGATACGGCCCTTGCCGAGAGCCTGGAAGGTGCTGTCGAGCAGTTCGATCGACGAAGTGGCGCTTTTTGGTGGCGTGTCGCGGCCATCGAGGAACGCGTGCAGGTAGATTTTTTCGGCACCGCGCTTGAAGGCCAGTTCAGCCATGGCGATCAGGTGGTCCTGATGGCTGTGCACGCCGCCATCGGACAGCAGGCCCATGAAGTGCACGGCTTTGCCAGCAGCCACGGCTTTATCCACAGCAGCGCAGATGGTCGGGTTTTCAAAGAACTCGCCGTCGCGGATCGCTTTGGTCACGCGGGTGAAGTCCTGATACACCACGCGGCCCGCGCCGAGGTTCATGTGGCCGACTTCGGAGTTGCCCATCTGTCCGTCGGGCAGGCCGACGTCCATGCCGCTGCCGGAGATCAGGCCGTTCGGCACGGTGGCCCACAGACGGTCCAGCACAGGCTTGCGGGCCGCGTACACGGCATTGGATTCGTGGCTGTCACTGTGACCGAAGCCGTCGAGAATCATCAGGACCAAAGGTTTAGGCGTGGTAGTCATGGAATCCACTCGTGGCTGATTAAAAGAAGGCGATGGAAAAGGGACGGGCAGTTTAAAGGTAAGTTCCGGTGCCGTCACCGCCGGGCGGGGTTTGGCCGGCCTTGTGTGCTGTGTATACTGGCCGACATTTTAACGCCCTGGAACCTCCTTCGATGGTTGCTCACCTGATTGAATTTGCCACTAACCACTACCTTCTCGTCGGTATCTTCGTCGTACTGCTGGCGTTGCTGGTTGCCCATACGATGCAGGGCGGCGGTCGCAGTCTCAGTACTGGCGAGCTGACGGCACTGGTCAACAAGGACACCGGCGTGGTGGTAGACATCCGCCCGAGCAAGGATTTCGCCGCTGGTCACATTGTCGGCGCGGTGAACATTCCCCAGGACAAACTGATCGCTCGTATCGGTGAACTGGAAAAACACAAGGCCAAGACGCTGATCCTGGTGGATGCTCAGGGCCAGCACGCAGGCACTCATGCCCGCGAGCTGATGAAGTCCGGCTTTACCGCCGCCAAACTGTCCGGTGGCGTTGCAAGCTGGAAAGCCGACAATCTGCCCCTGGTGAAGTGATATGACCCACGTTGTTGTCTATTCCAGCGATTACTGCCCCTATTGCTCCCGAGCCAAGTTCCTGCTCAAGAACAAAGGTGTGGCTTTCGAAGAGATCAAGGTCGACGGCAAGCCGCAACTGCGCGCCGAAATGACTCAAAAGGCCGGACGTACCTCCGTGCCGCAGATCTGGATCGGCAGCACCCACGTGGGCGGTTGCGATGATCTGTTTGCCCTGGATCGCGCCGGCAAGCTCGATGCGATGCTCAAGGCTTGAATTCCCCACTAAGAACCTGAAAGTAAGAAGGATCTGCGATGACTGACCAACAGAACACAGCTGCCAGCGAAGAAGAAACCGCACCGCAATTCTCCTTGCAGCGTATTTATGTGCGTGACCTGTCCTTCGAAGCCCCGAAAAGCCCGGCGATCTTTCGCCAGCAGTGGGAACCGAGCGTAGGCCTGGACCTGAACACTCGCCAGAAAGCCCTGGAAGATGATTTCCACGAAGTGGTGCTGACCCTGTCGGTGACCGTGAAGAACGGTGACGAAGTGGCGTTCATTGCCGAAGTGCAGCAAGCCGGGATCTTCCTGATCAAGAACCTGGATGCCGCTTCGATGAGCCACACCCTGGGTGCCTTCTGCCCCAACATCCTGTTCCCGTACGCCCGCGAAACCCTGGACAGCCTGGTGACCCGCGGTTCGTTCCCGGCCCTGATGCTGGCCCCGGTGAACTTCGATGCCCTGTACGCGCAAGAACTGCAGCGCATGCAGCAAGAAGGCGCCGCGACCGTTCAGTAAACGGTATCGCGGCTGTAGCACAAGGTATAAACCTGTGGGAGCGAGCCTGCTCGCGATAGCGTCATGTCAGTCAGTATTGAGTTGACTGGTACAGCGCTATCGCGAGCAGGCTCGCTCCCACAGAAGTTTCTGGCCAGGGTTACCGAAAACCGTTCTGCCGCCAGGCCTCGTAAACGGCCACTGCCACGGTGTTGGACAGGTTCAGGCTGCGACAGCCTTCGCGCATCGGCAGGCGCAGACGCTGATCGGCGGGCAGGGCTTCCAGTACCTCGGCCGGCAGGCCACGGCTTTCCGGGCCGAACAGGAACGCATCGCCCGCGACGAAGCTGGCATCATGGAATGGCCGCGAACCCTTGGTGGTGAAGGCAAACAAGCGCGGATGCCCCAGGCTCTCCAGACAGCTGGCGAGGTCGGCGTGGCGCTGCAGGGTGGCATACTCGTGGTAATCGAGACCGGCACGGCGCAGGCGCTTGTCGTCCATCTCGAAGCCCAGTGGTTCGATCAGATGCAGGTGGCAGCCGCTGTTGGCGCACAGCCTGATGACGTTGCCGGTGTTCGGCGGAATTTCCGGTTGAAAAAGGATGACGTGAAACATGCACGGCTCCGCAGATAAAGATGAGCGGCATTCTACGCCGCAAACCGATCAGCGTTCGAAGCTATTACCTCGAGTGATGGGGTCTTTGGCGATCTTCGGTCTGATGGTCGGCCTGATGATCGGTCGCCTGACCACGCCCGAGCCGAGCGTGCTGCAACAGGTCGAAGTGATCGACGGGACGCTGGTGGCCTGGTTCAACAACGAGCCCAAGCTGCACGGGGAAATCATCGACGGCTCAGTGGCGCTGTTGCTCCAGGCAGAGGGCCGTCCGCAGAAGGGCCAGCTCAAACTCAATGGCAAGGACGTGAACTGGCGGGTGCGTTTGAGTGACAAAGGGTTGTTGCTGACGCTGGTGGCGGCGCGTCCATTGCGGGGGGAGTGGGCCGGCAGCGAGGTCGATGACCGCTGGCGGCTGGAGATCCGTCTCCAAGAGCAATAAAAGAGGGAATCCCCGGCCTGCCTGTACCAAGGTCCCCAAACGGGAGGGGCTTGCGTTAAACGCGCAGCCCCGGGTGTAAAGAAGGGAAACCTTGACCTGCCTGTATCAAGGCCCCCAAAACAGTGGGCTCGATGAGCCCGATGTAAAATGGGGAATCCCCGGCCTGCCTGTACCAAGGTCCCCGAAACTGGGTAGTGAATGAGTTATTGCAGGGGGCGTGCCAGTTTTAAATGGCTTGTCACAAAAAATCTGCTGATGATGCGCAAAGCCCCGTATTTCGGGGCTTTTGCTTTTGTTTGTGCGGTTTCTTCGAGTTGGGCTGATTGGTTTTGACGGGGGGGCGCATGTGCCATTACGGTTCTCAGTGCATCGATGCGGTGCATCAAGCCTTCAAAAGCATCGCGAGCAGGCTCGCTCCCACAAGATAGTCGCGACACCGCAAACCTTTGTGGGAGCGAGCCTGCTCGCGATGGGCCTTCAAGATCAGTGAAGGGCTAAAGGCTGCTCAGCCCTCATCCCCCTCATCATCATCCCCGCCATCAACCTTCATCCCCAATTCCTTGATCTTGCGGGTCAAGGTATTGCGGCCCCAGCCCAGCAGCACCGCGGCGTCGCGACGGCGGCCGGCGGTGTGCTTGAGGGCGGTCTCGATCATGATGCGTTCGAAACTCGGTACGGCGCTGTCCAGCAGGTTCGATTGGCCGCGGGCCAGGGCCTGGTCGGCCCACTGGCGCAGGGCCTGTTCCCAGTTGGTCACCGGGGCCGAGTCCTGCGGCAGGCTGAGCAGCTCCGGTGGAAGATCGCTGATGTGCACTTCGCGACCGGACGCCATCACCGTGATCCAGCGGCAGGTGTTCTCCAGCTGGCGCACGTTGCCGGGCCACGGCAGGTTCTTGAGGTATTCCTCGGTTTCGCTCTTGAGCAGTTTGGGCTCTACCGCCAGCTCCTGGGCCGCGCGGCTGAGGAAGTGCCGGGCCAGGGTCGGGATGTCTTCGCGACGGTCCGCCAGGCGCGGGATATGAATGCGGATCACATTCAGGCGATGGAACAAGTCTTCGCGGAATTTGCCCGCGTGGACCAGGGTTTCCAGGTTCTGGTGGGTCGCGGCGATGATGCGTACATCGACCTTGACCGGTGTATGGCCGCCCACCCGATAGAACTCGCCGTCCGCCAGCACGCGCAACAGCCGGGTCTGGGTGTCAGCCGGCATGTCGCCGATTTCGTCGAGGAACAAGGTGCCGCCGTCGGCTTGTTCGAAGCGCCCGCGCCGCAGGTTGGCGGCGCCGGTGAACGCGCCTTTCTCGTGACCGAACAGCTCGGACTCCATCAGGTCCTTGGGAATCGCCGCCATGTTCAGCGCAATGAACGGTGAGGCCGCCCGTGGACTGTGGCGGTGCAGGGCATGGGCGACCAGTTCTTTACCGGTGCCCGATTCGCCGTTGATCAACACGGTGATGTTGGAGTGGCTCAAACGCCCAATGGCGCGAAACACTTCCTGCATTGCCGGCGCTTCACCGATGATTTCCGGGGTGCGCGCCAGCGCAGGCACCTCTTCCATGCCCTGTTGTTCCTGGGCGTGCTGGTTGGCGCGCTTGACCAGTGACACGGCCTCATCGACGTCGAAGGGCTTGGGCAGGTACTCGAAAGCACCCCCCTGATAGGACGCCACAGCGCTGTCCAGGTCCGAATGGGCGGTCATGATGATCACCGGCAGCCGTGGGTGCTGCTCGCGAATCCGCGCCAGCAGGTCCAGACCGCTAGCGCCGGGCATGCGGATGTCGGAGATGATGACGTCCGGTTGCTGACGGGCCAGGCGGCTCATCACTCCGTCGGCGCTGTCGAAGCTCTGGGTGGTCATGCCTTCCTGTTGCAAGGCTTTTTCCAGGACCCAACGGATAGAACGGTCGTCATCGACGATCCACACGGTTTCACTACGGCTCATGTCGATGTGGCTCCTTGTTCCAGTGGCAGGAAGATCGAAAAGGTGGTGTGGCCGGGATGGCTCTCACATTCGATCAAGCCCTGATGCTGACTGATGATGTTTTGGGTAATGGACAGGCCCAGCCCGGTACCGTCAGGGCGGCCGCTGACCATGGGAAAGAAGATGGTTTCCTGCAACTCCGCGGGAATGCCCGGGCCGTTGTCGATGATTTCGATCTTGGTCACTAGGCGATGACGCACATGGCCGATGGTGAACTGGCGCATGGCGCGGGTGCGCAGGCTGATGCGGCCCAGGCGCAGCTCGTTCTGGCTGCTGATGGCCTGCATGGCGTTGCGCACGATGTTCAGCACCGCCTGGATCATCTGCTCGCGATCGATCAAAACATCGGGAATGCTCGGGTCGTAGTCGCGCACCAAGGTGATGCACCCCTGGCTCTCGGCTTCCACCAGGCTGCTGACGCGCTCCAGCACTTCGTGAACGTTGCACATCGCCAGGGACGGCAGCTTGTTGGAGCCGAGCATGCGATCCACCAGATTGCGCAAGCGGTCGGCTTCTTCAATGATGACGTTGGTGTAGTCCTTGAGACTTTCTTCGGGCAGCTCCCGGGCCAACAGTTGCGCCGCGCCGCGAATCCCGCCGAGGGGGTTCTTGATCTCATGGGCCAGGCCGCGCACCAGCATCTTGCTGGTTTCCTGCTTGGACAACTGAGCCTCTTCCTTGGTGATGCGCAGCAGGCGATCACGGGGATGCACCTCCAGCAGCAACAGCGTGGCACCGTTGTTCAGGATCGGTGTTACCGCGTAATCCACGGTCAGTGTCTGGCCGGTCAGGGCGGTGAGCATCGCTTCGCGCTTGGTGAACGGGTGCGCCTGCTCCACTGCCTGGCGCAAGGAGTTGAGCGCCTCGGCCGATTCGGTGAACAGCTCGCTGATGAACTGCCCGTGGCTGCGCTGGCCGCTGACGGCCAGCAGCATCTCTGCCGCCGGGTTCATGTACTCGAGCCGCAGTTCGGCATCGAGCAGGATGGTTGCGGTGGTGAGGTTATCGAGTAGCAAGCGGTGTAGTGCGTCGCTAATGGTCATCAGGACCTCTTTTGGAGCGTAAGCAAGCACGCGTATGACGCGCCGATACAAGGAAAATGCAAAAACCAAACCAAGGCTCCGAAAAGAAGCGTTTAGAGCCTCAAACGAACCTTTTTCGCCCGATTGCGTGGCGTTCTGCCAGCTTTTTCGGGTACTTTCGAACCAAAATGGGCTGGAATTTGAGTAGGGTGCAGACACTTGCACCAATATAGTGCGCCATCCAGGCGGGCGTTAGAAGAACGGCAGGATGCTGCTTTGCTCTTCTGCGGGCTTGTCGGTGAGGGGGCATTCGGGACGCTGGCCGTAGTCGGCGGTGGCGCAGGGTTTGATGCGGCGTTTCTGCGCCAGGGAAATGCGCTGCATGTGGAAGGGCTGGTTGGCGGTACGTTCGACGATGCGGCCCTGCTCATCGAGAATCTCTACCGCCAGATGATGGCTGCCCCGATCAATGTTGCTCAGCGCGAACACTGGGCTGGGTCCAGGTTCGCCTGTGGGGTTGCCATCCAGTAGCAGTCGGTAGCGGTGGCCTTTTTGCAAACCGGGTTCGCTGGTGACCGTGACGATCAGTTCCCCCGCTGTGCTGCGTATCGTAGCATCCGGTTCAGGGATCAACAGTCGCAGCATTTCGTAACGGAACATGGGATCGGGCTTTTTTTCAGGCGCCGACGCCGAGGCTGCGCCGGAGGGCGGTGTCGCCATCCGGTTGGCGGGCGGCAGTTGCACTTTCTGTGCGTTACCGGGACGCGGTTGATCGGTGAAGACGCGATTGCCCTGGGCGTCGATGTAGGTATAGACCTGCGCTGCCCCCAGCCCTGGCAGCACGGCCAGGCACAGCACGAGCAGCCAGCGGATCATGGGCGGTGCACCCGTTGCACGGTGAAGATGACGGTTTCGCTCTGTTGCACAAGATGTTCGCCGTCGATGACCTGTACCGCCAGGCTGTGCTCGCCCCGATCGATATTCACCAATTGCAGGCGCGGCACGTTGCTCGGCTGGCCATAGGGCTGGCCGTCCAGCAACAACCTGAACAGATGGGGGCTTTGCAGACGCGGCCGAGCCAGGACGCCAACGGTGAAGGTGCCGTTGTTGGCGCGCAGGGCTTCTTCGCTGGGGATGTCTGTCAGCTCCAGAGTTTCGTAGGCGTTGCCTGGCTCGTCCCGGTTCGCGGCGGGCGCAGCAGCGTTCGGGTTGGTCGGGGGCTGGGGTTCGACACTGTTGAGTGGCGGCAGCTCCACTGCCTGGGCCGGTATGCCATCGGGCGGCTGGTTGCTATAGGCGGTGTTACCGTCGGCGTCGGTGTATTTGTAGATCTGTGCGGCGGCTGGCAGCGCCAACAGCAACAACAGCATTCCTGGAAAGCCACGACCCATAAAATCAACCGAAAACCGAAAGTGTTGGATTGCAGCATAGGTCAGGGGAGGCGGTTGGCCCAAGTTGTTGCACGCCATCCCTTGTGGGGGCGGTGTTCACAGCCTCCAGGTTCGACACTGGACCCCTGTGGGAGCGAGCCTGCTCGCGATGGCGGAGTGTCAGTCACACAAGTGGTAGATGGGCTGGCCTCATCGCGAGCAGGCTCGCTCCCACAGGGGAAAGATGTGTGGGCTCAGGATTTTGTGAGGACGCACAGCTCTGCGGTCGCCCGAACCAGCGCCATTTGCCGCAACGGGTCGTTACTGACGGTATGGGTGGCCTGGGCCAGCCATTGCGGGCATTGCGGGTCGGTGCGGTAGGGGCTGAAGTCGGCCAGTTGTTGCAGCAGGCGTTTTTGCAGTTGATCCAGCTGCGGGCGGATCTGCCCAACCAGGTCCGGGCGCGGTGCGTCCGGGGCTTTGCCTTGCAGTTGCCAGTCGGACAGATGCGCGTATTGCACCAGTTTGTTGGCTTCTATTTGTGCGGCGAAAAACGCCTCTACCGCTTCACTGCTCAGTTTGTAAGCTGGTGCCTGGGCGACGGCAGCGGCGATCACCTCGCGTTCGCGCTGGCGATCTTCCACCGGTTTGCGGCTGTCCCACTTGCTCAGGGCGACCTGATCGGCAATGGCCAGGCGCTCGCCTATGGTGCCGAGCAGTGGGGCGAGGGTGGTGGGTGCGGTGGCGGCCTGGGCGGCGGTGCCCAACAACGCGGCAGACAGAGCAAGGCAGAATGAAACGCGCGAAGTCATGGGTGATCTCGTCTTCGAATAGTGGAGGGCGCAGACAATCATGCACGTAACCTGCGCCCATAAAAAAGGCCTCCCGAAGGAGGCCTCTTTTTATTCACGCCGCGTGGGGCGACGCTACCGGATCAGCAGCTGTAGTACAGCTCATATTCCAGTGGGTGTACGAAGGTGCGAACCTTGATTTCTTCTTCGCTTTTCAGTGCGATGTAAGCGTCGATGAAGTCATCGCTGAATACGCCGCCCTTGGTCAGGAACGCACGGCCCTTGTCCAGCTCTTCCAGGGCTTCTTTCAGGCTGCCACAAACCTGTGGGATTTCCTTGGCCTCTTCAGGCGGCAGGTCATACAGGTTTTTGTCGGCGGCATCGCCAGGGTGGATCTTGTTCTGGATACCGTCCAGACCGGCCATCATCAGTGCAGCGAAGGCCAGGTACGGGTTGGCAGCCGGATCCGGGAAACGGGCTTCGATACGGCGAGCCTTAGGGCTGTTGACGTAAGGAATACGGATCGAGGCGGAACGGTTACGAGCCGAGTAGGCCAGCATGACCGGTGCTTCGAAGCCTGGTACCAGACGCTTGTAGGAGTTGGTCGACGGGTTGGTGAAGCCGTTCAGGGCCTTACCGTGCTTGATGATACCGCCGATGAAGTACAGAGCGGTGTCCGACAGGCCGGCATAACCTTCGCCAGCGAAGGTGTTCTTGCCGTCTTTGGAGATCGACATGTGCACGTGCATGCCCGAACCGTTGTCGCCGTACAGAGGCTTCGGCATGAAGGTCGCGGTGCGGCCGTATGCATCAGCAACGTTGTGTACGCAGTACTTCAGGGTCTGGACTTCGTCAGCCTTCTTGACCAGCGTGTTGAATTTCACGCCGATTTCGTTCTGGCCGGCAGTCGCCACTTCGTGGTGGTGAACTTCGACGGTCTGGCCCATTTCTTCCAGCGCGTTGCACATGGAGGTACGGATCTCGTGGTCGAAGTCGAACGGTGGAACCGGGAAGTAGCCGCCCTTGATACCAGGACGGTGGCCTTTGTTACCGCCTTCCACGTCCTGGTCGGACATCCACGAACCTTGTTCGGAGAAGATCTTGAACATGGAGCCGGAGATGTCGGACTTGAACTTGACCGAGTCGAAGATGAAGAACTCAGGCTCAGGGCCGAAGAAAGCGGTGTCGCCGATACCGGTGGACTTCAGGTATTCCTCGGCACGGTGGGCGATGGCGCGTGGGTCGCGGTCATAGCCTTGCATGGTCGAAGGTTCGATGATGTCGCAGACCAGGATCAGGGTCGGCTCTTCGGTGAACGGGTCCAGGACGGCAGTTTCGTCGTCCGGCATCAGGATCATGTCGGAGGCTTCGATGCCTTTCCAGCCAGAGATGGAGGAACCGTCGAACATCTTTCCGATTTCAAAGAATTCGTCGTCCAGCGCATCACGGGCCGGCATGGTCACGTGATGTTGAGTGCCTTTGGTGTCAGTGAAGCGCAGATCAATCCACTTGACGTCATGATCTTTGATGAGTTGAACCGACTTCGACATATGTCCTCCGGGTGGCTTCGGGCGGGTAATGGTGTGCCCTTAGATATGGGTGATGCCGGCGCGAATACTCTGCCAAGGCAACCTGCCTCACAAGGGAGCAATTTGCATGCCAGTGCCCCAGCATGGGTTTTTTGCACCAAATCCACGCTTTTATAGCCTGTATTCGCGGATTGTCGAACAATTGCGCACTGCAATGTGGCGTAACTTGCGAGATATGACCTGTTTTGGTGCGTTGAAAACCGAGTGCACATTAACTGGTTAAACCTTGAGCAATTTCCGCTATAATCCGCGCCCCCCTTTTTCGGCTGGCCGTTCGCGCGCTGTTTTCATGAAACTAATCGTAAAAGTCTTCCCCGAGATCACCATCAAGAGCCGCCCGGTACGGATGCGTTTCATCCGCCAGTTGGCCAAGAACATCCGTGCCGTGCTCCGCGATCTGGACCCGGCTGTGGTGGTGAACGGCGTGTGGGACAACCTCGAACTGGAAACCCGCGTCAGCGAACCCAAGATTCTCAAGGAAATGACCGAGCGCCTGAGCTGCATGCCGGGCATCGCGCATTTCCTGCAGGTCGACGAATACCCGCTGGGGGATTTCGACGACATCCTCGCCAAGTGCAAGCTGCATTATGGTGATGCCCTGGCCGGCAAGATTTTCTCGGTGCGCTGCAAGCGCGCCGGCAAACACCCGTTCAGCTCGATGGACGTGGAGAGATACGTCGGCAGCCAGTTGCGCAAGCAGTGTGGCGCCGCCGGAATTTCATTGAAAGACCCGCAAATTGAAGTGCGCATCGAAATTCGCGACCAGCGGTTGTTCGTGATCCACAGTCAGCACGACAGCATTGGCGGGTATCCGCTGGGTTCGCTGGAACAGACCCTGGTGCTGATGTCCGGCGGTTTCGATTCCACGGTCGCGGCCTACCAGATCATGCGGCGCGGGCTGATGAGCCATTTCTGCTTCTTCAATCTTGGCGGGCGCGCCCATGAACTGGGCGTAATGGAAGTGGCGCACTTCATCTGGAAGAAGTATGGCAGCTCCCAACGCGTGTTATTTGTGAGCGTACCGTTCGAGGAAGTCCTGGGCGAGATTCTCGGCAAAGTCGATAACAGTCATATGGGCGTCATTTTGAAGCGTATGATGTTGCGTGCCGCATCCAGCATCGCCGATCGGCTGCACATCGATGCGCTGGTCACCGGCGAGGCGATCTCCCAGGTGTCGAGCCAGACGCTGCCGAACCTGTCAGTGATCGACTGCGTGACCGAAAAGCTGGTGCTGCGCCCGCTGATCGCCAGCCACAAGCAGGACATCATCGACACGGCCAACGAGATCGGCACCGCCGATTTTGCCCGGCACATGCCGGAATACTGCGGGGTCATCTCGGTCAATCCGAAGACTGCGGCCAAGCGCGGGCGTGTGGAGCATGAAGAGAAAGAATTCGACATGGCGGTGCTCGAGCGTGCGCTCGAAAACGCCAGGCTGGTGCCAATCGATCGGGTGATCGATGAATTGGGCCAGGACATACAGATTGAAGAAGTCGGCGAAGCGCTGGCCGGTCAGATCATCATCGACATCCGTCACCCGGACGACGCTGAAGACGACCCGCTGAGTATCGCCGGTATCGAGGTACAAACGATGCCGTTCTATGCAGTGAACGCGCGTTTCAAGGAACTGGACCCTACTCGCCAGTACCTGTTGTATTGCGACAAAGGCGTGATGAGTCGCCTGCATGCCCACCATTTGCTCAGTGAGGGGCATGCCAATGTGCGCGTTTATCGACCGAGCTAAGTGCCCGGGGCTGTTTGCCTGTGGCCTGCGTCACCGGCCCCCCGACGCCGCCGACAGGCTGTAACGGCTTTGTCGGACTCAACGTAAATCGCTGCCACGACCTGTCAGCACACCGAATCCTCTGATCGAGATACACAAGTGATCGAAAATCTACGCAACATCGCCATCATTGCTCACGTTGACCATGGTAAGACCACCCTGGTAGACAAACTCTTGCGTCAATCCGGCACTCTGGAGCGCAACGAGCTCAACGACGAGCGCGTGATGGACTCCAACGACCAGGAAAAAGAGCGCGGTATTACCATCCTGGCGAAAAACACCGCCATCAACTGGAATGGCTACCACATCAACATCGTGGACACCCCGGGCCACGCCGACTTCGGTGGTGAAGTAGAGCGCGTAATGTCGATGGTCGACTCCGTGCTGCTGCTGGTCGATGCCCAGGACGGCCCTATGCCGCAAACCCGTTTCGTGACCAAGAAGGCTTTCGAAGCCGGCCTGCGTCCGATCGTGGTCATCAACAAGGTTGACCGTCCAGGCGCGCGTCCGGACTGGGTTCTGGACCAGATTTTCGACCTGTTCGACAACCTGGGCGCCACCGAAGAACAGCTGGACTTCAAAGTCGTCTACGCCTCGGCCCTGAACGGTATTGCCGGTCTGGACCACACCAACATGGCCGAAGACATGACCCCGCTGTACCAGTCGATCGTCGACGACGTACCTGCGCCGAAAGTCGACCGTGACGGTCCGTTCCAGATGCAAATCTCGGCCCTGGACTACAACAGCTTCCTGGGTGTGATCGGTGTTGGCCGTATCGCCCGTGGTCGCATCAAGCCGAACACGCCGGTCGTGGCTATCG
This sequence comes from Pseudomonas rhizophila, assembly GCF_003033885.1. NCBI lineage: Bacteria > Pseudomonadati > Pseudomonadota > Gammaproteobacteria > Pseudomonadales > Pseudomonadaceae > Pseudomonas > Pseudomonas rhizophila. The sequence goes on along the minus strand of NZ_CP024081.1, from coordinate 5,467,852 downwards.
ACGCCGACGGCAAGAAGCGCAACGGTCGTATCCTCAAGCTGATGGGTCACCACGGCCTGCACCGTATCGACGTTGAAGAAGCAGCTGCCGGCGACATCGTCTGCATCAGCGGCTTCGAGCAACTGTTCATCTCCGACACTCTGTGCGACCCACTGAACGTCGAAGCGATGAAGCCGTTGACCGTCGATGAGCCAACCGTTTCCATGACCTTCCAGGTCAACGACTCGCCATTCTGCGGTAAAGAAGGCAAGTTCGTGACCAGCCGTAACATCAAGGAGCGTCTGGACAAGGAGCTGCTCTACAACGTGGCACTGCGCGTTGAAGAAGGCGACTCGGCCGACAAGTTCAAGGTTTCCGGCCGTGGTGAGCTGCACCTCTCGGTTCTGATCGAAACGATGCGTCGCGAAGGCTTCGAAATGGGCGTAGGTCGTCCTGAAGTGATCATCCGTATGGTTGATGGCGTCAAGCACGAACCGTACGAAAACGTGACCATCGACCTGCCGGAAGAATCCCAGGGCGCGATCATGGAACAAATGGGCCTGCGCAAAGGCGACCTGACCAACATGGTTCCGGATGGCAAGGGCCGTGTGCGCCTTGAATACAACATCCCGGCCCGTGGCCTGATCGGTTTCCGTAACGAGTTCCTGACCCTGACCTCCGGTGGCGGCATCCTGACTTCGATCTTCGATCGTTACGACGTGATGAAGTCCGGCGACATGTCCGGCCGTCAGAACGGTGTTCTGGTATCGGTTGCGACCGGCAAGGCACTGACCTACTCGCTGGAAACCCTGCAAGCGCGCGGCAAGCTGTTCGTCGAGCACGGCCAGGACATCTACGAAGGTCAAATCGTCGGCCTCAACAGCCGTGACAACGACCTGGGCGTGAACCCGACCAAAGGCAAGAAGCTCGACAACATGCGTGCTTCGGGCAAAGACGAAACCATCGCATTGGTTCCGCCGGTCAAGTTCACCCTGGAGCAAGCGCTGGAGTTCGTGCAGGAAGACGAACTGTGCGAAGTGACGCCTAAGTCGATTCGCCTGCGTAAGAAGATCCTTGGCGAAAGCGAGCGTACCCGCGCCGCCAAGAAAAGCGGTAACTGAGTTTCGACTTAGTTAATGGCTGAAAAAAACGCCCCTGATTGTGAGATCAGGGGCGTTTTTTTATGCCTGGAGTTTGTGCATCGCTTCTTAGGGCTCTATCGCGAGCAGGCTCGCTCCCACAGTGGATTTTCAGCGGATACAGATGTTGTGTCCGGCATCAATCCAGTGTGGGAGCGAGCCTGCTCGCGATGACAATGGTTCAGGCCCCGCTGAACCATCTGTAGATCAGAATTTGTCCAACGTCCGCGGATTACGCTCGCGCTCCACTTCCTTGGGCTTGTAGGCGCAGTACCCCGGGCGCGGCCCGACCCGCGGATGGTTGCGGCAGGTATCCGGGCGTTTCTCATAAATGGTGCACAACCGGCTCTTGCGATCCAGATAAAGGCAATCGTTGTTGCTCATGCGCTGGAGCGTGAAGATTTCGGATTTCTGGTTATAGCGCTCGACGATCCCTTCCTTTTGCAGGCGCTTGGCGATGTTTTTCGGCGGGTCGCCCAGTTCGAATTCATCGACGATACCGATTCGGATCAGGTCCTTGATCTTGACCTCCACCGGCAGTGTGCAGCAGCTCGACACGCAGGAACCGCACATTGGCGCGGAGTACTTGGCCCAGGTATCGATTCGGTCGATCTCCGCGGCGGCGATCAGGTTGGGCTTCATCATCAAGGTTTACCAGCATGCATCAGGGCGCGCGATCATACCGGGACTGGTGAAATTTTGAACGACCATCTGCCGGTTTTTTTTCGAGCCCGGTAAAACTCTCCCAGGACCGGCACGGCCCCTGCATTCATTCGCCCATACGGCAATTCCCTGGCGGCGATTCTCCGTCGCCATGGAAAAACCAACGAACCTGCGCCTGTAGTGCCTGTCAGACCGTCTAGGCTCAGACAATTTCATGCTCGTTCGAGGTCTCATCAATGACTCAAGAACCACTTGTTCGCGAAGCCGAAGTGGCTGCATTTCGCGATGCCGTGTTGACCAAACTCACTTACGCCGTCGGCAAGGACCCGGATCATGCGTTTGATCACGACTGGTTCGAAGCCATTGCCCTGGCCGCCCGCGACCATATGGTCGAGCACTGGATGGACCACACGCGGCAGATTTACCGCAAGGGCCAGAAGCGCGTTTATTACCTCTCCCTGGAATTTCTCATCGGCCGCTTGCTCTATGACAGCCTGAGCAACCTCGGCCTGCTGGACACTGCGCGCGAAGCCTTGACCGAACTGGGCGTGGATCTGGAGCGCATTCGCCTGCTCGAACCCGATGCGGCGTTGGGCAACGGCGGCCTCGGCCGGTTGGCGGCATGTTTCATGGAAAGCATGTCCACCTTGGGCATTGCCGGCCATGGCTACGGCATTCGTTACGAGCACGGCCTGTTTCGCCAGGCCATCGTTGATGGCTGGCAGCAGGAGCAAACCGAACACTGGCTGGATTTCGGCAACCCTTGGGAGTTCGAGCGGCCGGAAGTGGTTTACCCGATCGGCTTCGGCGGCAGCGTCGAGACCGTGACCGACGCCTCCGGCAATACCAAGCAAGTCTGGTCTCCGGGCGAAACCGTGCGAGCCATCGCCTATGACACCCCCGTGGTGGGTTGGCGCGGTGCCAGCGTCAACACCCTGCGTCTGTGGCGCGCCCGTGCCATGGAAGAGCTGCACCTGGAACGCTTCAACGCCGGCGACCATTTGGGTGCCGTGGCGGAAGTGGCCCGGGCCGAAAGTATCTCCCGCGTGCTGTACCCGGCCGACAGCACCGAGGCGGGCCAGGAATTGCGCCTGCGCCAGGAGTATTTCTTCGTCGCCGCCTCGCTGCAGGATTTGTTGCGCCGTCATCGCAACATGCACACCTCGGTATTGACCTTGGGCGACCACGCGGCGATCCAGCTCAACGACACTCACCCGTCGATCGCCGTGGCCGAGTTGATGCGCCAATTGGTGGACGTCTACGACGTGGCCTGGGACGCCGCCTGGCAGATCACCCAGGACACGCTCTCCTACACCAACCACACGCTGCTACCCGAAGCCCTGGAAACCTGGCCAGTGGGGCTGATGGAGCGCATGTTGCCCCGACACATGCAGATCATTTACCTGATCAACGCCCAGCACATCGATGCTCTGCGGTCCAAGGGGGTGCACGATTTCGACGTGTTGCGCGCGGTGTCGCTGATCGAAGAAGACAATGGCCGCCGGGTGCGCATGGGCAACCTCGCCTTTCTCGGTTCCCACAGCGTCAACGGTGTGTCCGGATTGCACACGCAACTGATGCGCAGCACGGTGTTCTCCGAGCTGCACAAGCTCTATCCCGAGCGGATCAACAACAAAACCAACGGCATCACGTTCCGCCGCTGGCTGTTTCAGGCCAACGCTGAACTGACCTCGATGATGGTCGATGCCCTGGGCCCGAGCGTGCTCGACAACCCCGAGGAACGCCTGATCGAGCTGGAGCCGTTCGCGGATCAGCCGGCGTTCCGCAAACAGTTCGCCGAACAGCGCCTGCACAGCAAAAAGGCCTTGGCGCATCTGATTCACGAGCGTTTGGGGGTTGCCGTGAACCCGGCGGCGATGTTCGACGTGCAGGTCAAACGGATCCATGAATACAAGCGCCAGTTGCTCAACCTGATGCACACGGTGGCGCTGTACCAGGCGATCCGCGCCGAACCGGAAGTGGACTGGGTGCCACGGGTGAAAATCTTCGCTGGCAAGGCCGCCGCCAGTTATCACCAGGCCAAGTTGATCATCAAGCTGACCAACGATATCGCCCGTGTTGTGAACAACGACCCGACCGTGCGTGGCCTGCTCAAAGTGGTGTTCCTGCCCAACTACAACGTCAGCCTGGCCGAGAGCATCATCCCGGCGGCGGACCTTTCCGAGCAGATATCCACGGCCGGTTTTGAAGCGTCAGGCACCAGTAACATGAAGTTCGGTCTTAACGGTGCGCTGACTATCGGCACCATGGACGGCGCCAACGTGGAGATGCATGAGCGCGTGGGCGGTGAGCACATGTTCATCTTCGGCCTGACGGCCGAGCAGGTGGAGGCCCGCAAGCAGAACGGCGAGTTCAGTGCCGCGCCGGACATTGCCGCGTCCCATCGCCTCAACGATGTGTTGCAGGCTATTCGCGGCGGGGTGTTTTCGCCGGACGATCCGATGCGCTACACCGGGCTTGTCGATTCGCTGGTGGATTACGATCGCTTTCTGGTCTGCGCCGACTTCGACTCTTACTGGGATGCCCAGGCCAGGGTCGAAGAACGTTGGCACGACGCCCAGCACTGGTGGCGTTCGGCGGTGCTCAACACCGCGCGCATGGGCTGGTTTTCCTCCGACCGGACCATTCGGGAATACGCCACCGACATCTGGAAAGCCCTGGAGTAGCAGTTGCAGGAAATGTGAGCGAAGCCCAACGGTGGTTGGGCTTGGTCGATATACTAAGCGCCAGTTTCGCCGGGCTGTGTGGCCGGTTTAGTACTTGAGGCGCCAGCAATCCATTGTGGGAGCGAGCCTGCTCGCGATAACGGTGTGTCAGCCAACCTGTTTGGTAACTGACGGACCGCTATCGCGAGCAGGCTCGCTCCCACAAGGTTTGTGTGGTTCCACTAGACTGAACCAGGCACCGCTTCACCCCGGTTACGCCCGCAAAGGGCCGCTTAGGGATATCGACCATGCAATGGATTTTGATGCTGTTGGGCCTGGCATTTGGCTGGGTGGTGGATGAGTCGTTCGCCGATGCGCTGATAGGCGCGTTACTGGGCCTTGGCATCGCTCAGGGGATTGGTCTGCGTCGCCTCGGCGCCCACGCCGCCGAACAGCAGAACCAGTTGCAAACGGCCCAGCGCACCTTGAGCGCACTGGAGCAGCGGCTGATCGCGCTTGAGCGCAGCACGGTCGCAGCCTCCGAACCGCCGCCATCGCCCGAGATCGTCGTGGCCCAGGCACCGGAATCCGAAATTCCACCTGAACCGGAGCTGGTCTGGGAACTGCCGCCTGACCTTGAAGCCCTTCCGGCGATGACCACACAAGCCAGCCAGCCGTTGCCCGACGACGTATGGAAGTCTGCGCCGGCCGCCCCCAAACCGGTCCAGCCGGAACCGGCTGCCCCTCGTGGTCCGAATCTGTTCGAGCGTGCCGTCGCGGGGGCGCGTAACTGGCTGTTTGGCGGTAATACCGTATTGCGGGTCGGGGTGGTGCTGTTGTTCCTCGGCCTGGCGTTTCTGCTGCGCTATGCCACTGAAGGCATGGTCGTGCCCATCGAGTTGCGTTATGCCGGCGTCGCGGCCAGTGCGTTGGGCCTGTTAGGCCTGGGCTGGTGGCTGCGCCAGCGCAACAGCAACTACGCGCTGATGTTGCAGGGCACCGGGATCGCCGTGCTGTACCTGACCGTGTTCGCCGCCATGCGCCTGCATCCGCTGCTCGACTCGAAAGCGGCCTTGGGCTTGCTGGTGGCGGTCACGGTGTTCTCGGCGATTCTGGCGGTCACCCAAAATGCCCTCGGCCTGGCTGCGGTGGCAGCGTTGGGCGGGTTTGCCGCGCCGATCCTGACGTCCACCGGCAGCGGTAACCATGTCGCGCTGTTCAGCTACTTCATCCTGCTCAATGCCGGCATTCTGGCGATTGCCTGGTTCAAGGCCTGGCGCCTGCTCAACCTGATTGGTTTTGTCGGCACCTTCGGCATCGGTTTCGCCTGGGGCTTGCGCTCTTATGGGCCGGAAGTGCTCTGGAGCACCGAGCCGTTCCTGATTGTTTTCTTCCTGATGTACCTGGCGATCGGCTTGTTGTTTACCCGACGCAAGCTGCTGGAAATGGGCGACGGGCCCGAGGACGAAGGCCGCGATGCGCTATTGCGCTGGTCGGCCCGCAAGGGCGACTACGTGGACGGCACCCTGTTGTTCGGCCCGCCCCTGGTGGGGTTCGGTCTGCAGTTCGCGCTGGTGCAGCATCTGGAGTTCGCCGCAGCGTTCAGCGCCCTGGCCCTGGGCATCATCTACATGGGACTGGCGCGGGGATTGATGGGGGGGCGCGCCGTCCTGTTGGCCGAAACCTGCCTGGCCTTGGGGGTGGTTTTTGCCAGCCTGGCGATTCCCCTGGGCCTCGATGCTCGGTGGACCGCGGCGGCATGGGCCGTGGAAGGGGCGGGGATTTTCTGGCTGGGCCTGCGTCAGCAGCGGCCTTTGGCTCGGGCTTTTGCCTTGCTGCTGCAACTGGGCTCGGCGCTGGCTTTTGTCAGCGAGTTGCGTCAGGGCGACAGCAGCCTGATCGATGGCGCCCCGCTGGGGGCGTTGATGCTGGGTGGCGCCTTGCTGTTCAGTTTCTACCAGTTGCGCAAGACCGCGCCTGAGCACGCCACACGCTGGGAGCGCCAAGGCCTGCCGGTGCTGGCAGTGCTGGGCTTGAGTTTTCTCTATCTGCTGGCGCCGTTGTTCTTCTTCACTCACGGCACTGCCATCGCCTGGGCCTTGGCCGGTCTGGCGACGCTGTTCGCGGGCCTGCGCCTGCAATCGCGCAGCTTTCTGTTTACCGCGTTCGCGGTGCAGTTGCTGGGCGGTGCGCTGTTCCTGTTGCGTTTGCAGGGGGCCGAAGGGGATTCGACCGCCGTGTTCAGCGCTGGCTGGAGCGGTTTGCTCAGCGCCTCCCTGATCGGCCTGGCGCTGATTGGCGGCATGCTGTTGGCGGCACGCGATGACATGGTGCGCAACGATGTCCGATTGCTACGCGGGCTGTCGGTGGTGCTGCTGGCTGGGTTGGTGCTGATCAACCTTGCCGTGCTCTTCGTCCTGCCCTGGCAAACGGCGAGCGGTGTATGGGCGGCCAGCGGCCTGCTGATCATCTGGCTGAGCCTGTACCTGAAGCAGCGCGTGAGTTTCGTGTTTGGCCTGTTGTTGCAGTTGATCGGCGGCGCGGCGTTTCTTGCCGCCGGGTCGGCGCTGCTCGGGCCGCTGAGTGCCGAGGATCTGCGGCCCCTGGCCCACAGCGGGTTCTGGACGCCGCTGGTACTGGGGTTGGCGGCGCTGGTAGGCGCCTGGCGATTGCAGCGCGGTCATCCGTCGGCGGTGTTCCAGGCCTTGAGCTTGCAGCGGTTGTCCGAGTTGCTGCTGGTCTGGGGGGCAGGCTGGTGGGCGCTGGCGTGGGGCAGCGAAGTGCTGCGCTTTGCACCGCAGCACCTGCAAGGTCATTTGATGCTGATCGTCGCGGCAATCAGTGTAGCGCTGTGGGCATTGCTGGCGCTGCGTTTGAAATGGCCGGCGATGGGGTTGCTATGCACCTTGCTGATACCTGTGGCCGGCTGTGTGCTGGTCGCGACTGGGCACAGCCGTTATCACCCGGCGGCGGATTTCGGCTGGCTGGCCTGGTTGGCCGTGTTCGCCGTGCATTTGCTTTCCCTGAAACGTCTGGCACCGCTGCTACCGGCCCGGGCGCGCAGCACCGCCCATGTGCTCGGTTGCTGGCTGCTGATCGGTGTGCTGGCGCTGGAGGTGCGCTACGGCCTGCTGCTGCTGTCCGAGCAGTACAACGCCTGGCGCTGGCTGGGTTGGGCGATTCTGCCGAGCCTGTACCTGGTGCTGATGGCCGCGCCGCGGGCCTGGCCGTGGCCGGTCTCGGCCCATTCGCGCGAATATCGTGTGTACGCGGCGGCACCCCTGGCCCTGTTGATGCTGGGCTGGTTCTGGCTGGCCAACACCTTCAGCGACGGCAGCGCCGAGCCGTTGCCCTATGTGCCGCTGCTCAACCCGTTGGAGCTGGGCTTGCTGTTCGCCTTGTTTGGCGTCTACGCGTGGGCCCGCAGCGCGGTGGCGCAACTGGCAATCCGGTGGGGTCATGCCGGACACGTCGCCCAGTTGATCGCCGGCGTGTCGCTGTTCGCGTTCTTCACCGCCGTGGTGATGCGCAGTGCCCACCATTGGATCGGCGTGCCGTTCGAGCTGGATGCGTTGCTCGAATCCATGTTCGTGCAGGCCGGGCTGTCCATCGTCTGGACCCTGATTGCCCTGGGCCTGATGATCGGCGGGCATTTGCGCCATCGTCGTGAGGTCTGGCTGATCGGTGCGGCGTTGATCGCCGTGGTGGTGGCCAAGCTGTTCTTTGTCGAATTGAGCAACCGTGGCGGTCTGGCGCGGATCGTGTCGTTTATCGGCGTGGGTGTATTGCTGTTGGTGGTGGGCTACTTCGCGCCGCTGCCGCCAAAACGCCCGGAAGGGGGCTCGCGGACCGAGCCGCCAATACCTGTCAGTGAGGGAGTGTCGTCTTGAGTCACAAGTTGAGTCGCATCGGGTTGGGCGTGGTGGGGTTGTGGGTGGCCTTGTCGGTGACGGCCCAGGAACAGCCGGCGGACTTTGCCCATCAGGTGCAATTGGCCTTGAGCGGCGAGGGGCCTTGGTATCGCCTGGCGTTGCCCCTGGAGATTCAGTTGCAAGCGCGCCAGACCGATCTGAGCGACCTGCGGGTGTTCAACGCCGCCGGGCAGGCACAGGCCTACGCATTGGTTCGCGAGACGGCCCGGAGCCGGGAAAACAGCACCACCGACGTGAAGTGGTTCCCGTTGTACAACGCCGCCGATGACAACGAGCGCGCGCCCAGCGTACGGGTGCAATCGAGCGCCAACGGCACGCTGGTGCAGGTGCAACCGTCCAGCCGGCTCGAGGCGGGGGAGGAGGAACTGCGCGGCTGGCTGCTGGATGCCAGTGCGATCAAGGCGCCCTTGCAGCAGCTGATCCTCGACTGGACCAGCGAGCGCGACGGCTTCCAGCGCTTCACCATCGAAGCCAGTGACGACCTGCAACACTGGCAGGCGTGGGGCGAAGGCCAGGTGGCGCGGCTGACCTTTGCTGATGAGCGAGTGGAGCAGCATGAGGTCAGCTTGCCAGGACAGCCGGCGCGTTATCTGCGGTTGTTATGGGAATCGCCATCATCGGCGCCGGTGTTGACCTCGGCCCAGTTGCAGAGCGGCAGTCGCGAGAGCCTGCCGTTGCCGTTGGTCTGGTCGCAGCCTTTGGCCGGTAGCACCACGAAGGCTGGGCAATACACCTGGCAGTTGCCCATGGGGTTGAATGTCGAACAGGTGCAGGTCGAACTGAGCCAGGCCAACAGCCTGGCACCGGTGACCCTGGCCGGACGGCGTGAAAGCAGCCAGCCGTGGCAATCGCTGGGCAGCGGCTTGCTGTATCGCCTGACCCAGAACGGCCAGGATGTGCTGCAAAACCAACTGCAGCTGTCGGGGCAGACCGTGCAGCAATTGAAGCTGACGGTGGACGAGCGAGGCGGCGGCCTCGGTGCCCAAGCGCCAGCCTTGCGTTTTGCCGTGCGCCCGACCCAGGTGGTGTTCCTGGCGCGTGGCGAGGGGCCCTACAGCCTGGCGCTGGGCAATGCGACGGCGAAAGCGGCCAGCCTGCCACTGGCCACGCTGGTGCCCGATTACAAGCCGTCACGCCTGGCGACCCTGGGTACGGCGACGCTGAGCGGTGCGGCCACCTCGACACCGGTTACCGCCTCCACGCCTGCGACCATCGAGACCAACTGGAAGAAGATCGGCTTGTGGGCGGTGTTGCTGATCAGCGTACTGGTCCTCGCGGGGATGGCATTGAGCTTGCTGCGCAAGCCGCCGGTCAAAAACTGAGGTGCTGCACACCCATCGCGAGCAGGCTCGCTCCCACACTGGATTTATGTCGTATACAAAAACTGTGTCCGCAGAAGATCAAATGTGGGAGCGAGCCTGCTCGCGATAGCGTCCTATCGACAACAGAAATACCCAAGCGAGGCGCGACCCCGTGAACTCAATCCTCCATTCCCCGTCTCATAGGAGGAATTAAGTCCCGACTCGCGCTAAACTGCGCAGGTTTTTCCGCCCCCTATTCTTCGGAGCCGTCCATGTCCCGCGTTACCTTGAGTCGCTATTTGATTGAGCAGACCCGCAGCAACAACACCCCTGCCGATCTGCGCTTTTTGATCGAAGTGGTGGCGCGTGCATGCAAGGAGATCAGCCACGCCGTATCCAAAGGCGCCCTGGGTGGTGTCCTGGGCAGCATGGGCACCGAAAACGTGCAGGGCGAAGTGCAGAAGAAGCTCGACGTGCTCTCTAACGAAATTCTGCTCGAAGCCAACGAATGGGGCGGCCACCTGGCCGGCATGGCGTCCGAGGAAATGGACAACGCCTACCAGATCCCAGGCAAATACCCCAAGGGTGCTTACCTGCTGGTGTTCGACCCACTGGACGGTTCGTCGAACATCGATATCAACGCGCCAGTGGGCACCATCTTCTCGGTATTGCGTTGCCCGAACGAATACCTGAGCCAGAATGAAGCCTTGAATGAAAAGGCGTTCCTGCAGCCAGGCACCGAACAGGTCGCCGCCGGTTATGCCATCTATGGCCCGCAGACCATGCTGGTGCTGACCCTGGGCGACGGCGTCAAAGGCTTCACGCTGGACCGTGAGATGGGCAGCTTCGTCCTGACCCACGAAGACATCACCATTCCTGAAACCACCCAGGAATTCGCCATCAACATGTCCAATCAGCGTCACTGGGAAGCCCCGGTACAACGCTATGTGAGCGAATTGCTGGCCGGTGAAGAAGGTCCGCTGAAAAAGAACTACAACATGCGCTGGGTCGCCGCGATGGTCGCGGACGTACACCGCATCCTGACCCGTGGCGGTCTGTTCATGTACCCGCGCGACAGCCGCGAGCCGTCCAAGCCGGGCAAACTGCGTCTGATGTACGAAGCCAACCCGATGTCGTTCCTGGTGGAACAGGCTGGCGGTGCGTCCACTGACGGTCACCAGCGTATTCTCGACATCCAGCCCGAAGGCCTGCACCAGCGTGTGGCGGTGTTCCTTGGCTCGAAGGAAGAGGTCGCCCGCGCCACGGCCTACCACAAGGAATAAATCATGGCCCAGCCCTGGCAGCCGTTGCTCGATTGGTGGTTTGGCTCCGCCAAATCGCCGGACGAAATAGCCGCTGACAAGGGCAAGCTGTGGTTCGGCAAACGGCATGATCGCCAAGCGCAAGAGCGCTTCGGCGATCAGGTCGAGCAGGCACTGGCCGGCGGATTGACCGACTGGGCGCAACGCCCCGAAGGCTGGCTGGCCCTGGTGCTGCTGCTTGATCAGCTCCCGCGGATGATCTTTCGCGACTCCCCCAAGGCTTTTTCCGGTGACCTGCGTGCCCAAGCGCTGGTGGCCCAGGGCATGGCGGCGGGTTTCGACCGGCAACTCGAACCTATCCAGCGGGTGTTCATCTACCTGGTGCTCGAACATTGCGAAAACCTGGCAGTGCAGAATGAAGCGGTGTCCCGTTTCATCGAACTGACCCGCGAGCAGCCCGAGGCGGATCGGGCGGTGTTCGAAGACAACCTGGATTACGCCGAGCGGCATCAGAAGATCATTGCGCAGTTTGGACGTTTCCCCCATCGCAATGCGGTGTTGGGGCGTGAGTCCACGGCTGATGAAATCGAGTTTTTGAACAGGCCTGGGTCCAGGTTCTAGATTGCGTTGCGGCTACTATCGCCATCGCGAGCAGGCTCGCTCCCACAGTTGATCTTTGGTGATCGCGGATTTTGTGTCCGACAGAGATCGGTGTGGGAGCGAGCTTGCTCGCGATGGGGCCCGCCCGGGCACTAGATTCGGAAACTACCCACCAACTGCTTCAACCGCGCCGCTTGCTGTTCAAGGTCGGCACAGGCCCGCAATGTCGCTTGCAGGTTTTCCACACCTTCCTGGTTCAGCGTGTTGATTTCGGTGATGTCGACGTTGATCGATTCCACCACGGCGGTCTGCTCTTCTGTGGCGGTGGCCACGGACTGGTTCATGCCGTCGATTTCACCGATGCGCTGGGTCACGCTGCCCAGGCGTTCGCCGGCCTGGTTGGCGATGCCGACGCTGCTTTCGCTCTGGCGCTGGCTGTCGGTCATGGTCAGGACCGCTTCCCGGGCGCCGACTTGCAGCTCCTCGATCATCTTCTGCACCTGCTGCGCCGAATCCTGGGTGCGATGAGCCAGGTTGCGCACTTCATCGGCCACCACCGCGAAGCCGCGACCGGCTTCACCGGCCCGGGCGGCTTCGATGGCTGCGTTCAGGGCGAGCAGGTTGGTCTGCTGGGAAATGCTGGTGATCACCTCAAGGATCTGGCCGATGTTCACCGTATTGTTGTTCAGGGTTTCGATGTTGCCGCACGAATCGCTGATCTTGGCGGACAACTGCTGCATGGCGGTGATGGTTTTATCCACCACGTGTTGACCGTCTTCGGCCAGGCTGCGGGCATCGCTGGAATGTTGCGAGGCGAGGGCGGCGTTCTGGGCGATTTCCTGGGCGGCGGCACCGAGCTGGTTGATCGCCGCGGCTACGCTGCTGGTGCGTGAAGCCTGCTGATCGGAATTGACCATCGACGAGTTTGACGCGCTGACCACACGCAGCGCGACTTCGTTGACCAGACCGGTGGCCGAGGCCACTTCGCGGATCGACGTGTGAATACGCTCCACGAAACGGTTGAACGACGTGCCCAGAGCGCCGAATTCGTCCTGGCCATGGATGGTCAGACGGCGTGTCAGGTCGCCTTCGCCTTCGGCGATGTCATGCATGGCGCGGCCCATGGTCAGCAGCGGTTGCATCAGCACGCGGATCAGCATGCCCAGCAGGGCGATGATGAATACTACGGCAATCACCATGGCGATCAGCGCCGAAGTACGGAACTCGCTGAGCATCGCCAGGGCAGTGTTCTTGTCGAGCACCAGCGCCACGTACCAGTCGGCCCCCGGTACGCCGTTGACCCGCGTGAAGGAGAGGTATTGAGTCTTGCCGTCGAGCTCGACTTCTTTCATGCCTGGGCTGACGTGCAGTGCGCCGTCAGGGTAGGCCTCGGCCAGGGTCTTGAGCACGCGCTTGCTGTCGGGGTGGATGAGGATCTTGCCGTCGGCGCTGACGATGAACGCATGGCCGTGGCCGCCAAAATTCAGCGAGTTGATGATGGCGCTGACGCTGGACAGGTCGATGTCCGCACCGGCCACGCCGATCATCTGGTTCTGATGTTGTACCGGGGTGGCGACGGTTATTACCAGTTTGCCCGACGAGGCGGCGATGTAGGGTTCGGTGACGATGGTTTGTTGGGCGCTGTTGGCGGCCTTGTACCAGCCACGGGCGCGGGGATCGTAGTCGGCCGCACGATTGCCGGCCGGTACCGAGAACATCACGCCGTCGGTGCCACCGAAATAGCTGAGCTGGAAGTTGCCGGTGTAGGCCGGTAGGCCCACGGCGCGCTTGAGACTATCGGCACTGCTGCCGTCCACGGCAATCTGCTGGGCCAACGATTGCAGCAATTGGGTGCGGCCTTCGACCCAGGTTTGAATGTTGCGGCTGGTCAGGCTGCCGAGCTCCTGCATGGAGGTCTCGGTGCTGGCTTGCAAGCCCTGGCGCTGACGGTAGTCGTTGAACAGGATGAAGCAGGCGAATGCAACGGCTACCACGAGCGCAGCAGCCAGCAGGATTTTGTGGCTGAATTTCATGTTTCTGGTCATTAAGAACGCTACCGCAGAGGAGCTGGTCTGGAAGGGGCGTCAATTTGCCATAACACCTGGCATCGCGCTGCTCTTTTTATCGGCTCCAAAGCGCTTTGAATCAGGCGCGTGCAGGCTAATCCCGACGAAATACACGACGGCGTCACAAACGGGTTGATTCATCCATGAAACACCGGCCCAAAGCCCAACAAATACTGGGTCTGTCGGGGAACCAGATAGGGGTTTTCTCTTCTAAGGTTCTGGTTGGCACCCTGCCACCCCCTTCCGTTCCAGGAGTTACACCATGTCGCTGCGATCTATCGCCCTGTTGTCCTTGTGCGTCTTGTTGACGGCATGCAGCAAGGTCAACCAGGAAAACTATTCGAAACTGTCTGCCGGCATGCCCAAGGCCGAAGTCGAAGCGTTGTTGGGGAAACCGACCGATTGTTCGGGCGCGCTCGGCATGTCCAGTTGCACCTGGGGCGACCAGAAGAGCTTTATCAGCGTGCAGTACGCCGGTGACAAAGTGTTGATGTTTTCCGGCCAAGGCCTGAAGTAAACCGGGGCCACCGGCCCGCGGGAGAAAAATAATGATGCGGTTATTGTTAGTGCTTTTTGCCGGCCTGGTATTGGCTGGCTGTGCCACTTCTGGCGAAGACCCGTTGGCGCCAAAGACTGTCAACAGCGTCGACCTCAAGCGTTACCAAGGGACCTGGTACGAGTTGGCCCGTCTACCGATGTACTTCCAGCGCAACTGCGCGCAATCGGAAGCCCACTACACCCTCAAGCCTGACGGCAATGTGGATGTGTTCAACCGCTGCCTGACCTCGGACTGGCAGTGGGAAGAAGCCAGGGGCACTGCAACGCCTCAAGTGCCGGGCAAGACCGACAAGCTCTGGGTCGAGTTTGATAACTGGTTTTCGCGGATCGTGCCGGGTGTGGCGAAGGGGCAATACTGGGTCCTGTATGTCAGCGATGATTACAAGACCGCCATCGTCGGTGACCCGAGTCGTCGCTACATGTGGTTGCTGTCCCGAACCCCGACGGTCAATGGCGTTGTGCGCGAAGAACTGCTGAGTAAGGCGCGCCAGCAGGGTTACGACACAACACGGTTGATCTGGCGTGCCTCGGATCGGCAGATGGCCAAGACTTCGGATTGATAGTCACCGATCAAATGTGGGAGCGAGCCTGCTCGCGATGAGGTCGTCACATTCAACACAGATGTTGACTGATAGACCGCCATCGCGAGCAGGCTCGCTCCCACAGTTTTGTGGTCAACCCAACAGTTCGCGCAAGACTTGAGTAAACGCCCGCGCACTGTCCTCCTCCCCGGCATGATGCCCGTCACGCACGACCCATTGCCCGCCAACCATCACATCCCGCACCTGACGATCTGCGCCGGCAAACAGCCAGCGATTGAGAATCCCATCGCCGTTGGCGGTGGCCAGGTATGGATCGTTGCCATCGAGCACCAGCCAGTCGGCGCGCTTGCCCACTTCGAGGGCGCCGACCGGTTGTCCCAACGCCTGGGCACCCCCTTGCAGCGCGGCATCGAACAAGGTGCGCCCGACCATCGGTTGATCGGCCCGATACAAGCGGTTGCGCCGTTGATCTCGCAGGCGCTGGCCGTATTCCAGCCAGCGCAGCTCTTCCACCACGCTCAACGACACATG
The DNA here is from genome assembly GCF_003033885.1 of Pseudomonas rhizophila. Taxonomy (NCBI): domain Bacteria; kingdom Pseudomonadati; phylum Pseudomonadota; class Gammaproteobacteria; order Pseudomonadales; family Pseudomonadaceae; genus Pseudomonas; species Pseudomonas rhizophila. The sequence continues at coordinate 5,452,613 of NZ_CP024081.1, read as the reverse complement.
GCTGTCGGAACCGATCCCAAGACGTCCGCCCTGGGCGAGGAAATCCACGGCCGGGAAAATCCCGTCACCCAGGTTGGCTTCGGTGGTCAGGCACAGGCCGGCAATCGCCTGGCTCCTGGCCATGAGGCTGACTTCGTGAGCATTGGCGTGGGTGGCGTGGACCAGGCACCAGCGCTGATCCACCTCGGTGTTTTCGTACAGCCATTGCAGCGGTCGGGCGCCACTCCAGCTCAGGCAGTCGTCGACTTCCTTTTGCTGCTCGGCAATGTGGATGTGCACCGGGCAATGGCGGTCGCTGGCGGCCAGCACTTCCTGGATTTGCCCGGGGGTCACGGCGCGCAGCGAGTGGAAACACAAACCCAGCGCCTGGGCTGGTTGCCCGGCCAGGATCGGCTGCAAGCGTGACTGAAGTTTCAAGTAGTTTTCGGTGCTGTTGATGAATCGACGTTGCCCGTCATTGGGGGCCTGGCCACCGAAACCGGAATGGCTGTAGAGCACCGGCAGCAGGGTCAGGCCGATGCCGGCGGCGCTGGCGGCCTGGCTGATGCGCAGGGCCAGTTCCGCCGGGTCGGCGTAAGGCGTGCCGTCGGTGTCGTGGTGTACATAATGGAATTCGGCGACCGAGGTGTAACCGGCCTTGAGCATTTCGATGTACAGCTGTCGGGCGATGATGCCGAGCTGATCGGGGCTGATTTTTCCGACGAGGCTGTACATCAGGTCGCGCCAGGTCCAGAAACTGTCGTTGGGGTTGCCCGCCACTTCCGCCAGCCCGGCCATGGCCCGCTGGAAGGCGTGGGAGTGCAGGTTCGGCATGCCAGGCAACAGTGGCCCGCCCAGCCGTTCGGCGCCGTTTGCCTGGGAATCGGCCTGGATATGAGTCAAGACGCCGCTGGCGTCGACTTCAAAACGTACATCATGGGCCCATCCACTAGGCAGCAGCGCGCGTTCGGCAAAGAAGGCGGACATGGTTCAACCTCATCGTGCGTAATTTGTATATACATATACAGACGTTTGCCTGCCCGGTAAACTCCGGCAAGCTAGCACCCTTCTTTTGCAGAACAAGGAACCGCCGTGCCGACTCCGCCTGCCAAACCGCCGCTGGCCGCAAACATGGGCGACAGTCCGGCGCCCTTGTACGCCCGCGTCAAACAGATGATCACCCAGCAGATCGACAGTGGAAACTGGCCGCCGCATTACCGCGTGCCGTCGGAAAGCGAACTGGTCAGCCAACTGGGTTTCAGCCGCATGACCATCAATCGTGCCCTGCGTGAGATGACCGCCGACGGCCTGTTGGTGCGCATGCAGGGCGTCGGCACCTTCGTGGCCGAGCCCAAGAGCCAGTCGGCGTTGTTCGAAGTGCATAACATTGCCGACGAGATCGCCTCCCGAGGCCACCGCCATACGTGCAAGGTCATCACGCTGGAGGAGGAGGCCGCCGGTTCCGAGCGCGCCCTGGCCCTGGACATGCGCGAAGGCCAGAAGGTATTCCATTCGCTGATCGTTCATTTCGAAAACGACATCCCCGTGCAAATCGAGGACCGTTTCGTCAATGCCCTGGTGGCCCCGGACTACCTCAAGCAGGACTTCACCCTGCAAACGCCCTACGCCTACCTCAACCAGGTTGCGCCGCTGACCGAAGGCGAGCACGTGGTTGAAGCGATTCTCGCTGAGGCGAGCGAGTGCAAGCTGCTGCAGATCGAACGGGGCGAGCCATGCCTGTTGATTCGCCGCCGCACCTGGTCGGGGCGTCAGCCGGTAACCGCCGCGCGCCTGATTCACCCCGGTTCCCGTCATCGTCTGGAAGGACGCTTTCATAAATGATCAAGCAGATGAAAGTTCTGCGCGCCGCCGATTATCCACGCATGCCATGGAAAAACGGCGGCGGCAGCACCGAAGAAATTACCCGTGATGCGGGTACCGGCCTGGACGGTTTCGGCTGGCGCCTGTCGATTGCCGATATTGCTGAGTCGGGTGGCTTTTCCAGCTTCGCCGGTTACGAGCGGGTCATCAGTGTCTTGCAGGGTGACGGCATGACGCTGAACGTCGATGGTCAGGTTACGCGGGCTTTGCATCCGCTGGACCCTTTTGCATTCAACGGCGAGAGCCATGTGCACTGCACGTTGCTGGGCGGGCCGATTCGTGATTTCAACCTGATCTACGCGCCACTGCGTTACCGCGCGCGGTTGCAGTGGATGGGCGGCCAGCAGCGGTTTTTCAGTGAGGCGGGGACGGTGTTGGTGTTCAGTGCGGCTCCGACGCTGAGGGTCAAGATTGATACGGCTGTCGAGGCACTGGGGCTTTATGACTGCCTGCAACTGAGCGGTAACACCGGATTGCTGGAGATATCAACTGCTGGCCAGTGCTGTGTGATCGAGCTGACTGCTCACTGACCTCAGACGTGTAGGCCATTGTGGCGAGGGAGCTCGCTCCCGCTCGACTGCGCAGCAGTCGCAAAAAATATAGGGCTGCTTCGCACCCCAGCGGGAGCAAGCCCCCTCGCCACAAAAGCCTGATCGTTGTTCCTTCTACTCGCACCAACTTGTTACCGAATGCCCCAGCGTGGCGCAACGCCACGCTTTATTGGCCCTTCCTTCCAGTACCAAAAATCCCCTTCAGAAATTTCATTTTCCGCTAGAGCCCTTTAATTACGGGACTCACAACCATGCTCGTCGTTTTCCTTGGGCGCGCATTCATCAAGTTGGCCGCCTGATTGCATATGCTTGTACATACAAGTAAAGACGTATGCGTATGAGTCACCATTGCTCAACGTAACGTGCCTGGAAATCGCGCCCATTGCCTGGGCTGGTCTGGATTGATCGCTGAGGAGTTCTTGCTGTGACCGACGCTACCCGCAAACCCGAAAAATACCGTGACGTTGAAATCCGTGCCCCACGCGGTAACACCCTGACCGCCAAGAGCTGGCTGACCGAAGCGCCGCTGCGCATGTTGATGAACAACCTCGACCCGGAAGTGGCCGAGAACCCCAAGGAACTGGTGGTTTACGGTGGCATCGGCCGTGCGGCGCGTAACTGGGAGTGCTACGACAAGATCGTCGAAAGCCTGACCAACCTCAACGACGACGAAACCCTGCTGGTGCAATCCGGCAAGCCGGTGGGCGTGTTCAAAACCCACAGCAACGCTCCTCGCGTGTTGATCGCCAACTCCAACCTGGTGCCGCACTGGGCCAGTTGGGAACACTTCAACGAACTGGACGCCAAGGGCCTGGCCATGTACGGCCAGATGACCGCCGGCAGCTGGATCTACATCGGCAGCCAGGGCATCGTCCAAGGCACCTACGAGACCTTCGTCGAGGCCGGTCGCCAGCATTACGACGCCAACCTCAAGGGGCGCTGGGTCCTCACGGCCGGCCTGGGCGGCATGGGCGGTGCGCAGCCGTTGGCCGCGACCCTGGCCGGTGCTTGCTCGCTGAACATCGAATGCCAGCAGGTGAGCATCGATTTCCGCCTCAAGACTCGTTATGTCGACGAACAGGCCACTGATCTGGACGACGCCCTGGCCCGTATCGAGAAATACACCGCAGAAGGCAAGGCGATCTCCATCGCGCTCTGTGGCAACGCCGCCGAAATCCTGCCGGAAATGGTCCGTCGCGGTGTGCGCCCGGACATGGTCACCGACCAGACCAGCGCCCACGACCCGCTCAACGGTTACCTGCCGGCCGGCTGGACCTGGGACGAGTACCGCGCCCGCGCCAAGACTGAGCCTGCTGCCGTGGTCAAAGCGGCCAAACAATCGATGGCCGTCCACGTCAAAGCCATGCTGGCCTTCCAGAAAATGGGCGTGCCGACCTTCGACTACGGCAACAACATCCGTCAGATGGCCCAGGAAGAGGGCGTCGAAAATGCCTTCGATTTCCCAGGGTTCGTGCCGGCGTATATCCGTCCGCTGTTCTGCCGTGGCATCGGTCCGTTCCGCTGGGCTGCGCTGTCGGGCGACCCGCAGGACATCTACAAGACCGACGCCAAGGTCAAGGAACTGATCCCCGACGACGCCCATCTGCACAACTGGCTGGACATGGCCCGCGAGCGCATCAGCTTCCAGGGTCTGCCGGCGCGTATCTGCTGGGTCGGCCTGGGCCAGCGTGCCAAGCTGGGCCTGGCGTTCAACGAAATGGTGCGCAGCGGCGAATTGTCGGCCCCTATCGTGATCGGCCGCGACCACCTGGACTCCGGTTCCGTGGCCAGCCCCAACCGCGAAACCGAAGCCATGCAGGACGGTTCCGATGCCGTGTCCGATTGGCCGTTGCTCAACGCCTTGCTCAACACCGCCAGCGGCGCGACCTGGGTGTCGCTGCACCATGGCGGCGGCGTCGGCATGGGCTTCTCCCAGCATTCGGGCATGGTCATTGTCTGCGACGGCACCGACGAAGCGGCCGAGCGAATTGCCCGCGTGCTGCACAACGATCCGGGTACTGGGGTGATGCGCCATGCTGATGCTGGCTATCAGATCGCGATTGATTGCGCCAAGGAACAGGGGCTGAACCTGCCGATGATCACCGGCAAGTAACCCCGGAGCCCATGTGGGAGCGAGCTTGCTCGCGATGTGGCCGGCACATTCAACACTTGTGTTGGCTGATAGGCCGCCATCGCGAGCAGGCTCGCTCCCACAAAAAAGCAACGCTCGAACTAGGACAATCCACAGAGGTTGAACCATGGCCGTCACCCGCACACGCGCAAGCAGCAAGCCGTTGATCGAGAAGCGCTCGATCGACTACATACCGGAAGCGGAGAGACACGGCCGATTGTTGAGCCAGTTCACCCTCTGGATGGGTGCCAACCTACAAATCACTGCCATTGTCACCGGCGCATTGGCGGTGGTGCTGGGTGGTGATGTGTTCTGGTCGTTGATCGGTTTGCTGATCGGCCAACTGCTCGGCGGTGGCGTCATGGCGTTGCATGCCGCGCAAGGGCCCAAGCTTGGCCTGCCGCAGATGATCTCCAGCCGGGTGCAGTTTGGTGTGTACGGCGCGGCTATCCCGATCGTGCTGGTGTGCCTGATGTACCTGGGTTTCACCGCAACCGGAACCGTGCTTTCCGGCCAGGCGCTGGGCCAGTTGTTTGGTGTCAGCGACAGTGTCGGCATCCTCATTTTCGCCAGTACCATCGTGCTGGTCACGGTGCTCGGTTATCGGGTGATTCACTTCATTGGCCGTGTCGCCAGCGTCATTGGTGTGATCGCCTTTGTTTACCTGTTCGCTCGCCTGATGAGCCAGACGGACGTTGGCGCACTCCTGCAAATCCGCCATTTCAGCTGGAGCAGTTTCCTGCTTGCGGTGTCTCTCGCGGCTTCCTGGCAGATCGCCTTCGGCCCCTACGTGGCGGACTATTCGCGTTACCTGCCGAGCAAGACTTCCTCGGTGAAAACCTTTTTTGCCGCAGGCGCAGGTTCAGTCATCGGCGCGCAGGTGGCGATGATCCTCGGCGTGTTTGCCGCCGCCTCGGCCAATGGGCAGTTCGCGGGTCACGAAGTGGCCTACATCGTTGGTCTGGGTGGTACCGGTGCCACCGCTGCGCTGCTGTACTTCAGCATCGCGTTCGGCAAGGTCACTATCTCCACGCTGAACTCCTACGGCAGCTTCATGTGCATTGCGACCATCATCAGTGGTTTTCGGGGTCACCTGAACGTCACGCGCTTGCAGCGTCTAGGCTTCGTGCTGGTCATCGTCGGCGCGGCGACCCTGATCGCGCTGCTCGGTCAGCACTCGTTCCTCGGTGCGTTCAAGTCTTTCATCCTGTTCTTGCTGGCGTTCTTTACGCCTTGGAGCGCGATCAATCTGGTGGACTACTACTGCATCACTCGCGAGCGCTATGACGTGCCGGCGCTGGCCGACCCGAACGGTCGCTACGGTCGTTGGAATGCCCTTGGTATCAGCGTCTATGTCTTCGGTGTACTGGTTCAACTGCCGTTCATCGCCACCAAGTTCTATACCGGTCCGCTGGTGGAAGCCATGGGTGGTGTGGATATTTCCTGGATCATCGGCCTGGTGGTTCCGGCGGTGCTGTATTACCTCGCCGCCAGGAAGTGGCACAGCGCTGTACCCGATCAATTGATCCTGCCGGTCGAGCAGGACGCGGTTGACGCACAACCGAGCAGGGCGGGTCGCATCCAAGCGGCCTGATGGGATGTTGACAGGGCTGGATGCCTCTTGACTGCCGTAAGCCAATTCACTGATTAGGAGCGTCACATAATGAAATCGAACAAGACCCTGCTGACCACATTGCTTTGCATGGGCCTGCTGGCCAGTGCCGGCGCCACGCAAGCGGCGGGTTGGTGCGAGTCGGGCAAGCCGGTGAAATTCGCCGGTCTGAACTGGGAAAGCGGCATGTTGCTGACCGACGTCATGCAAGTGGTGCTGGAAAAAGGCTACGGCTGCAAGACCGACAGTCTGCCAGGCAACTCCATCACCATGGAGAACGCCTTGAGCAGCAACGATATTCAGGTGTTCGCCGAAGAATGGGTCGGTCGCAGTGAAGTCTGGAACAAGGCCGAGAAGGCCGGCAAGGTCGTCGGTGTCGGCGCCCCGGTGGTGGGTGCCATCGAAGGCTGGTACGTGCCGCGCTATGTGATCGAGGGTGACGCCAAGCGTAAGCTTGAAGCCAAGGCGCCGGGCCTGAAGAACATCGCCGACCTGGGCCAGTACGCCGCTGTGTTCAAGGACCAGGAAGAGCCATCCAAGGGCCGCTTCTACAACTGCCCGGCCGGCTGGACCTGTGAGCTGGACAACAGCGAAATGCTGAAAAGCTATGGCCTGGAAAAAACCTACACCAACTTCCGCCCCGGCACCGGTCCGGCCCTGGATGCGGCGGTGCTGTCGAGCTACAAGCGCGGCGAGCCGATCCTGTTCTACTACTGGTCGCCAACCCCGCTCATGGGTCAGGTGGACCTGGTGAAACTGGAAGAAAAACCGGGCGTGGACAAAAGCGTGACCATCAAAGTCGGCCTGTCCAAGACCTTCCACGACGAAGCGCCTGAACTGGTGGCGGTGCTGGAAAAGGTCAATCTGCCCATCGATATCCTGAACCAGAACCTCGGGCGCATGGCCAAGGAGCGGATCGAGTCGCCGAAACTGGCGAAGATCTTCCTGAAGGAACATCCTGAAGTCTGGCACGCCTGGGTCAGTGAAGACGCGGCCAAAAAAATCGACGCGGCTCTGTAGGTCGAATACACCCGGCCAACCCTAGGGCTGGCCGGGACGTTCACTGCATCCACTTGATCGAGAGTCTCTTATGTTTCCCGAAAGCTTTACCTTCTCTATCGCCGACTGGGTCAACAGTTGGGTCGACTCCCTGGTGACCAACTACGGCGATGTGTTCCGGCACATTTCCGACACCTTGCTGTGGGCCATCGTCAACCTCGAAGGCCTGCTGCGCATGGCACCCTGGTGGTTGATGCTGGCCATCGTCGGCGGCATTGCCTGGCACGCCACCCGCAAGGTCGCGACCACGGCGGTGATTGTCGGCCTGCTGTTCCTGGTGGGCGCGGTGGGCCTGTGGGACAAACTGATGCAGACCCTCGCCCTGATGCTGGTGGCGACATTTATTTCGGTGTTGATCGGCATTCCGCTGGGCATCCTCTCGGCCCGCAGCAATCGCCTGCGTTCGGTGTTGATGCCGTTGTTGGACATCATGCAAACCATGCCGAGCTTCGTGTACCTGATTCCGGTATTGATGCTGTTTGGCCTGGGCAAGGTCCCGGCGATTTTCGCCACGGTGATCTACGCCGCGCCGCCATTGATTCGTCTGACCGACCTGGGCATTCGCCAGGTGGACGGCGAAGTGATGGAAGCCATCAATGCCTTCGGCGCCAACCGTTGGCAACAGCTGTTCGGCGTGCAACTGCCCCTGGCCCTGCCAAGCATCATGGCCGGGATCAACCAGACCACCATGATGGCCCTGTCGATGGTCGTCATCGCTTCGATGATCGGCGCCCGTGGCCTGGGCGAAGATGTGCTGGTGGGCATCCAGACCCTCAACGTCGGACGCGGCCTGGAAGCCGGGCTGGCGATCGTGATTCTCGCCGTGGTCATCGACCGCATTACCCAGGCCTATGGTCGTCCTCGGCATGAGGTGAGCAAATGAACAACGCAGCCATCAGCAAGATCGAAGTCAAGAACGTCTTCAAGATTTTCGGCAATCGCTCCAAGGAGGCTTTGGAGCTGATCCGCCAGAACAAGACCAAGGACCAGGTGCTGGCCGAAACCGGTTGCGTGGTCGGTGTGAACGACTTGTCGTTGAGCATTGGCACCGGTGAGATCTTCGTGATCATGGGGCTTTCCGGCTCCGGCAAGTCCACTTTAGTGCGCCACTTCAACCGGCTGATCGATCCTACCAGCGGCGCGATCCTGGTGGACGGCGAAGACATTCTGCAACTGGACATGGAAGCCCTGCGCGAATTTCGCCGGCACAAGATCAGCATGGTGTTCCAGAGCTTCGGCCTGTTGCCCCACAAGAGCGTGCTGGACAACGTCGCCTATGGCTTGAAAGTGCGTGGCGAGAGCAAGCAGGTCTGCACTGAGCGGGCGCTGCACTGGATCAACACCGTGGGCCTGAAGGGCTACGAGAACAAATACCCGCACCAGCTCTCCGGCGGCATGCGCCAGCGCGTGGGCCTGGCCCGTGCCTTGGCGGCGGATACCGACATCATCCTGATGGACGAAGCCTTCAGCGCCCTCGACCCGCTGATCCGCGCGGAAATGCAGGACCAGTTGCTGGAACTGCAAAAGACCCTGCACAAGACCATCGTGTTCATCACCCACGACCTCGACGAAGCCGTGCGCATCGGCAACCGCATCGCGATTCTCAAGGATGGCAAGCTGATCCAGGTCGGCACGCCCCGAGAGATCCTGCACTCGCCGGCGGATGAGTATGTTGATCGGTTTGTGCAGCGCAGGGCTGCGGTGGTTTGAGGGATTTGTGGTGGCTGGGCTGCTCCCATCGCGAGCAGGCTCGCTCCCACAATGGGGTCTTTTTTGTTCACCCCATTTTGTGTCCAAAGCAAATCCCTGTGGGAGCGAGCCTGCTCGCGATGGCGCCGGTAAAGCTGCATCAATGTTCAGGTTATAGGCATGAGGTTGAAGATGTCCCAGGCTGAAAAAATCGTAATCGCCGACGCGCCGTTGCGTTGGCAGGATGTGGTCGCGGTCGCCCGCTTCGGTGCCGAGCTTGAGCTGTCGGCCCAGGCCTGGGCGCGGATCGACAATGCCCAGGCCATCGTCCAGCGCATCGTCGAAAGCGGCGAGCGCGCTTATGGCGTCAACACCGGCCTGGGTGCCCTGTGCAATGTCTCGCTCAAGGACGAACAGCTCAGCCAATTGTCGCGCAACACACTGCTCAGCCATGCCTGTGGCGTTGGCGCGCCGCTGGCCGATGAACAGACCCGGGCGATTGTCTGCGCGGCCATCCTCAACTACAGCCAGGGCAAGTCCGGCATTCATCGCCGGGTGGTCGAAGCCCTGCTGGCGCTGCTCAATCGCGGCATCACCCCGCAAGTGCCGTCCCAGGGTTCGGTGGGCTACCTGACCCACATGGCCCATATAAGCATCGCGTTGTTGGGCGTTGGCAATGTCAGCTATCGCGGGCAAATCGTCTCGGCGCAACAGGCTCTGGCCGCAGAGGGCTTGCAACCGGTGCAACTGGGGGCCAAGGACGGTTTGTGCCTGGTCAACGGCACGCCGTGCATGACCGGCCTCAGTTGCCTGGCCCTGGCCGATGCGACGCGGCTGCTGCAATGGGCCGACGTGATCGGCGCCATGAGCTTCGAGGCCCAGCGCGGGCAGATCGCGGCGTTCGATGCCCAGATCATCGCCCTCAAGCCGCACCCTGGCATGCAACAGGTCGGCGTCAACTTGCGGGCACTGTTGGACGGCAGCGAAGTCATCGCTTCGAGCCTGGGCATTCGCACCCAGGATGCGTTGAGCATCCGCTCTATTCCTCAGGTCCACGGTGCCGCTCGCGACCAACTGGCCCATGCCCGGCAACAGATCGAAACCGAACTCAACGCCAGCACCGATAACCCGCTGTTGTTGGGCACGCCCGAGAGCTTCCGGGTCATGTCCCAGGCCAACCCCCACGGTCAGTCGGTGGCTTTGGCGGCGGATCTGCTGGCGATTGCCATGGCCGAAATCGGCTCCATCGCCGAACGTCGTCTCGACCGTTTGATCAACCCCCACGTCAGCGGCCTGCCGGCCTTTCTGGTGGCCAACCCCGGGGTAAATTCGGGGATGATGATCGTGCAATACGTCGCCGCGTCGCTGTGTGCGGAAAATCGCCAGCTGGCCCAGCCGGCGGTGCTCGACAACTTTGTCACCTCGGGCTTGCAGGAAGATCACCTGAGCATGGGCACCAACGCCGCCCTGAAGCTGCACCGGGCGTTGGAAAACTGCACGCAGATCCTCGCCATCGAATACCTGCTGGCCGCCCAGGCTTTTGAGTTTCTCAAGACGCAACGCTTCGGTGCCGGCACTGACGTTGCCTGGAAACTGCTGCGTGAGCATGTGCCGGCCTACGACCAGGACCGCTGGCTGGCGCCGGACATCGCCAGCGCTGCCGCGCTGCTTAAAGATCCAGCCGTGTTGCACAACGCCTTACCGAATTTGAATTGATCAAAAAACCGCCAGCGTGCCAAGGCATCCACCGCCCAAAAGGCGAGGGTGACGGATAACGGAACATTCCGGAGCGACTGGCGGGTGAAAACAAAACTCTCAAAAGGAGCAATACATGACTGCCTTAAACCTGATTCCCGGCCAATTGAGCCTGGCTCAATTGCGTGACATTTATCAGCAACCCGTGACCCTGAGCCTCGACGCCAGCGCGTCGGCGCAGATCGAAGCCAGCGTCGCCTGCGTGGAGCAGATTCTCGCCGAGAATCGCACGGCCTACGGCATCAACACCGGTTTTGGTTTGCTGGCCTCGACCCGCATCGCCAGTGAAGACCTGGAAAACCTGCAACGCTCTCTGGTGCTGTCCCATGCCGCTGGCGTGGGCGAGCCGATCAGCGATGCGCTGGTGCGGTTGGTCATGGTGCTCAAGGTCAATAGTCTGAGCCGGGGTTTTTCCGGCATCCGTCGGCAGGTGATCGATGCGCTGATTGCGCTGATCAATGCCGAGGTCTATCCACACATTCCGTTGAAAGGCTCGGTCGGCGCTTCGGGTGATCTGGCGCCGCTGGCCCACATGTCCCTGGTGCTGTTGGGCGAAGGCAAGGCCCGTTACAAAGGTGAATGGTTGCCGGCTGTCGAAGCGCTGAAAGTGGCCGGCCTTGCGCCGCTGACCCTGGCTGCAAAAGAAGGACTGGCGCTGCTCAACGGCACCCAGGTGTCCACGGCGTTTGCCTTGCGTGGCCTGTTCGAAGGCGAAGACCTGTTCGCCGGCGCCCTGGCTCTGGGCAGCTTGACGATAGAAGCGGTGCTCGGTTCGCGTTCGCCATTCGATGCGCGTATTCACGCCGCGCGCGGCCAGAAAGGCCAGATCGATGCCGCCGCTGCTTATCGCGATCTGCTGGGCGAGCGCAGCGAAGTCTCCGCTTCCCACCAGAATTGCGACAAGGTCCAGGACCCGTATTCCCTGCGCTGCCAGCCACAAGTGATGGGCGCCTGTCTGACCCAGTTCCGCCAGGCCGCTGAGGTGCTGGTGATCGAAGCCAACGCCGTATCGGATAACCCGCTGGTGTTCGCCGCCGAGGGCGACGTGATTTCCGGTGGCAACTTCCACGCCGAGCCGGTGGCAATGGCCGCTGACAACATGGCCCTGGCAATCGCCGAAATCGGTTCGCTGAGTGAGCGGCGTATTTCGCTGATGATGGACAAGCACATGTCGCAACTGCCGCCGTTTCTGGTGGCCAATGGCGGGGTGAACTCCGGCTTCATGATCGCCCAGGTCACCGCTGCTGCCCTGGCCAGCGAAAACAAGGCGTTGTCCCATCCCCATTCGGTGGACAGCCTGCCGACTTCGGCCAACCAGGAAGACCATGTGTCCATGGCCCCCGCCGCCGGTAAGCGGCTGTGGGAAATGGCCGAGAACACCCGGGGGATTCTGGCGGTGGAATGGCTGGCGGCGTGCCAGGGGCTGGATCTGCGCGGCGGTTTGAAAACCTCTGCCAAGCTGGAGCAGGCCCGCGCCCTCTTGCGCGCAGAAGTGCCGTTCTATGAGAAAGACCGGTTCTTCGCGCCGGACATCAATGCGGCGAGCGAGTTGTTGGCCAGTCGTTGCCTGAATGAACTGGTCACGGCGCAGTTGTTGCCGAGCCTGTAAGGACCTCATCGCGAGCAAGCTCGCTCCCACAGGGGGTGGTGTAGAGCCCCGGTACACCAGAAGTCCTTGTGGGAGCGAGCCTGCTCGCGATTCGATCTTCAATAATTCGAGGAAACCGGGATGAAAACCCTCTGGCAAAACTGCCACGCCGCCACCATGGCCCAGGGCGTCTACTCGATCATCGAAGACGCCGCCATCGTCACCCACGGCGAGCTGATTCAATGGATCGGCCCGCGCGCCGAGCTGCCGGCCGGTGACTATCCGGCCGTCAACGACCTCAAGGGCGCCTGGGTCACTCCTGGGCTGATCGACTGTCACACCCACACGGTGTTCGGCGGCAACCGCAGCGGTGAATTCGAACAGCGCCTGCAGGGCGTCAGCTACGCCGAGATCGCAGCGGCCGGCGGGGGCATCGCCAGCACCGTGCGCGCTACCCGGGCCGCCAGCGAAGATGAACTGTTCAACAGCGCCGCCAAACGCCTGAAAAGTCTGATGCGCGATGGCGTGACCACGGTGGAAATCAAATCCGGCTACGGCCTGGACCTGGCCAGCGAACGCAAGATCCTGCGGGTCATCCGTCGCCTGGGTGAACAGCTGCCGGTCAGCGTGCGCAGCACCTGCCTGGCGGCCCACGCCTTGCCACCGGAATACGCTGATCGCGCCGATGACTACATCGAGCACATTTGCACCGAAATACTCCCGGCTCTCGCCGCCGAAGGGTTGGTGGATGCGGTGGATGCATTTTGCGAGTACCTGGCGTTTTCCCCGGCGCAGGTCGAACGGGTGTTTATCACCGCCCAACAACTGGGCCTGCCGGTGAAGCTGCACGCTGAACAATTGTCGTCGCTGCACGGTTCAAGCCTGGCGGCCCGTTATCAGGCGCTGTCGGCCGATCATCTGGAATTCATGACCGAGGACGACGCCAGGGCCATGGCCGAATCCGGCACGGTGGCGGTGTTGTTGCCCGGGGCATTTTATTTCCTGCGCGAAACCCAGCTGCCGCCCATGGATGCCCTGCGCAAGCACGGCGTGAAGATCGCCGTGGCCAGCGACCTCAACCCCGGCACATCGCCGGCGCTGTCGTTGCGCTTGATGTTGAACATGGCCTGCACCTGCTTTCGCATGACCCCTGAGGAGGCCCTGGCGGGGGCGACGATTCATGCGGCCCAGGCCTTGGGCATGGCTGCCACTCACGGTTCGCTGGAAGTCGGCAAAGTCGCGGACTTTGTCGCCTGGCACATCGACCGCCCGGCCGACCTGTCGTACTGGCTGGGTGGCGATCTGGAAAAACGCGTCGTGCGTCACGGCGTGGAAATCGATTAAGGAGAACGGTTGTGGAGAAGGTCCTGAATTTCAAGCAAGGGCGCGTGCCGCTGTTGATCAGCATGCCCCACGCCGGCCTGCGCCTGACCCCGGCGGTGAAGGCTGGTTTGATCCCTGAGGCCCAGAGCTTGCCGGACACCGACTGGCATATTCCCAAGCTTTACGAGTTCGCCGCCGAACTGGGCGCCAGCACCCTGGCCGCTGAATATTCACGGTTCGTGATCGATCTGAACCGCCCCGACGATGACAAACCGATGTACGTCGGTGCCACCACCGGTTTGTATCCTTCGATCCTGTTCGATGGCGTACCGTTGTTTCGCCAGGGGCTGGAGCCGTCCGCCGCGGAGCGGGCGACTTATCTGCAACAGATCTGGGTGCCTTACCACCAGACCCTGCGACAGGAACTGGCGCGGCTCAAGGCCGAATTCGGCTATGCCATGCTGTTCGACGCCCACTCGATCCGTTCGGTGATCCCGCACCTGTTCGACGGCAAGTTGCCGGACTTCAACCTCGGCACCTTCAACGGCGCCAGTTGCGCCCCGACCCTGGCCAGCCAGCTCGAAGCCATCTGCGCCCGCCACGGCGAATTTACCCACGTGCTCAACGGACGTTTCAAGGGCGGACATATCACGCGGCACTACGGCAACCCGGCCGAAGACATCCACGCGGTGCAACTGGAACTGTGCCAGAGCACCTACATGGAAGAGTTCGAGCCGTTCAACTACCGTGCGGATCTGGCGGAACCGACCCAGGTGGTGCTCAGGGAATTGCTGGAAGGCTTGCTGGCGTGGGGGCAGCAGGCCTACAAGAAATAATGCCTGTTTCCTGGGGCTAGGGGGGGGAGCAAGCCTTGCTCCCTCAGATAGATGTGTCCTTGAGCCTCGCAGGGGAACAGTCGCCACCGTGCAAAACCGGGTCGCCACAGTTCATCTTCAGCCCCTCGACGCTGCGTAATGTTCCGGTCACGGTGCAGCAAGACACCGACCTACAATAATCGCTGCCGCACGAGACCTTCCCGATGAAAAGACTGTTCAAACGCTGTCTGTCGATCCTCTGCGGTACCGCCATCCTGAGCAGCGGGGCAATGGCCGCCGAGCCGGCGTCCTGCCAGACGGTGCGCATGGGCGTGGTCAACTGGACCGACGTGATCGCCACCAGTGGCATGGCCGATGTGTTGCTCACCGGTCTGGGTTATGAAAGCAAACAGACCAGCGCCGTGCAGCAGATCATCTTCGCCGGCATCCGTGACAAGCGCCTCGATATCTTCCTGGGCTACTGGAAGCCGGCGATGGACAACAACATCGCTCCGTTCCTGGCGGCCAACCAGGTGAGAGTCCTGGACCAGCCAAGCCTTGCCGATGCCCAAGCCACGCTGGCGGTGCCGGACTACGTGGCCGCAGCGGGCCTCAAGACTTTCGCCGACATCGCCCGGTTCAAGGAGCAGCTCGGCGGAAAAATCTACGGCATCGAGCCGGGCAGCGGTGCCAACACCACCATCAAGACCATGATTGAAACCAATCACTTTGGCCTCAAGGACTTCAAGCTGATCGAGTCCGGTGAGGCCGGGATGCTGGCGGCGGTGCAGCGGGCGGTGAATCGCAAGGAGTTCGTGGTGTTCGTCGGCTGGACCCCGCACCCGATGAACATCAATATGAACATCACCTACCTGACGGGCAGCGAAGACGTCTACGGCCCGAACGAAGGCGCCGCGACGGTCTCCACCGTCACCGCGCCGGACTACGCCCAGCGTTGTCCGAACGTGAACCGCTTGCTGGAAAACCTCACTTTCACCGCCGCCCAGGAAAGTCAGTTGATGGTGCCGATCATGGCGCGCAAGACACCCCAGGACGTCGCCCGGCAATGGCTGCGTGAGCACCCCGAGGATCTTCAGCGCTGGCTCACCGGGGTGACCAGTTTTGACGGCAAGGATGGCGTGGCGGCGGTGCAGGCCAGTCTCAAGAATTGACGATTAGATGATCGTGGCGAGGGGATTTATCTGTAGGAGCAAGGCTTGCCCGCGACGGCGATATGTCAGTCGACACTGATGTTGAATGTACCGCCGTCATCGCGGGCAAGCCTTGCTCCCACTTAGATCCCCTCGTCTCATAATCAGCGCCCATCCCGATCCTCTATGTTGGCGTCGTTCCATGGCTACTTATCCACTCTCCCAGGCAATGTCCGCCTTCATCGACCAAACCCTGAGCTTCAACGCCCCGGACAACAGCCTCCCTGGTCTGCGCCAGGCCTACAGCCAGATGTGCCGGGCCTTCACCCCGCCATGCCCGCAAGCGCTGGCAGTCGAGGATTTCGAGCTGGCCGGGGTAGCCGTGCGGGCTTACTGTCCTCGAAGCGCGCCGCCGTCCGAAGGCTGGCCATGCATCCTTTATCTGCACGGTGGCGGCTGGGTGGTGGGTGATCTGGACTCCCACGACTTCATCTGCATGGAACTGGCCGCGACCCTCGGCGTGCTGGTGCTGGCGGTGGATTATCGACTGGCGCCGGAGCATCCGTTCCCCGCCGGCTTTGAAGACTGCCTCGCCGTGTGGCATCACCTGGCGGCCACCCCCTTTGCCATCGACCCTCGCCGTCGGCTGGTGGCCGGTGACAGCGCCGGAGGCAATCTCGCCGCCGCGTTATGCCTGGCCTTGCGCGATGCCGGGCAAGCGCTGCCACGGGGTCAGGTGCTGATTTATCCCGCCCTCGGTGGCCCGGCCCATCTGCCCTCGCGGCGCGAATGTGCCGATGCGCCACTGTTGAGCAGCAGCGATCTGGACAGTTATCACGCCCTCTATCTGAGCGACGCTCAACCGTCTTCCCTCGCCATGCCGTTGCTCGCCGATGACCTGAGCGGCCTGCCGCCAGCGCTGGTCGTCGTGGCGCAATGGGACCCGTTGCGCGACGACGGCGTCCTTTATAGCGAGCGGCTGAACAGCGCAGGTGTGGATGCTGTGCTGTATGTCGGGGGAGGATTGGTTCACGGCTGTTTACGTGGCCGGGGCCAAGTGCCGGAGGTCGATCAGATGTATCGCACACTGCTGGCGTATCTGGCTGACACGCTTTGACTGCGCAGGGGACATGCTCATTCGGGTAATTCGGGTTTATGATGCCGGACGGCAGATTAAATAGAAGTCCCCCCAGGGATGACTCGACCCCTTACGGAGCGCGCAATGCAGACTTTGTACCCGCAGATCAAACCTCATGCCCGGCACGATCTGGCTGTCGATGACACCCACACGCTCTATGTCGATGAAAGCGGTTCCCCGGAAGGCCTGCCTGTGGTGTTCATTCACGGTGGCCCGGGTGCCGGTTGCGATGCCCAGAGCCGTCGCTACTTCGATCCGAACCTGTACCGCATCGTTACCTTCGACCAGCGCGGCTGTGGCCGCTCCACCCCTCATGCCAGCCTTGAAAACAACACCACCTGGGATCTGGTCGAAGACCTGGAGCGCATCCGCAAACATTTGGGCATCGAAAAATGGGTGCTGTTTGGCGGCTCCTGGGGCTCGACCCTGGCCTTGGCTTACGCCCAGACCCATCCCGAGCGGGTACACGGCCTGATTCTGCGTGGGATCTTTCTCTGCCGTCCGCAGGAAATCGAGTGGTTCTACCAGGCCGGCGCCAGTCGCCTGTTCCCCGATTACTGGCAGGATTACATCGCACCGATCCCCCTGGACGAGCGCGACGACCTGCTCGCTGCTTTCCACAAACGCCTGACAGGCAATGACCAGATCGCCCAGATGCACGCGGCCAAGGCCTGGTCGACCTGGGAAGGCCGTACGGCGACCCTGCGCCCGAACCCGCTGGTGGTCGATCGCTTCTCCGAGCCGCAGCGCGCGCTGTCGATTGCCCGGATCGAGTGTCATTACTTCACCAACAACGCTTTTCTCGAACCCAACCAGTTGATCCGAGACATGGGCAAGATCGCCCATCTACCGGGCGTCATCGTGCACGGGCGCTACGATGTGATCTGCCCGCTGGACAATGCCTGGGAACTGCATCAGAACTGGCCCAACAGCGAACTGCAGGTGATCCGCGACGCCGGTCACGCCGCTTCGGAGCCGGGTATTACCGATGCGTTGGTGCGCGCCGCCGCCCAAATGGCCCGGCGCCTGCTCGACCTGCCGCCCGAAGAAGCATGAAGGGGCTGTTGCAACGGGTCCGCGGCGCTCGGGTCGAGGTCGCAGGGGAAGTCGTTGGCGCGGTGGACCAGGGCCTGCTGGTGCTGGTGGCGGTCGAGCCCGAGGACACCCGGGCCAGCGCCGACAAGTTGCTGCACAAGCTACTGAACTACAGGGTGTTCAGCGACGCTGATGGCAAGATGAACCTGTCCCTGGCAGATGTCGGCGGTGGCTTGCTGTTGGTGTCGCAGTTCACCCTGGCGGCGGACACCAAAAGCGGATTACGCCCGAGCTTTTCGACGGCCGCACCTCCGGCCTTGGGCGAGGAACTCTTTGACTATCTGCTCACCCACGCGAAACAGGTGCATGGCACTGTGGCATCAGGTAGATTCGGCGCCGACATGCAGGTGCATCTGGTTAACGACGGCCCGGTAACCTTCCTGTTACAGGTCTGAAAGTGTTTGAAACATCTTTTCGGTCCTGTTTCGAGGCAAAACAGGGAGTTTTCTCGATAAATACTTTGTTACCCCTGATGCGTTGTCACGCGGGCTACTAGATAATCGCGCGCTACGGGGGACCAGCGTTCGCTGGTCCATTTGACTTAGGTAGAGACTTGTCCTGGGCCGTTTGGGGAATCATTTTGTCCCATCGGAGTCGGAACAATGCTCGCCAACTTGGCAAGAGTGGCCTGCAGGTGCGGATTTCAATGCCGATACCTTGCAGATACTTTATCTGGCCGTTGGTTTTTTGATCTGTTTTCGGCGAGGGTTGCTCGTGATTGTTAGTCCCTGTAATGCACCAAAAATGACTGCCAAACGGTTTAGAAACGCTCTGGTAGCGGGCTCGGCCCTGCTGTGCCTGTTTGGCGCGGGCCAACTGTGGGCATTCAGCCTGGATGATGTATCGGCGAAGGCTCAAGAACTGGCCGGGCAAAAATTCGAAGCCCCGCGCAGCAATCTGCCGAACGAATTCCGCGAAATGAAATTCGCTGACTATCAAAAAATCCGTTTCCGCACCGAAAAAGCCGAGTGGGCAGATCAGAAGACGCCGTTCAGGCTGTCCTTCTATCACCAAGGCATGCATTTCGACACGCCGGTGAAGATCAACGAGATCACCGCGACCACCGTCGATGAAATCAAGTATGACCCGACGCGCTTCGATTTCGGTGACGTCAAGTTCGATCCCAAGTCCACGGAGAAACTGGGCTACGCGGGTTTTCGCGTGCTGTACCCGATCAACAAGGCTGACAAGCAAGACGAAATCATGACCATGCTGGGCGCGAGCTACTTCCGCGTCATCGGCAAGGGCCAGGTTTATGGTTTGTCCGCCCGTGGCCTGGCCATCGATACCGCCCTGCCATCGGGTGAAGAATTCCCGCGCTTTCGCGAGTTCTGGATCCAGCGTCCGAAGCCGACCGATAAGCACCTGGTGATCTTCGCCCTGCTGGATTCGCCACGGGCTACCGGTGCCTATCGCATGATCCTGCGTCCGGGCACCGACACCGTCGTCGACGTGAAGTCGCGCGTGTTCCTGCGAGATCGCGTCACCAAGCTGGGCATTGCTCCGTTGACCAGCATGTTCCTGTTCGGCGCCAACCAGCCGTCCAAGATCCTGAACTACCGTCGAGAGCTGCACGACTCCAGCGGCTTGTCGATCCATGCCGGCAACGGCGAGTGGATCTGGCGCCCGTTGAACAACCCGAAACACCTGGCCGTGAGCAATTTCTCGGTAGAAAACCCGCGTGGTTTCGGCCTGCTGCAACGCGGTCGTGACTTCAGCCACTACGAAGACCTCGATGACCGCTACGACAAGCGTCCAAGTGCCTGGATCGAACCGAAAGGCGATTGGGGCAAGGGCTCCGTCGATCTGGTTGAAATTCCGACCGCTGACGAAACCAACGACAACATCGTGGCGTTCTGGAGCCCGGAAAAGCTGCCTGAGCCAGGTCAGCCGCTGGACTTCGCCTATCGCCTGCACTGGACCCTCGACGAAGCCAACCTGCATTCGCCGGACAGCGCCTGGGTCAAGCAGACCCTGCGTTCGACCGGTGACGTGAAGCAGTCCAACCTGATCCGTCAGCCGGACGGCAGCGTGGCTTATCTGGTGGACTTCGAAGGTCCTTCCCTGCAAGCCCTGCCGGAAGACGCCGAAGTGCGTAGTCAGGTGAGCGTCGGCGAAAACGGCGAGATCGTCGAGAATAATGTGCGTTACAACCCTGAAACCAAGGGCTGGCGCCTGACCCTGCGACTGAAGATCAAAGACCCGAAACAGTCCACTGAATTGCGCGCCGCGCTGGTCCGTCCACTGGTTCCGGTTGAAGCGCCTGCCGCGTCCCATGCGGTGACCACGACCCTTGCCAAGGCTGACAAGGTCGCCAGGCAGCAGAGCGATAAGGAAACCGCGCAAGAAAAAGAGCAGGAAAAAGAAGCCAAGGCCGACAACGCGTCCACTGCCGCTGAATCGACCCCAACCCCGCAGGAACCGGAACCGACTGAACAAGTCCTGACCGAGACCTGGAGCTATCAGTTGCCAGCCGATGAGTAATACTCCAGTACAGCCAGAGACGCTCAGCGAGTATCTGGCCCATTTGCCCATGACCGATGCGCAGCGTGCCGAGCTGGCGGGCTGCAAGTCTTTCAGCGAGTTGCACGAGCGCCTTTCGTCGTCGACTTTCGATGCACCCACCGAAGCGGCGCAAGCCTCGGTGGGCCGTCGGCTGACCCTGAGCACCGCCGAAGAACTCGAAGACGCCGAAATGCTGGCGCTCGACGCCAGCGGGCGTGTCTGTCTCAAAGCCACGCCGCCGATTCGTCGGACCAAGGTGGTACCGGAGCCGTGGCGCACCAATATCCTGGTGCGCGCCTGGCGTCGCCTGACAGGTCGCACCAACCCGCCGAAGCCACCCAAGGACGAGCGCGTGCTGCCGCACGCACGCTGGCGCACAGTGGGTTCGATCCGTCGCTATATCCTGCTGATCCTGATGCTCGGCCAGACCATCGTCGCCGGCTGGTACATGAAGGGCATCATGCCGTACCAGGGCTGGTCGTTGGTGGACTTGGACGAAGTCCTGCACCAGCCGCTGTTGCAGACCGCTACCCAGGTGCTGCCCTATGCATTGCAGACCAGCATCCTGATTCTGTTCGGGATCCTGTTCTGCTGGGTATCGGCCGGTTTCTGGACGGCGCTGATGGGTTTTCTCGAGTTGCTGACCGGTCACGACAAGTACCGCATCTCCGGTGCCAGTGCCGGCAACGAGCCAATTCCCAAGGACGCCCGCACCGCGCTGGTGATGCCGATCTGCAACGAGGACGTGCCGCGAGTGTTCGCCGGTTTGCGCGCCACGTTCGAGTCGGTTGCGGCCACCGGGGACCTGGATCGTTTCGACTTCTTCGTACTCAGCGACAGTAACGAAACCGATATCTGTGTCGCCGAGCAGCAAGCCTGGCTGGACGTCTGCCGTGAAGCCGGGGGCTTTGGCAAGATTTTCTATCGCCGCCGTCGTCGTCGCGTCAAGCGCAAGAGCGGTAACCTCGACGACTTCTGCCGTCGCTGGGGCAGTGACTACAAGTACATGGTCGTGCTCGACGCCGACAGCGTGATGAGCGGCGAGTGCCTGACCAGCCTGGTGCGCCTGATGGAAGCCACGCCGGATGCTGGCATCATCCAGACCGCGCCACGCGCCTCGGGCATGGACACGCTGTATGCGCGCATGCAGCAATTCGCCACTCGGGTGTACGGTCCGTTGTTCACCGCCGGCCTGCACTTCTGGCAGTTGGGGGAATCCCACTACTGGGGTCACAACGCGATCATCCGCATGAAGCCGTTCATCGAGCACTGCGCCCTGGCGCCGTTGCCTGGTAAAGGGGCGTTCGCCGGGGCCATCCTGTCCCACGACTTCGTTGAAGCAGCGCTGATGCGCCGTGCCGGCTGGGGCGTCTGGATTGCCTATGACTTGCCGGGCAGCTATGAAGAGTTGCCGCCGAACCTGCTGGACGAACTCAAGCGTGACCGTCGCTGGTGCCACGGTAACCTGATGAACTTCCGGCTGTTCCTGGTCAAGGGCATGCACCCGGTGCATCGCGCGGTATTCCTGACCGGCGTGATGTCCTATCTGTCGGCACCGCTGTGGTTCTTCTTCCTGGTGCTATCCACCGCGCTGCTGGCGGTGAACACGCTGATGGAACCGCAATACTTCCTCGAGCCACGCCAGTTGTACCCGTTGTGGCCGCAGTGGCATCCGGAAAAAGCCATCGCGCTGTTCTCCACCACCATCGTGTTGCTGTTCCTGCCCAAGCTGCTGAGCATCATCCTGATCTGGGCCAAGGGCGCGAAAGAGTTTGGTGGCAAGTTCAAGGTAACGATGTCGATGCTGCTGGAGATGTTGTTCTCCATGCTGCTGGCGCCGGTGCGGATGATTTTCCACACCCGCTTCGTGCTCGCCGCCTTCCTGGGTTGGGCCGCTACCTGGAATTCACCCAAGCGTGACGACGACTCCACGCCCTGGAGCGAAGCCGTCAAGCGCCACGGCCCGCAAACCCTGCTGGGCTTCTTCTGGGCCTTGCTGGTGATCTGGCTGAACCCGAGCTTTTTGTGGTGGTTGGTGCCGATCGTCGGTTCGCTGATGCTGTCGATTCCGGTGTCGGTGATCTCCAGCCGAGTGGGCCTTGGCTTGAAGTCCCGTGATGAAAGCCTGTTCCTGATCCCCGAGGAATACGCACCGCCACAGGAACTGCTGTCGACTGACCAGTACACTCATGAAAACCGTTGGCACGCGCTGAACGACGGTTTCATCCGCGCAGTGGTCGATCCGCAACAGAACGCCCTGGCCTTTGCGCTGGCCACCTCGCGTCACGGCCAGGCCGAGCCGATCGAATGGCTGCGGATCGAACGGGTTCGTCATGCCCTCAAGGTTGGCCCGGCGGGCCTGAACAACAGCGAGCGACTGGCGCTGCTGAGCGACCCGGTGGCCCTGTCCCGCCTGCATGAGCAGGTCTGGAGCGAGGGGCATACCGAATGGCTGTCGGCGTGGCGTGCATCGGTCAAGGCCGATCCCCACGCTCCGTTACTGCCGCTTCAGCCCATGAGCGCACAGCCTCAACTGGCCTGATACGCAAAAAGCCCCGCTTCTGAAAGGAAGCGGGGCTTTTTGTTGGGGGCTGTTTGAGTATGTGAATACCGCCCGAATGGACCCTATGCGCAGACCATTACCCTAACCGTAATAGTTCGCCACTTAGCTTGATTGATGCCCGCGCCACAACACTCCTAATGTGACCCCCACGACAGCGAACCCGTGGAGTGGTCATGACAACAACAATATCCCCCGACTCGCGCTGGACGCGGCGGCGTTGCGAAAAGCAGCGGCGTCTCGAGCTGGTGAAGGGGCTTGCCGACGGTGTGGTGTTGCCCACCGACAAGATCGTCGCGGCGCTGGAGGCGTTGATCCTTCCGGGCGATCGCGTGGTGCTGGAAGGCAATAACCAGAAGCAGGCGGATTTCCTGTCACGCTCTCTGGCCAAAGTCGACCCGGCGAAGCTGCACGACCTGCACATGATCATGCCCAGCGTCGGTCGCTCCGAACACCTGGACCTGTTCGAACGCGGCATTGCCCGCAAGCTGGATTTTTCCTTCGCCGGCACCCAGAGCCTGCGCATCAGCCAGTTGCTCGAAGACGGGCTGCTGGAAGTCGGCGCGATCCACACCTACATCGAGCTCTATGCCCGGTTGGTGGTGGACCTGATTCCCAATGTAGTGCTCTCGGCCGGGTTCATGGCCGACCGTGCCGGCAATATCTACACCGGCCCCAGCACCGAAGATACCCCCGCGCTGATCGAGCCGGCGGCCTTCAGCGATGGCATCGTCATCGTCCAGGTCAACCAATTGGTGGACGATGTCAGCGACCTGCCACGGGTTGATATCCCGGCGTCCTGGGTCGATTTCGTGGTGGTGGCCGACAAGCCGTTCTACATCGAACCGTTGTTCACTCGCGACCCGCGCCACATCAAGCCGGTGCATGTGTTAATGGCGATGATGGCCATCCGCGGGATCTACGAAAAACACAATGTCCAGTCCCTCAATCACGGCATCGGGTTCAACACCGCCGCCATCGAGCTGATCCTGCCGACCTACGGCGAGTCCCTCGGCCTGAAGGGCAAGATCTGCCGTAACTGGACCCTCAATCCCCATCCAACCCTGATTCCGGCCATCGAAAGCGGCTGGGTCGAAAGCGTGCATTGCTTTGGCACCGAACTGGGCATGGAAAACTACATCGCCGCGCGGCCGGACGTGTTCTTCACCGGTCATGACGGCTCGCTGCGCTCCAACCGCATGGTCTGCCAACTGGCCGGGCAATACGCGGTGGACCTGTTCATCGGCGCCACTTTGCAGGTGGACGGTGACGGACATTCTTCGACGGTGACCCGTGGCCGACTGGCCGGTTTCGGCGGTGCGCCGAACATGGGCCACGACCCGCGGGGGCGCCGTCACGGCACGCCGGCCTGGCTCGACATGCGCCACGGCGATGGTGAGGCGCCGCTGCTTGAGCGCGGCAAGAAACTGGTGGTGCAGATGGTCGAGACCTTCCAGGAGGGCGGCAAACCCACCTTCGTCGAAACCCTCGACGCGGTGGAGGTGGCGAAAAAAGCCGGCATGCCCCTGGCACCGATCATGATCTACGGCGACGACGTCACCCATTTGCTCACCGAAGAAGGCATCGCCTACCTGTACAAGGCCCGCTCGCTGGAAGAGCGTCAGGCAATGATCGCGGCCGTGGCCGGGGTCACTGCCATCGGTTTGCGCCATAACCCGAAAGACACTGCCCGTATGCGCCGCGAAGGCTTGATTGCCCTGCCTGAAGACCTCGGCATTCGTCGCACCGATGCCACCCGCGAGTTGCTCGCCGCCAAGAGCGTGGCCGATCTGGTGGAGTGGTCCGGTGGTCTCTACAACCCGCCCGCCAAGTTCAGGAGTTGGTAAATGCACGCCTTCAACCTGCAACCGAAAAAATTGTCCTTGGCCGAGCGCTTGGCGGATATGGCCGTGGACGCGCTGATCGACGAAGCCGACCTGTCACCCAAACCGGCCCTGGTGGATCGGCGCGGCAATGGCGCCCACACCGATCTGCACTTGGGGCTGATGCACGCTTCGGCGCTGTCGCTGTGGCCGGCATTCAAGGAAATGGCCGACGCCGCCCTTGAATGCGGCGAGATCGGCCTGCCGTTGCGCGAAGCCCTTGGGCGGATCGGCCGTGAGGGGGAAGCGGCGATGCTCGCTACCACCGATGGTGTGAACACCCACCGCGGCGCGATCTGGGCGTTGGGGTTGTTGGTGGCTGCGGCCGCGCTGGAACCTGAATCCAGCGTCGCCAGCGCCGTCACCTTACGTGCCGCCCGCCTGGCCTTGCTCAACGATCGCTACGCCCCCAAACCTTTCAGCCATGGCGCTCAAGTGGCCCAACGCTACGGCGTGCGCGGTGCCCGGGAAGAAGCGCAACTGGCATTCCCGGCCGTCACCGGCCTGGGCCTGCCACAACTCAAGCGCAGTCGCGCGGCGGGGGCGGGAGAACAGAACGCCCGGCTCGATGCCTTGTTGGCGATCATGACGACGTTGGCCGACACCTGCGTGCTCTACCGCGCCGGTGAGCCAGGTTTGCAGGCCATGCAGCACGGTGCCAGAGCGGTGCTCGACGCCGGTGGCAGTGCCAGCCTGGGCGGTCGTCGCCAGTTGCATGCGCTGGACCAACAACTGATTGCCATGAACGCCTCGCCCGGCGGCGCTGCTGACTTGCTCGCCGCCTGCCTGTTCCTCGACCGTATCGAGCGCGGCGATGGCCTCTTCCCAGGAGTGTGCTGATGCAAACCTTATCCTTTGAATTTCCCGCCGGGCAGCCGCCACGGGGCCGGGCGCTGGTGGGCTGTGTCGGCTCGGGCGACCTGGAAGTGCTGATCGAGCCGGGCCTGGCGGGCAAGTTGACCATTCAGGTGCAGACCTCGGTCAACGGCAGTGAACAACGCTGGCAACACCTGTTCGCCCGCATGTTCGACGGCCAGATGCCGCCGGCCCTGGCGATCGACATCCACGATTTCGGCGCCACCCCCGGGGTGGTGCGTTTGCGCCTGGAACAGGGCTTCGAGGAGATCGGCCATGACTGACAGCGCCGCGTTGCTCAACAAACACAGCTTCGTCGAGCTGGGTGCCCGGCAACGGGCCAAGGCCTTGCTGGATAACGGTTCGTTCCGTGAGCTGCTCGACCCCTTTCAGCGAGTCATGTCGCCGTGGCTGCTGCGCCAGGGCGTGGTGCCGCAAAGCGACGACGGTGTGGTGATCGCCAAGGGTTTGCTGGATGGCCTGCCGGTGGTGATCGCGGCCATCGAAGGCGCGTTCCAGGGCGGCAGCCTTGGCGAAGTCGGCGGGGCGAAGATCGCCGGCGCGCTGGAGCTGGCCGCTGAAGACAACCGCAAGGGCATCCCGACCCGCGCCGTGTTGCTGCTGGAAACCGGCGGCGTGCGTCTGCAAGAGGCCAATCTGGGGCTGGCGGCGATTGCCGAGATTCATTCGGCGATTGTCGACTTGCGCCAGTACCAGCCCGTCATCGGTGTGGTGGCCGGCAGCGTCGGTTGTTTTGGCGGCATGTCCATCGCCGCCGGGCTGTGCAGCTATCTGCTGGTGACCCAGGAAGCGCGACTGGGCCTGAACGGTCCGCAAGTGATCGAGCAGGAAGCCGGGATCGACGAATACGATTCCCGTGATCGGCCGTTCATCTGGAGCCTGACCGGCGGTGAGCAACGCTTCGCCACCGGGTTGGTGGACCGCTATGTGGCTGATGACGTGGCGCAGATCCGCGAGCAAGTCAGCCAGTTGTTGCAGTTGGGTGTACCCGCCGAGCACCGCAGCGGTCAGGCCGAGGTGTTCCTGCAACGTTTGGCCCGACTGGACACTGAAGTGCAAATCGAACCGGCCGCGGTTCGCCAGCTGTATCAGGGAGAACGCCCATGAATTCGTATTCGTTGAGAGGCTTGCGCTGGTTCGCGGCTCTGAGCGACGGCGCCACGCCGTTGGCAGGATTGCCCGCTTCTCTGAAAGTGGCCGACGTCACGTTGGGCGAGCAGAACGTGCGGCTGTTGGCCGTCGTGGCCGATCCCGATAGCCGTTTCCCTCGTGCCCGCAACGGCGAAGTCGGTTTGCTGGAAGGCTGGGGCTTGGCCAAGGCCGTGGATGAGGCTATTGACGCCGACCGTGATGCGTCCAGCAAGCGCGCGCTGATTGCCATCGTCGATGTGCCGAGCCAGGCCTATGGTCGTCGCGAAGAAGCCCTCGGCATTCATCAGGCCCTGGCCGGTGCCGCAGACAGTTATGCCCGAGCGCGGCTGGCCGGGCATCCGGTGATTGGTTTGCTGGTGGGCAAGGCGATGTCCGGGGCGTTCCTGGCCCACGGTTATCAGGCCAACCGGTTGATCGCCTTGCGTGATCCGGGTGTGATGGTCCACGCCATGGGCAAGGCCTCGGCGGCGCGGGTAACCCTGCGCAGCGTCGAAGAGCTTGAAGCCCTGGCCGCCAGCGTGCCGCCGATGGCCTACGACATCGACAGTTTCGCCAGCCTCGGTTTGCTCTGGGAAACCCTGTCGGTGGAGCAGATCGAACAGCCAAACGCGGCGGATCTGGCACGGGTCAGGGATTGTCTGCAACAGGCGATCAACGAAGTGGCAGGTGCGCCTCGGGACCTGAGCAGCCGTCTCGGGGCGACGCATCGTGCGGCTTCCAGCACCGTTCGCCAATTGTTGAGAGCGCAGTGGTGAGCACCTTCCTGGCCCACGACCTGCTATGGGGAATGACTCCACAGGCGTTGCCTGCGGATGCGCCGGCGTGGGTCATTGAGTCCTTGAGCCTTGAGCAGCCGGTGGTGGTGCGGCGAGCGATCACCGCGCCGGGACACATTGCCGTGGGCGTGCGAGGCGTCTCGCGGGAACAGCGTTACGCCACGTCGATGCCGGTGGCGGCGATCCAGCGCCGGGTGCGCCCGGAGGACCTTTGCCATGTCGCATTGCGCCGTGACTTGCCGGCGTTGCAGGCGCTCGCTCAAGTGCGGCCAATGCTGGATGCCAGCGGCTGGATCTGGGGCGTCAGCGGCAGCGCCGGATTTGAACTGGCCAGTGGCATCCAGGCGCTGCATGCACGCAGCGATCTGGACTTGATCCTGCGCACACCGGATCCGCTGGATCGTATCCAGGCCAGGGATTTGTTGGCACAACTGGACGGTTCGACGTGCGCCGTGGACATGCAACTGCAAACCCCCTTCGGCGCCGTCGCCCTGCGCGAGTGGGCCGGCTCGGCGCGGCGGGTATTGCTCAAGGATAATCTTCAGGCGCGTCTGGTGACCGATCCATGGCAACCGGCGCTGGAGCAAGTGGCGTGAGCAGCCTTTTGGTATTCCCCGGCCAGGGTGCGCAGCGAGCGGGCATGCTCCAGGGCGTGTCGCCGCAACTGCTGGAACTGGCCTGTGAAGTGCTGGGCGAAAACGTACGACAGCTGGACAGCACCGAGGCGTTGCAATCGACCCGAGCCGTACAACTGTGTCTGTTGATCGCGGGTGTCGCGGCGGCCCGGCAATTGTTGGAACAGGCACCTGTGCCGGATTACGTCGCGGGCCTGTCCATCGGCGCGTACCCGGCGGCGGTGGTGGCTGGTGCGCTGGGGTTCGATGATGCATTGCGCCTGGTCAGCCTGCGTGGCGAACTGATGCAGCAGGCGTATCCGCGAGGCTACGGCATGACGGCGATCATCGGCCTTGATCTGGCGACAGTGGAGGCGTTGCTCGCGCAGGTACACAGCGCCATGACGCCGGTTTACCTGGCCAACATCAATGCCGATAACCAGGTGGTCATCGCTGGCAGTGACGAGGCCATGGCCAGCGTTGCCGAGAGAGCACGCCGCCAGGGCGCCGCGAAAGCGTGTCGGCTGGCGGTGAGCGTACCGTCCCACTGCCCGTTGCTGGAGGTCCCGGCCCGGGCACTGGCCCAGGCGTTTGCCGACGTGCCGTTGAAAGCGCCCGCTTTGGGTTATCTGAGCGGCAGTCGTGCCCGGCCCGTGGTGAACACCGACGCCTTGCGTGAGGACCTGGCCTTCAACATGTGCCGCGTGGTGGATTGGCGCGGCACCGTGCAAAGCGCCTACGAGCGAGGCGTGCGGTTACAGATCGAACTGCCACCCGGTGCGGTTTTGACGGGACTGGCGCGTCGGGTGTTCGAGCAGGGCACCGTCATTGCCTTCGACGGTGCGCGCCTGGACACCTTGCAGACGTTGCTCAGAGAGGAGGGACGCCGCCGACCCTAAACCACCGACTCAAGCTGGCGAAGCACAAAAACAACAACTTCGACGATGCACTTTGAGGACTACAACAATGATTATTTACGGTGTGGCGTTTTTGGCCTTTTGTACCCTGGCGGGTATTTTCATCGGTGAGCTGCTGGGCAAACTGATCGGCGTGCCGGCCAACGTCGGCGGTGTCGGCATTGCGATGCTGCTGTTGATCGGCCTGGGCAGTTACCTGAGCAAACGCGGCCTGTTCAAGGGCAAATCCGAAGCCGGCGTGGAATTCTGGAGTGCGATCTACATTCCTATCGTGGTCGCGATGGCGGCCCAGCAAAACGTCTATGGCGCGCTCAAGGGCGGGCCAATGGCGATTCTGGCTGGGACCCTGGCGGTGGTGATTGCCTTTGCGATGGTGCCGGTGCTGGTGCGCATCGGCAACAAAGGGCCTGAAACCGATGTTTCCGCCAAGACAGTCGGGTGATTGCCATGTACGAATCAATGATGAAAGTGATCACCGGCTACGGTCTGCTCAGTGGCTTTGCGATTGTCGGCATCACCATGTGGGTGTCGTACTGGATCAGCGACACGTTCACCAAGGGCCGCCTGCACGGTTCGGCCATCGCGATTCTCCTGGGGTTGGTGCTGTCGTACATCGGCGGTGCGATGACCGGCGGGCAGAAGGGTGTAGTAGACATTCCGCTGCTCTCGGGCATCGGCCTGCTGGGCGGCGCCATGCTGCGTGACTTCGCCATAGTAGCCACGGCGTTCGGCGTGAGTGTCGAGGAACTCAAGCGCGCCGGTTTCGTCGGAGTGCTGGCGTTGTTCGTCGGGGTGGCCACCTCGTTCATCGCCGGTGTCGGAGTGGCGATGGCCTTCGGTTACACCGACGCGGTGAGCCTGACCACCATCGGCGCCGGAGCGGTGACCTACATCGTCGGGCCGGTCACTGGCGCGGCGATCGGTGCCAGTTCCGAGGTAATGGCGCTGTCCATCGCCGCCGGTTTGATCAAGGCGATCCTGGTGATGGTGGCGACGCCGTTCGTGGCACCTTTTATTGGCCTTAACAATCCGCGCAGTGCGGTGATCTTTGGCGGGTTGATGGGCACTTCCAGCGGCGTGGCCGGCGGCCTGGCGGCCACCGATCCGAAACTGGTGCCGTATGGTTGCCTGACGGCGGCGTTCTACACGGCGCTCGGGTGCTTGCTCGGGCCTTCGCTGTTGTATCTGATCATGCGGGGGTTGTTGGGCTAAGGCTTTGAATTTTCGCTGAGCGGGCTGTCCTCATCGCGAGCAGGCTCGCTCCCACATTGGATCGGTGTTCACCATCCCGTGTGGGAGCGAGCCTGCTCGCGATGAAGGCGACTGGGTCTCAAGCCTGGCGATTGGCATACATCCGGCACTCCGCCAGCAACGCCAGCAAATTCGGATCGCGCTCCTTGGCCTTCAGGAATACCACGCCGATGTGCTGCTGAAGCCGATACTTTTCCTGCAACGGGATCAGTTTCACCCGGTTTTCATACACCGCCGCAATCCGTCCCGGCAGCAAGGCATAACCGACCCCGGAGCTGACCATGCTCAGCAGGGTGAAGATGTCGTTGACCTGCATCGCCACCTTCGGCTCGAACCCCGCCTGCTTGAACACTCGATTACCATCCTGATGAGTGGCGAAGCCCTGGGTGAGGGTGATGAAGGTTTCGTTGCACACTTCGGCCAGGTCCACTTCACTGCGTTGGGCGAAGGCTGAATCGGCTGGCGTGGCGAGAAAAATGTCGTCTGAAAACAGCTCGATATGCTCGCAGTCAGGGTCGTTCACGCTGTCGTCCAGGGAGATCAGGATGGCGTCCACCTCCATGTTCTTGAGCTTGTACAGCAGGTCGATGTTCGAGCCCAGGATCAGGTCGATGTTCAGTTCGCTGCGGCGGATTTTCAGGCCCATGATCAACTGCGGCACGGTCTTGACCGTCAGTGAATACAGCGAGCCGAGCTTGAACCGCTCCGCGGAAAACCCGGCGGCTTCACGGGTCAGGCGCACGCTTTCGATCACGTCCTGGATCAGCTTCTGTGTGCGTTCTTCCAGCACGTAAGCGCTTTCCAGGGGGGTGAGGTTGCGGCCCTCGTGCTTGAACAACGGGCAACGCAAGGCGCTTTCCAACGAGTGAATGGCCCGGTGTACGCTGACGTTGCTGGTCTGCAACTCGGCCGCCGCCCGCGCAAGATTGCCGGTGCGCATGAACGCCAGGAACACCTCGAGTTTTTTCAGGGTCAATTCTTCGTCGATCAGCATGGGGTGGACTCTTATTCGTATCGCCCGATTGTGCCCCAATCGGTAGGAGGATGTTGATCTGTGGGAGCAAAGCTTGCTCGCGATGCAGGCGACTAGGCTCCTGAGGCACCGCGTTATCTTCATCGCGGGCAAGCCTTGCTCCCACAGAGAGCTAAACATTGCACTTTGTAGCGCCAAGCCTGAGCCTTGGCGTCTGTTTTGGAATGTGAGGTGGGACTGGATGTATCACGGAGAGCGACTCAACGCCTGGACCCACCTGGTCGGGGCGGTGGCGGCTTTTATCGGGGCGGTGTGGTTGCTGGTAATTGCCGGGATGACGGGCGATGCGTGGAAAATCGTCAGCGTGGCGATCTACGGTTTCACCTTGCTGGTGCTGTACAGCGCTTCGACGGTTTACCACAGTGTGCGCGGGCGCAAGAAAGCAATCATGCAGAAGGTCGATCACTTTTCGATCTATCTGCTGATCGCCGGCAGCTATACGCCGTTCTGCCTGGTCACCCTGCGCGGGCCGTGGGGCTGGACCTTGTTCGGGATTGTCTGGGGGCTGGCGCTGATCGGGATCTTGCAGGAGATCAAGCCGCGCTCTGAAGCACGAATCCTGTCGATCGTGATCTACGCGGTGATGGGCTGGATCGTGCTGGTGGCGGTCAAACCGTTATTGGCCGCCTTGGGCAGCGCCGGCTTTGCCTGGCTGGCTTCGGGTGGTGTGTTGTACACCGTCGGCATTGTCTTTTTCGCGCTGGACCATCGGTTGCGGCACGCCCATGGCATCTGGCATCTGTTCGTGATCGCCGGCAGTTTGCTGCATTTTGTGGCGATCTTGTTCTATGTGCTCTAGCTCATAACCACCGCTGGTCCTGTGGGAGGGAGCAGGCTCGCTCCCACACGGCTTCTTCATTCGACTTTAGAAATCCCCCCACAGCTGCTGTGCCACGGCCAGTGCCACCACCGGTGCGGTTTCAGTGCGCAGCACGCGCGGGCCGAGGCGGGCGGCGTGGTAGCCGGCGGTCCCGGCTTGTGCCACTTCGGCATCCGACAAACCGCCTTCGGGGCCGATCAGGAAGGCCAGGCTCGACGGTCTGGCATGGCTGACCAGCGGCTCGGCCACCGGGTGCAGCACCAGTTTCAGTTCGGCGTCGGTTTGCTTCAGCCAGTCGGCCAGTAGCAGCGGCGGGTGGATCACCGGCACGGTGGAGCGCCCGCACTGCTCGCAAGCGCTGATCGCCACCTGGCGCCAGTGCAGCAGGCGTTTGTCGGCGCGTTCGTCCTTGAGGCGCACTTCGCAGCGCTCGCTGAAAATCGGCGTGATCTCGTTGACGCCCAGTTCGGTAGCTTTCTGGATCGCCCAGTCCATGCGCTCGCCCCGGGACAGGCCCTGACCGAGGTGGATGCGCAAGGGCGATTCAACCTGCCCGGCGAATTGTTCGTTCAACTGCACAAGCACGCGTTTTTTGCCGACTTCGGCCAGGGTGCCGCGAAACTCCTGGCCAGAGCCGTCGAACACCTGCACCGCATCGCCCTCGGCCATGCGCAGCACCCGACCGATGTAGTGGGCCTGGGCTTCGGGCAGTTCGTGAGCGCCGAGGCTGAGGGGGGCGTCGATGAAGAAGCGGGACAGTCTCATTTCGAATCTCTGAAAAAGTTAAACCTGTGGCGAGGGGATTTAGCGAAACGTCGCACCGCCCCGCTGGGCTGCGAAGCAACCCCAAATGCTTACAACGCGATTTGCCTGAAGTATCGGAGTGTCCGGTTTTAGGGCTGCTGCGCAGCCCAGCGGGGATAAATCCCCTCGCCACAACAGTATTCCAACAAGAACACCGGGGTTTAACCCGGATCACGGAAACCGGGATGAAAATCCTTCGGCACCGCCACGCTGACCTTGTCCCGGGTGGCGATGTCGATGCCCTCGCTGGCCACTTCAGCCAGGAAGTCGATTTGCTCGGGGGTGATGACATACGGCGGCAGGAAATACACCACGCTGCCCAGCGGCCGCAGCAATGCGCCGCGCTCCAGAGCATGCTGGAACACCGTCAGACCGCGACGTTCCTGCCATGGGTAAGCGGTCTTGCTCGCCTTGTCCTTGACCATCTCGATGGCCAGGACCATGCCGGTCTGGCGCACTTCGGCCACGTTCGGGTGATCGGCCAGGTGCGCGGTGGCGCTTGCCATGCGTTGGGCGAGGGCCTTGTTGTTTTCGATGACGTTGTCTTCTTCGAAGATATCCAGCGTCGCCAGGGCCGCTGCGCAGGCCAACGGGTTGCCCGTGTAGCTGTGGGAATGCAGGAAGGCGCGCAGGGTCGGGTAGTCGTCGTAGAACGCGCTGTAGACCTCATCGGTCGTCACGCACGCCGCCAGCGGCAGGTAGCCGCCGGTCAGGGCCTTGGACAAACAAAGGAAGTCCGGGGTGATACCGGCCTGTTCACAGGCGAACATCGTGCCGGTGCGGCCGAAGCCGACGGCGATTTCGTCGTGGATCAGGTGCACGCCATAGCGGTCGCAAGCCTCGCGCAGCAGTTTCAGGTACACCGGGTGATACATGCGCATGCCACCGGCGCCCTGGATCAGCGGCTCGACGATTACGGCGGCCACGGTGTCGTGGTGTTCGGCCAAGGTCTGTTCCATGGCCGCGAACAGATTGCGCGAATGCTCTTCCCAGCTCATGCCTTCGGGGCGGAGGTAGCAATCGGGGCTCGGCACTTTGATCGTGTCCAGCAGCAACGCCTTGTAGGTTTCGGTGAACAGCGGCACGTCGCCCACCGACATCGCGGCGATGGTTTCGCCGTGGTAGCTGTTGCTCAGGGTGACGAAGCGCTTCTTGGCCGGCTGGCCACGATTGATCCAGTAGTGAAAGCTCATCTTCATCGCCACTTCGATGCAGGACGAGCCGTTATCGGCGTAGAAACACCGGGTCAGGCCTTCAGGCGTCATCTTCACCAGGCGCTCGGACAGTTCGATCACCGGCTGGTGACTGAAGCCGGCGAGGATCACATGCTCCAGTTGATCGACCTGGTCCTTGATGCGCTGGTTGATCCGCGGGTTGGCATGGCCGAACACGTTGACCCACCAGGAACTGACGGCATCGAGGTAGCGCTTGCCTTCGAAGTCTTCCAGCCACACGCCTTCACCGCGCTTGATCGGGATCAGCGGCAGCTTTTCGTGGTCTTTCATCTGGGTGCAGGGATGCCATAGCACCGCGAGATCGCGTTGCATCCACTGGTTATTCAGGCCCATATACAGTCTCCTCGAGGCGGCTCGCGGCGGGCGCGGGCAAAACAATCGGGCAAGCCTATGCAATGGCAGCCCCGGGGACAACCCATTGTGTCATTCCTGCTACCTTGAGTAAGGCGATAGACGCCGCTGGCGGCGCTGGGGTGGCTGACGTATTCTTCGCCGTTCTCTGAGCCGTCTGGCTCGAAAAACTGATCGTTCCTGCGTTTTATTCCGGAGTTCGCTGAATGTCTGCTGGTTGGCTGCGCGCCTGTGCGCTGGTGGTGATAGGGCTGTTCAGCGTGTGTGCGCTGGCCAAGGACAAGCAACCGACGGTGATCGTCATCGGCGGCGGCCTGGCGGGGCTCACGGCGGCCTACGAGCTGCAGAACAAAGGCTGGCAGGTAACCCTGCTGGAAGCCAAGCCAAGCCTGGGCGGTCGTTCGGGCATGGCCACCAGTGAATGGATCGGCAACGAAAAAACTCAGCCGGTACTGAACAAGTACATCTCGACCTTCAAGCTGAGCACCACACCGGCCCCGGAGTTCGTGCGCACCCCCAGCTATTTGATCGACGGCACCTACCTCACCGCCGCTGACCTGGCGACCAAGCAACCGGCCACGGCTGAGGCCCTCAAACGTTACGAAACCACCCTGGACGACCTGGCCCGTTCCATTGAAGACCCACAGAACCCGTCGGCCAACAACACGTTGCACGCACTGGACCAGATCAGTGTCTCCAACTGGCTCGACCGTCTGCAATTGCCGACCACCGCGCGGCAGTTGGTGAACCAGCAGATCCGCACCCGCTATGACGAGCCGTCGCGACTGTCGTTGCTGTATTTTGCCCAGCAAACCCGGGTCTACCGTGGTGTGTCCGACCGTGACCTGCGCGCCGCGCGCCTGCTGGGTGGCAGCCCTGTGTTGGCCCAGGCTTTCGTCAAGCAACTGAAAACCATCAAGACCAGCTCGCCCGTCTCGGCCATCTCCCAGGACAAGGACGGCGTTACCGTCAAGGTTGGCAGCGTCGGCTATCAAGCTGACTACGTAGTGCTGGCGGTGCCGTTGCGAGCCCTGAACAAAATCCAGCTGACCCCGGCCCTGGACGCCCGGCATCAGGGCGCGATCAAGGGCACCAACTACGGCTGGCGCGACCAGATCATGCTCAAGTTCAAGACCCCGGTCTGGGACAGCAAGGCGCGCATGTCGGGTGAGATCTACAGCAACACCGGTCTGGGCATGATGTGGATCGAGCCGGCCATGAAGGGCGGCGCCAATGTGGTCATCAATCTGTCCGGCGACAACGCCCGGGTGATGCAGGCCTTTGGTGACAAGCAGATGGCCGATCAGGTGCTGATTCGCTTGCACGCGTTTTACCCGCAGGCCCGGGGTGCTTTCACCGGTTATGAAATTCGCCGCTACAGCACCGACCCGTCCATGGGCGGCGCGTACCTGGCCTTCGGACCGGGCCAGATCAGCAAGTACTGGCGCCTGTGGGAAATGCCGTTGCAGCGCGTAGCCTTTGCCGGCGAACACACCGACACCTTGTATCCGGGCACTCTGGAGGGCGCGTTGCGTAGCGGTCAGCGGGCAGCCAGCCAGGTTGAAGACCTGGCGGCGGGCAAATCGTTTGAACCGGCCAAGGTCGTGCCGGTGGCAGCGGCAGCAGCTGCCGGTGCGGTGGCGGCGAAGAAGGGTAATTTTTTCTCCAACCTGTTTGGTGGCTCGGATGACGACAAGAAGCCGGAGCCGGTCAAGGCTCCGGAGCCGGTAGCGCCTGCTCCAGTGCCGGCACCCGCCCCAGCGCCCGCACCGGTGGCACCATCCGCGCCAGCCCCGGCGAAAGTTGAGCCCGCCAAGAAAGCAACCACCAAACCAGCGGTGAAAAAACCAGCCGCCAAGACCCCGGCCAAAAAAGCCCCGGCCAAGGCTCCGGTGAAAAAGGCCCCGCCGGCGAAGAAGCCGGCAGTCAAACCGACGACGACTACTGAAACCAAGGCTCAGTAACGATCAGGTGGAAAGAACGCGGCTCAAGGGCCGCGTTTTTTATCCAGTATCAAGCGTACCGGCGGCGCCACTCAAAGCCCGGCGTCGCTTAATAAGCGCTACGTCCTACACGCCTTGGCGATATATCGGAAACTTCCCACCCTTTAACCAGAAGCAGGCTATAGCGCTTACCAAGCCATAAGTCTAGGCTCCTCGAAAAACAGGAGCGCGTATGAAAATACTAATGGCAGTGGTTGTATTGGTTTCGATATATGGATGTGTGTATGGCGAATGCCGGGATCCTTTGACAATTCCGATGATTCCAAAAAGAGATCCGCAGTTAGCACACAAATGCTCCATCGATCCATATAAGCCTGAGTGTTCGGTAAACTAATTCTTCAAGTTTCAGGCTCGTAAACTGGAGCGACCATGAAACCGATAGAAGCTTTGATGTTCTTTATAATGCTCGCCAGTAGAGGCTTTACTGACGGTCGTATGACGCTTAAAAAATACGACCCTCAATTGGCGTACAGATGCGATATGGATCCACAGGTCCGAGTACCCCATTAAGTAACATTACCTAAGAGAATTTTTAGAGGGGGGTAACGAAAATGACCACGTATGAATTGGCACGTCCTCAAACAGGATCCTGACCCGCTTCGGCTTCGACATACGTCCCGGAACGAAGCCAAAGCGGGCCCAGCAGAGGTTGCCTGTTCGCATGTCAAAAATGACTAGGTTTCCATCGTCCTGCATGGTCATACAAGTGTTATACCAAAGTGACTTATCAGTACTGTGGGTGCTTTCGGCGATCCACAATCGCCGTCTGGACGGATCATAAAGAAAGCCGCTGTTGCTGACGACGAATTGTAGAGGTTCACGCATTCTCCTTGGATACAACGTGACGCTGTGAGGTTGTTTATCACCAGCGGTCCAGATAATTGCCTCGCGGTCCTTGATTACCAAGTTTCCATCGGCCTGCAATATCAATCGGAACCGCCCATTACTGGATTTTAGGTATTGCCCCGGGGACATCGTTTGATTAGGGGGTAATTGCGGCGAGCCGTTAGCTTTAAAATGGGTATAACGAACAGCCATTTTGTTCACCTTGTTCAATGAGTTGTGGAGCGCTCATTTGATCAAGGGTGAAAGTGAAAATGGCGATAGATATATATTGAATGGAACAAATAGTTGGACGGCGGTGACGGCTCCGGTGCGGTCCCCTGTGGGAGCGAACCTGCTCGTGATGAGGTCCATACAGGCCCCAAAGGCTGCCTGATCGCCTCGCCATCACCCGCCGTTTCCCCTTTAATCTTTCCTTAACCCACCCCCTCCAGACTGATGATCGTATTTCTCGATATTTCAAAGCAAAATTTTCCGCTTTAAATCGATAGATAACTCGCTAGTCTTGGTCGCAGTTTTCACAGGATATGAGCAATGCAGCTACGCAACTCTTCTTCTCGCTATGGCTGGGTCAGCATCGTTTTGCACTGGGGCATTGCACTGGTGGTGTACGGGCTGTTCGCGCTGGGGCTGTGGATGGTCGGCTTGGATTACTACAGCACTTGGCGTAAAGACGCGCCGGACCTGCACAAGAGCATTGGCTTGGTGCTGCTGGCAGTCATGTTGCTGCGGGTGATCTGGCGGGTTGTCAGTCCGCCACCACCGACCTTGTCAACCTATGGCCGCCTGACCCGCGTCGGCGCCAAGCTTGGCCATAGCGCACTGTATCTCGGGTTGTTCGCCGTGATGATTGCCGGTTACCTGATTTCCACCGCAGACGGTGTCGGGATTCCGGTGTTTGGTCTGTTTGAAGTACCCGCGCTGGTGTCCGGACTGCCCGATCAGGCAGACGTTGCCGGCCAGATTCACTTCTACCTGGCATGGGCGCTGGTAATTTTCTCCGGCCTCCATGCGTTGGCAGCATTGAAACACCACTTTATCGATCGTGACGCGACCCTCAAGCGCATGCTGGGACGCCAAGCCTGATGTTCAACCTCGACTCCAAAGGAATAGAAAGCATGTTGAAAAAAACGCTCGCCGCCCTGGCAATCGGTTCTGCCCTGCTGTCGGCCGGTCAGGCCATGGCTGCCGACTACGTGGTCGACAAGGAAGGCCAACACGCCTTCGTCGACTTCAAGATCAGCCACCTGGGCTATAGCTACATCACCGGTACCTTCAAGGACATCGACGGCAAGTTCAGCTTCGACGCCGCCAAGCCTGAAGACAGCAAGATCGAGTTCAACGTGAACACCGCCAGCGTGTTCACCAACCACGCCGAGCGCGACAAGCACATCGCCAGTGCTGACTTCCTGAACGCGAGCAAATTTGCCAAGGCCACCTTCGTGTCCACCAGCGTCAAATCCACCGGCAAGAACGCTGATGGCAAGGAAACCGCCGACGTGGCTGGTGACCTGACCCTGCTGGGCGTGACCAAGCCTGTCGTGGTCAAAGCCACCTTCCTGGGTGAAGGCAAGGACCCGTGGGGCGGCTACCGTGCCGGCTTCGAAGGGACCACCAGCATCAAGCGTTCCGATTTCGGCAAGCAGAAAGACCTGGGCCCAACGTCCGACGTGGTCGAGCTGTACGTTTCGTTTGAAGGTGTCAAAGCGAAATAACATTCGCGCCTGACAAAAAACGCCCCTGATCTTGGATCAGGGGCGTTTTTTATTGCCGTATGGAATCTTGTGAACCGCACATGACCCCTTGTGGGAGCGAGCCTGCTCGCGATTGCCATGGGTCAGTCAACCTCTGTACTGGCTGAACCACCGCAATCGCGAGCAGGCTCGCTCCCACGGGGTGAAGTTGGCGTTACTCAAAAAAATCTATGGTCACCCCCATTTTTGCAATACTGATTAATGGGTGAAGTGGTTGGCTTGCTTAAATCTATCCGGCGTCGATCCAGGGCATGCCCCGCGCCACGATGAGAGTCGCGCCTGACGATCCTGAAAAATGCCGCGGCTTCTGAAGCCGATTTTTATGTCAGGTTCTTCGTCAGGCCGGTGGGCCGTTCACGTCATCCGTTGTTCAGCTATCGCAAAACCTGAAGGGTGATTCGTGGTACTGCAACAACCGCAGGGTGCCCCATGGCCATCAGCTGGCGAGCGACGAAATGCGCCCCGGCACAAGCTTCCATCACCACGGTACAGGCCGGCAGATTGCCGAAGAGCGTCATCATCTGTTGACGCGAGAACTTCTTGCGAAACACCTCTCGGCCCAATTTGTCTTGGCCGTGCAGGTGGAAACTGTGTTTACCGAGATCGATCCCGATCAGCGCTGACTCGCTCATAATGATGGCCTCCGAAAACAAAACACCCTGCGAAAGCGTAGCCCTCGCAAGGTGTGGGGGTGACCATCTCATTAATGCCCCTGATCGCGAGATCAGGGGCATTTTTACGGCTTGGAGAAACTCAGCGATTGCGGGTCAGCAGTGCCGGCTTCTCGCCCCGTGGACGGCTTGGCAGTTGATCCAGCTGTTCAGGCGTCGGGAATCGATCGATCTTCGACTCCTTGTGCATGATCTTCGGCTGGTTACCACGAGGGGCTTGCACGGCAGGTTCCTGACGAGGCTGCTCGTCACGTGCCGGGCGGCGAGGGCGGGAGTCTTCGCGGCGGGCCTGGCCGTCACGAGGTGCGCCGTTGCGCGGGCCGCTGCGCTTGGCCGGCGGGGTGCCGGTGGACGAGCCGTTGCTGTTGCGCGGGCCGTTCTGACGCCCCTGGGATTGGCCACGAGGAGCACCTGCGCCCGCCGCGCCCTGTGCCGGTGCGCCAGGACGACGTCCGCGACCCTGGGCGGGTTTCTGCTGCGGCACGTAATCGACGCGGTTGCCGAAGTTATCGATATCGTCGTCCAGGAACTCGTCCGGTGCGCGATCGGCAGCGGCACGTGGTGCCGGGCGCTGCTGTTCACGGGCCGGGGTACCTTCGCGAGGCTTGTGCTCGCGAGCCGGGCGTTCGCCGCGACTGGTGCTGGCCGATTTTTCCTTGCCCTTGTCCTTGCCTTTGTCTTTACGGCCGCCGCCACCACCGCCGCCGCCATTTGGACCGTCACCGCGAGGGCCACGGGCATTGCGTGGGTTGCGCACGTCCGGACGTTCACGCACTTCAGGCTTCTCGGCCTCGATGGTGCTGGCATCGAAGCCCATCAGGTCGCCATCGGCGATTTTCTGCTTGGTCATGCGCTCGATGCTTTTGAGCAGTTTCTCTTCGTCCGGCGCGACCAGCGAGATCGCTTCGCCCGAACGGCCGGCCCGGCCAGTACGACCGATACGGTGTACGTAGTCTTCATCGACGTTCGGCAACTCGAAGTTGACCACGTGGGGCAACTGGTCGATGTCCAGACCGCGAGCGGCGATGTCGGTGGCAACCAGAATGCGCACTTCGCCGGCCTTGAAGTCGGCCAAGGCCTTGGTGCGGGCGTTCTGGCTCTTGTTACCGTGGATCGCCACGGCCGGCAGGCCATGTTTGTCCAGGTACTCGGCCAGACGGTTGGCGCCGTGCTTGGTGCGGGTGAACACCAGGACCTGTTCCCAGGCGCCGGCGGTAATCAGGTGCGCCAACAGGGCACGCTTGTGGCTGGCCGCCAAGCGGAACACACGTTGTTCGATGCGCTCGACCGTGGTGTTTGGCGGTGTGACTTCAATGCGTTCCGGGTTGTGTAGCAGCTTGCCGGCCAGGTCGGTGATGTCCTTGGAGAACGTCGCCGAGAACAGCAGGTTCTGACGCTTGGCGGGCAGGCGGGCCAGCACTTTCTTCACGTCATGGACAAAGCCCATGTCGAGCATGCGGTCGGCTTCGTCCAGCACGAGGATTTCCACGTGGGACAGATCGACGCTGCCCTGGCCGGCCAGGTCGAGCAAACGACCCGGACAGGCCACCAGCACGTCGACGCCACGGGCCATGGCCTGGACCTGAGGGTTCATGCCAACGCCGCCGAAAATGCAGGCACTGACGAATTTCAGGTCGCGAGCATAGATCTTGAAGCTCTCGTGTACCTGGGCCGCCAGTTCGCGGGTAGGGGTCAGGACCAGGACGCGCGGTTGGCGCGGGCCGTGACGCTGGGATTTGTCTGGGTGACCGTTGGGGAAAAGCCGCTCCAGGATAGGGAGGGCAAAACCACCGGTTTTACCAGTGCCTGTCTGCGCCGCGACCATCAGATCGCGACCTTGCAACACGGCGGGGATGGCCCGCTGTTGCACCGGGGTAGGCTGGGTGTAGCCGGCAGCCTCGATGGCGCGGACTAAAGCCTCGGAGAGACCGAGGGAAGCAAAGGACATGAGTAATCCTGTTTTAGTGAGGGCCTGGCCCAATGGGATAGTCTTGCCGGGCGCGAATGACGTTCAACAAAAAGACGTCATCCCGTCCGGTCCTGCCGAGTCTGGAAGGCAGGTCCGGACAGGGCTCGCGCGGGCTGGAAGCTGCGCTGTAGCGGTGTCGGGATGCCTTTTGCAAGACCGGGCGTCCGGGCGTGAGCCTGGCGGGAAGGCCGGAGTATAACAGAGCAAACGCCGTGCGCCGCTTTCCTGCTGCTCAACGGTTTATTTCAACGCTGCACCGGGCTGGACGGTTTGGTCCTGGCAGACGGAACGGCGCCATAGCGGGCGATCAGCTCGGCATAGGCCGGTTCGCGCTTGAAGCGCTTGAGCTCGGCGCTGAAGCGCTGCACCAGCAGATCCATCCCGGCGTTGCGCCGCACCGCCAGGTATTGGCTTTGACGGCTCACAACCACGGGGTTTTCGGTGATCTGGTCGCCCAGTTGCATTTGCTTGAGTACGTGCCGACCCACCCGGCGGTCGGTGATGAGCAGGTCAATCCGGCCCAGTTGCAACTTGCCAAAGTTGGCTTCATGGGTGGGTGCCGTCTCACGTTTGAACAGGGGCGATTCTCTGAAGGCCTGGCTGTACAGATAACCGGGCGAGGTGCCCACGGTCAGGCCGACCAAGTCATCGAGCGTGCGAAAGGGATGGGGGCGGGCGTTGGCGTAGAACATCACGAACTCCACGTCCGAGAGCGGTTCGCTGGGGTAAAGCAGCATGGCGTCGCGTTCGTTGCTGTGGAAAATGTCCAGCGCACCGTCCGCCAGGCCCTGCTCAAGCATCGCCAGGCAACGTTTCCACGGCAGCAGTTGCCATTGCACATCAATGCCCAGGCGCTTGAACACAATGGCGGTGGTTTCGTAGTCGAGTCCCAGGACCTGGCCGTTCTCTTCGTAGACATAAGGCGCCCAGGGTTCGGTGACAATGCGCAACTTCTCGGCCCGGGCATCCATGCTCAGGTACAGGAGGACAAAGGTGGTCAGTAACCGGGTGATGAAGGGCATGGCCTGAGGTTACGACGAGAGCTCATCAAATAGCTAGAGCCCTCTGGCCCGCGGCTTAATTGCCTTT
This sequence comes from Pseudomonas rhizophila, assembly GCF_003033885.1. Classification (NCBI taxonomy): domain Bacteria; kingdom Pseudomonadati; phylum Pseudomonadota; class Gammaproteobacteria; order Pseudomonadales; family Pseudomonadaceae; genus Pseudomonas; species Pseudomonas rhizophila. The sequence continues at coordinate 5,409,740 of NZ_CP024081.1, read as the reverse complement.
TGCCTGCATTAGGTGCCGATAGATGGCTTCGCGGCGCTCGCCCAGCACCCAGCGAATCAGTGGGTGGTTGAGCCATCGTTTGAGTTCATGGTCTTTCAATGGCTCTTTCAGGCGATTTTCAACGTTCTCCCTGGCCTTTTCCCACCAGACCGGCGCGCAGGCCTGGTCGAACGGGTTGGTGTGACGGTAGCAGCCGTAGAGAATTTCGCGCATGAATTGCCGTTTATGGCTGGGTAACGCCACGGTAATCAATTTATAAGCCAGACGTTGCAATGTGGGCGGTCGGGGTAACGTCGCGGTGACTTGTCGGGTTTCATCCAGGGCCGATTGGCACATGGGCGCGGCATGATGTTTGTCGAGCCAAGCCTTGGTTTTGGCGCGGAACAGCTGTTTGCGGCTCCAGTAATGGTGAATCAGGTCCGGACATTCGCGCACGTGTACCGAACGATAGGCCGCCACCGAAAGGCAAAACTCTTCCAGCGTGTAGGCTCCGTTCGCCATGGGATAAAACTCGTCCATCAGGGCAATCGAGCGATCCAGAACTGATGCGTCGGTCCAATGAAGACCAATCACGCCCGAGTTCAACTGCGGCATGTTGTCATCCGCCAGTTGCCGTCGTTGCAGGGCTTGCGCCAGCGTTACGTAAAGTACGGCATCCTTGTTGGCGCCATAGTTCAGATCTACCGCGTTGCAGAGCAACGTGCCGGGCTGAATGCGCCGAAACAGCTCCAGAGGAGAGCAGTGGAAGAAGGTGTCGGTGTCGATCAGCAGTGCCAGCTCGACTTCCTCAAGCACCTTTTGCATGACTACATGCTTTGCGCGAAAGTGATAGCCGTGCGGCTCGATCCAGGTCTGACGGGTTTCGTTGTCGAGGTGGCGTACGCGCACCGGGAGTCCAGCGTAGGGCATGGGATTGTCGGTAAATACTTGGATGTCCAGTGCCTCACCCGGGCTCTCGCGCAGTCCGGCCAAGGCGCTGGCAATGCTGAACACGGCTTCTTGATGATAGGTCTCGGCCCCGTAGACCAGATAAATGAGTTGTGGGGTCGTTAACCTTTGACCAATAGGCATCTACTGCATCCCTCCAGATATTTCGGGTAGAAAAAAGGCCTTGGTTTTTCGCCAAGGCCTCTTTGTACCGCCCAATTAAGACATTAACGCGGCAGCTTGAGGTTATTCCATACTGCGAGGCTGGGCTCGGCCTGGTTCAGGGTATAGAAATGCAGCCCCGGTGCCCCGCCTTGTAACAAGCGTTCACACATTTGTGTGATGACTTGCTCTCCGAAGCTTTGGATGCTGGATGTGTCGTCGCCGTAGGCTTCCAGCTGCTTGCGGATCCAGCGTGGGATTTCTGCCCCGCAGGCGTCGGAAAAACGCGCGAGTTTGCTGTAGTTGGTGATTGGCATGATCCCCGGCACGACAGGAATGTCGACGCCCATCTTGCGTACGCGGTCGACAAAGTAGAAGTAGCTGTCAGCGTTGAAGAAGTACTGGGTGATCGCGCTGTTGGCGCCGGCGTTGGCCTTGCGTACGAAGTTGAGCAGGTCGTCTTCGAAGTTGCGTGCCTGGGGGTGCATCTCTGGGTAGGCCGCCACTTCGATATGGAAGTGCTCACCGGTTTCTTCACGAATGAATTCAACCAGGTCGTTGGCGTGGCGCAGTTCACCGCTCGCCATGCCCATACCCGAGGGCAGGTCACCGCGCAGGGCCACGATACGGGTGATGCCGGCAGCCTTGTACTGGCTCAACAGGCTGCGCAGATCGGCTTTGCTGTCACCCACGCAGGACAGGTGCGGGGCGGCGGGGATTTTGACTTCACTTTCGAGCTGCAACACGGTGTTGATCGTGCGGTCACGGGTCGAACCGCCAGCGCCATAGGTGCAGGAGAAGAAGTCGGGGTTGTAGCTCGCCAACTGACGGGCAGTGGCGATCAGTTTTTCATGCCCAGCATCGGTCTTCGTCGGGAAGAACTCGAAGCTGTAGCGACGGTCTTGGGACATGGTCATATCCTTGGAAACTCGTAGGCCGGGGAGGCTTGCATATCCCTTGCGGGAGCGGACTCATGTGGGAGCGAGCCTGCTCGCGATTGGCATCACCTCGGTCTGACAGTCAGATCAAGGTGCCTGCATCGCGAGCAGGCTCGCTCCCACAGGTCCGCTCCACCAAGGAGGCAGCGCCGATCAGTACCGGTAGGCGTGGGGCTTGAACGGGCCTTCGACGGTCACGCCGATGTAGTCAGCCTGTTGCTTGGTCAGTTTGGTGACCACGCCGCCGAAACCGCGGACCATTTCCAGGGCCACTTCTTCGTCGAGTTTCTTGGGCAGCACTTCCACGGTCAGGCGCTCGGCTTTCTGGGCTGGCGACAGGTCGGCGTATTTCTGGCCGAACAGGAAAATCTGCGCCAGGACCTGGTTGGCAAACGAGCCGTCCATGATGCGGCTTGGGTGGCCGGTGGCGTTGCCCAGGTTCACCAGGCGGCCTTCGGCCAGCAGGATCAGGTAGTCATCGTTCTGTGGGTCGAAGCTGCCGGCGCCGGTGCGATGCACCTTGTGGACCTGTGGCTTCACTTCTTCCCACGCCCAGTTCTTGCGCATGAAAGCGGTGTCGATTTCATTGTCGAAGTGGCCGATGTTGCAGACCACGGCGCGCTTTTTCAGGGCCTTGAGCATGTTCGCGTCGCAGACATTGACGTTACCGGTGGTGGTCACGATCAAATCGATCTTGCCCAGCAGCGCTTTGTCGATGCTTGCTTCGGTGCCATCGTTGTTACCGTCGATGAACGGCGAAACCAGCTCGAAGCCGTCCATGCAGGCCTGCATGGCGCAGATCGGGTCAACTTCGGACACCTTGACGATCATGCCTTCCTGGCGCAGGGACTGAGCCGAGCCCTTGCCCACGTCACCGTAGCCGATCACCAGCGCCTGCTTGCCCGACAACAGGTGGTCGGTGCCGCGCTTGATGGCGTCGTTGAGGCTGTGACGGCAGCCGTACTTGTTGTCGTTCTTGCTCTTGGTCACCGAGTCGTTGACGTTGATGGCCGGGATCTTTAGTTCGCCCTTGGCCAGCATGTCCAGCAGGCGGTGTACGCCGGTGGTGGTCTCTTCGGTCACGCCGTGGACGTTGTCCAGTACGGCTGGGTATTTCTTGTGCAGCAGTTCGGTCAGGTCGCCGCCGTCGTCAAGAATCATGTTGGTGGCCCATGGCTGGCCATCCTTGAGGATGGTCTGCTCCAGGCACCATTCGTATTCCTCTTCGGTCTCGCCCTTCCAGGCAAATACCGGGATACCGGCAGCGGCAATGGCGGCAGCGGCCTGGTCCTGGGTCGAGAAGATGTTGCAGGACGACCAGCGCACTTCCGCACCCAGGGCAACCAGGGTTTCGATCAGCACGGCGGTCTGAATGGTCATGTGGATGCAGCCGAGGATCTTCGCGCCCTTGAGCGGTTGCTCGCCGGCGTATTTGCGACGCAGACCCATCAGGGCTGGCATTTCGGATTCGGCGATGATGATTTCGCGACGACCCCAGGCAGCCAGGGACATGTCAGCGACTTTGTAATCGGTAAAATCTGCAGGCGTGATAACAGCGCTCATGAAGAGCCTCCATTCGTAATGTATGCGAATGGGCGCCGTTGTGCGTTTAGTGTCCGTGCGGGGAGCCCCGTACAAACAACGCCCCATCCGAGCCTGACAGGTCGAACCTGCTGCAGCGCCCCTCGGACAGGTGGCGGGAACGGTCCAAAGCGAGGACCGAGGTAAAGCGGTGGCGATTATAACGGGCTAATCGGATCTTCCAAAGGGTTTCTGTCGGCAAATCAAAATTGCCGATGATCGTTATTGGGACCCCGACATAGAGCCACGCTGCCCGGTCTGCCATGATGCAGGCATCCATCGGCCAGACGCTCAGGAGTGAACATGAATTTCCACACCCGCAAGTGGGTCAAGCCCGAAGACCTCAACCCCAACGGCACGCTGTTTGGCGGCAGTCTGTTGCGCTGGATCGACGAGGAAGCGGCGATCTATGCCATTGTCCAGCTCGGCAACCAGCGTGTGGTTACCAAATACATCTCCGAAATCAACTTCGTCAGCGCTTCGCGCCAGGGCGACATCATCGAACTGGGCATCACCGCCACCGAATTCGGCCGCACCTCGATCACCCTGACCTGCGAAGTGCGCAACAAGATCACCCGTAAAAGCATCCTCACCGTGGAGAAGATGGTCTTCGTCAATCTTGGGGAAGATGGCCTGCCGGCGCCGCACGGCCGGACCGAGATCAAGTACGTCAAGGATCAGTTCCAGGACGATATTGCCAGTGCATGAGATCGGCGGCGTCGCCAATCGCGCGCAGGCTCGCTCTCACATGGACTTGCGGTCGGTCGCAGCATTGTTGTCTACCACCCATCCCTTGTGAGAGCGAGCCTACTCGCGACGGCAGTGCTTCAAGCTCCTGGATTTCATCCGCCACTGAACAGCTCCGAAGGCCGCGTGTCGTAGGTACATCACGCCACCGGTTCAGGAGCTCCATGGACACTCGTAAAGACGGCAAGACCCCTGATCTTTCGGCACAGGAAAAGCACGAAGTCGACCGCAATCAGCCACCGCGGGCCGCAGTGCTGCATGAAATTATCCGGACCCAGGGCAATCAGGAACTGGAGCGCAGTGTCGCCGCGCTTTGGTGGTCGGCCCTGGCCGCCGGGTTGACCATGGGCCTGTCGCTGATGGCGATGGGGCTGCTCAATTCCCGCTTGCCCGAGGGTGAAGCCTTCAAGGTGATCGCCAGCTTCGGCTACTGCGCCGGTTTTCTCGCGGTGATTCTTGCCCGCCAGCAGCTATTCACCGAAAACACCTTGACCGCCGTGCTGCCCATCATGAGCAAACCCACCTTGGGCAACTTCGGCCGTCTGTTCCGCCTGTGGGGGGTGGTGTTGGTGGGGAACCTGTGCGGGACCTTGCTGGTGGCCTATGTGATGCTGCATCTGCCGATTTTCGACCGCCGCACCGATATGGCTTTTCTGGAGATCGGTCGCAAGGTCATGGAAAACGACACTGGCCAGATGTTCGCCAAGGGCATCATTTCAGGCTGGATGATCGCCACCATGGTCTGGATGATCCCGTCCATGGAGAGCGCCAAGATGTGGATCATCATCCTCATCACCTACCTGATGGCGCTTGGGGATTTCACCCACATTGTCGTCGGCTCGGCCGAAGTGTCCTATCTGGTGTTCGCCGGCCAGCTGTCGTGGGAGGACTTCTGGATGGTGTTTGCCGGGCCGACCCTGGCAGGGAACATCATTGGTGGCAGTTTCATCTTTGCGCTGCTGAGTCATGCCCAGGTGCGGAGCGAGACCGGCCAGCCTAGTCGGCCACACCCACCAGGGCGTCCTGACGACGCTGACGATAAATAAAATACAGTGCTGTCAACACGGTCAGCCCGCCCACCAGAGCGCCGGTCCATGGCAGGTCCGCCAGGTCGGCGCCGCTGGCCACCACCAGGCCGCCAATCCAGGCACCAGATGCGTTGCCAAGGTTGAACGCGCTCTGGTTCAGGGTCGAGCCCAGGTTCGGCGCTTCTTGGGCCTGGTCGATGATCAGCAATTGCAGGATCGGACACAGTGCGAAGGCGAACACACCCCATAGGACCAGGGTAATAGCTGCAGGAACCACCGACCGGCTGGTCTGGCTGAACGCGGCCAGCACCAGCACCACTGCCAGGGCCATGGCTACCAGCGAAGGCAGCAGGCGCCGGTCCGCCAGCCGCCCGCCGAGGAAACTGCCCGCTGTCAGGCCGACACCGAACAGCAGCAGCATGAGCGTGATGCCGTGGGGGCTGACTCCCGTGATGTCCTGCAGGATCGGCGCGATGTAGGTGAACACGCTGAACAGGCTGGTGGAGGCCAGCACGCTCATGCCCAGGGCCAGCAGCACGTTGGCCTTGCCCAGCACTCTGAACTCGCTGGCCAGATTGGCCTTCTCCATGGGAATTTCCCGGGGCAGCCAGACCCATTGGGCAAGGGCGGCAATGATCCCGATGACCGATACCGCCCAGAAGGTCGAGCGCCAGCCGGCATATTGGCCCAACGCAGTGCCCAAGGGCACGCCCAGTACATTGGCCAGGGTCAGTCCTGTGAACATCATCGCAATGGCTTGGGCCCGTTTGTTCGGTGCCACCAGTCCGGCCGCGACCACCGAGCCGATCCCGAAGAATGCCCCGTGGCACAGTGCGGTGATGACCCGGGCGGCCATCAGCGTGGCGTAGTTCGGCGCCAGGGCGCAGAGCACGTTGCCGACGATGAACATCAGCGTCATGCCCAGCAGCGTTGCCTTGCGCGGCATGTTGGCGGTGCCGATGGCCAGGATCGGCGCGCCGAACACCACGCCCAGGGCGTACCCGGTAATCAGCAGCCCGGCCTGGGGAATGCTCACGGCCAGGTCACGGGCGACATCGGGCAACAGCCCCATGATGACGAATTCGGTGGTGCCGATGCCAAAAGCGGCGACGGCCAAAGCAAGCAAGGCGAGTGGCATGCGCAAGGTCTCTGTCTGTAGTCTTGACGCTCTGATCAGGCATACGCATGCCGATGCGCCGGTTCGGATGAAACGGGGCAGCAGCAAAATTATTGGAATTGGTTTATGCGCAACTGAGTGCGGCGTGGTCGTTTGCAGTATAAACGGGCGCTGATGGATGGCGAATCAATTCTCTGGACGCAATAAGGAGCTTGCTGTGCTGGCAACGGCCTTGGTATTGGTCGCCGCGCTGTTGCATGCGGCATGGAATACGCTGATCAAGTTCAGTGGCGAGCGTTTGCTGGTGGTGGCGTGCATGGACAGCGTCGCGTTGCTGTTCGTGGTGCTGGTGCTGGGCTTTGTGGCGTTGCCACCGCTGGAGATCTGGCCGTGGATCCTGGCGTCGGCGGCATTCGAGCTGTTGTACCGCTATCTGTTGATTCAGGCGTATCGGGTGGGTGACCTGGGGCTGGTCTATCCGCTGATGCGTGGTCTGTCGCCATTGGTGGTGCTGGCTTTGACGTTGATCTTCGCCGGAGAAGTGCTGACAACCCATCAGATCATCGGCATCTTGCTGATCCCGTTCGGCATGCTGTGCCTGTTGTGGCAGGGCGGTGGTGGCGAACGGTTGCCCTGGTCGATGCTACCGGTGGTGGCGCTGATCGGCCTGTGCATCGGCTGCTACACCTTTATTGACGGCCATGCCCTTCGGCGCTGGCCCCGGCCACTGGATTACCTGGCCTGGGTCACGCTGCTCAGTGCCTGGCCCTTTCCGTTGCTGGCGCTGGTGCGCAAACGACCTGCGTTCATGCTGTTCTGGCGTGAACAGTGGCGGCTGGGGCTGGCGGTCGGGTTTTGCGTATTGTTGAGCTACGCTCTGGTGCTGTGGGCCATGCAACTGGGCTCGATTGCCGAAGCGGCTGCGCTGCGGGAGATCAGCGTGATCCTGGTGGTGTTGTTTGGCATGCGCTACCTGAAAGAACCTTTCGGCCGGCCGCGGCTCTTAGCCTGCGGGCTGGTGCTGATTGGCATGTTGGTGATGAAATTCTGACCAGTGCCTCGATTCTTGTTTTTCTATAACACTCAAAGAAGGAACTGCTTCATGACGGTTGCCCTGTGGTGCATTTTGATTGCCTTTCTCCTGCCTTACCTGTGCATTGCGATCGCCAAGGCCGGTGGAAAGTACCGGTTGAGCGACAACCACGACCCTCGGGATTTTCTGGACTCGCTCGAAGGAGCCCCCCGGCGTGCATACGCCGCGCAACTGAACAGCTTTGAAATCGCCCCGTTTTTCGCCGCTGCCGTGATTGTCGCGCACCTGGCCGGCAATGCCGAGCTTGTGACCATCAACGTGCTGGCGGTGCTGTTTATCACCAGTCGTCTGCTGTACATCATCTGCTATCTGGCGGACTGGGCGATCTTGCGTTCGCTGGTGTGGTTCGTGGGGGTAGGGTTGGTGTTGAGTTTCTTCTTCGTTTCGGTCTGAGCCTGGCGGTTGAGTCCCGTTGTCTGTGCTGTCCCCATCGCGAGCAGGCTCGCTCCCACAGTTGATCTCCAGTGGACACATGTTTTGTGTACGACTAGATCCAATGTGGGAGCGAGCCTGCTCGCGATGGCGCCGGTACAGTCAGCCCACTTCTCAGGGATTGGCGGTGACCGTATTGGCAACCTGCGGCACCTGCGGCAATGCCATGCCCTTGGGCCACAGCATCCAGATCTGCCCCTGTTGTTTCATATCCCCGGCCAGGTTTCCCGCTGCTTCGCCGGTGCCCCAGAACAGATCCGCCCGTACTTCGCCGGCAATTGCGCCGCCGGTGTCCTGAGCCGCGACCGGGCGGTTCAATGCACTGCCGTCAGGGCGGGTGGTGGACAACCACAACAGGCTTCCCAGAGGAATCACCTTGCGATCCACCGCCACGCTGTAGCCGGCGGTCAGCGGCACATTCAGTGAGCCCCGCGGCCCTTCGTTGCTGTCGGGGTTGCGGTTGAAAAACACGTAGCTGGGGTTGCTGCCGAGTAATTCGGGAATCCGGTTCGGGTTGGCTTTTGCCCAGGCACTGATGGTGCCCATGGTCACCTCTTCTTTCTTCAGTTCGCCCTGTTCGACCAGCCAGCGCCCGATGGGCCGGTAGGGGTGGCCGTTCTGGTCGGCATAGCCGATGCGCAACTGGCGGCCGTCATCGAGTCGAATGCGGCCCGAGCCCTGGATTTGCAGGAATTGCAGGTTCATCGGGTCTGTCAGCCAGGCGATCACCGGAGCCTTCACCCCGTTGGTTTCGATGGTGGCCGCGTCGTCGTAGGGCTTGAGCACTCGGCCTTCGAGGCGACCGCGCAGGCGCTTGCCCTTGAGCTCGGGGTAAATACTGTCCAGCGACACGATGATCATGTCCTCCGGAACCCCGTACACCGGGATGTTGGCGCTGGCAGTCTGGGTGAGGCTGCCGGGGTAGACCGGTTCGTAGTAACCAGTAATCAGACCGTTGGGGCTGTTGTCACCCGAGCGCAGGCCGTAGACATCCAGGTTCTGCTTCAGAAAGCTGCGCACATCTACAGCGGTCAGCGGCACATTGGCCGCCGCCGCGCAGGTGGCACCCCACACCGCGTCGGCTTTGAGCCGGTTGCAGGCGCTGCGCCAGGAGCCAAAGCCCGCCAGCAGGTCTTCGTCGGACACCGATGGCAAGGCTTCCCACGGTGCGCTGACATAAGTAGCGACGGCGTGAGTCTGGGGCTCTTCGGCTTTGTCGCCGCGATTGCAACCGGCCAACAGCGCGATAAGCGGTAGGGTCAGCGCCAGGCTTTTGTGCCAGGTCTTGAAACTGTGCATGAGATTTCCTTGCCGGTCGTACGGACGCTCCAGGCGTCCAGACAACCCGTATTGATAATAGGGCTATTGGTCTTTGCCGATGACCCGAGGATACTAACCGCCGTTTCCTGCTCCGAGGCCAAGATGTTTGTAAAACGATTTTCCATGGCCGTGCTGGCCTGCCTGATGTTGTCCGCCTGTGGCGGTGTCGATCCCAATTCCCCGCTGGGCCAACGCAAAGCGATCTTCAAGCAGATGCTCAAGACCAACGAAGAGCTCGGTGGCATGCTGCGCGGTCGCATCCCGTTCGACGGCCCGCGCTTTGCCGAGGGCGCGGTGCAACTTGATCAACTGTCCCGCGAGCCGTGGAAGCATTTCCCGCAAGTGCGTGAAGAAGACCACACCAGTGCCCGGGATGAGGTCTGGCAAAAACAGGCGCGTTTCCAGGAACTGGCCCGCAGCCTTGAAGCCGCCACCGGTGAGTTGGTAACCGCCAGCAAGGTCCAGCCGTACAGGGCCAGCAACCTGGGGCCTGCGGTGCAGAAAGTAGAGGACGCGTGCAGTGCCTGCCATAAAGAGTTTCGGGATTATTGAGTAGGGGCAGCTGCAAGTTTTTAGCTGCAAGCTGCAAGTGTGAAGCTTGGGGCTTGCAGCTTGAAACTTGCCGCTTATTTATCCAACTCATCCACCGCTTCCTGCAACTCTTTGCGCGAAGCCGCCAGCTTGTCCTTGCGTTTGTTGATCCGCTGCGCGTCGCCTTTTTTCATGGCTTTGTCCAGATCGGCCTGACGCTGGTTGACTTCGTGCTTGGCTTCAAGAACCTTGTTTTCACGTTCCTTGCGCAGGGACGCGTCGGTGCAATGGGTGGTGACCTGGCTTAATGCTGTTTCCAGGCCGGCTTGCTGGTCTTTGTTGTCGCGGGACTTCGCCAGCTCGATTTGATTGATGATGCCCTGGCGCTTGGCTGCGCAGCCGGTGAGCTCCGGTGTTTGCTCGGCTGCCATCAGGGGGGCGGCCATGCATAGTGTCAGCAGTGCGATAGGAGACAGGAAATTCATAGCAACTCCGTGAAAACTCGCGAACGGTTGGTATAGATGCGCTGTTGGAGCGCATGTTTACCCCTTGGGTTCAACTGTGGGACCTGGATTAAAAACCGTCGACCCCGGCACCCCTTAGTACTTCACTTAACGCCAGCACCTGTGGGTCGCGAAAAAAAGCCCTCAGTTGCGCGGCGCGTCCCGGGCCGATACCTGCTTCGGCTTGCCAATGTTCGATGTCGCGCTCGGCAAGCACCTGCCATGGCCCTTCCAGCCGGACCTCGCCGGTGGGTGGCAGGCCAAGAGCCTTGAGCCACTGCCCAAAAGGACGTTGCCGGGCGCTGTGCAGGCTGTCGAGCAAGCGGGCGCTGCTGCGTTCGCCGAAGCCGGCAATGTTAGCAAGCTCGTCGGCATCGAGGGTCATCCAATCCAGCAAACCATTGAGTCGACCGGCGGCCAGGAGTTTTTCCCAGGTGCCCGGGCCGACATGGGGCAGGGCTAACCCGTGCTTGCCGCTGAGCCAGCCCAGGCGCGCCAGAAACTGGCTTTCGCAGCCGGGTGTCGGCTGCCAGCAACTTAAAAAGTGATAATCGGCTGCCGCTGGGGCGTTCACGTCCTGGCGCTCGACACTACGCAACACGACGCTGTCCAGGCGTGGAATGGTCAGCCCGGCCAGGCTGATGGCGACCCGGTCGCCAGGACGAATGTCCATTTGCTCCCAGCGTTTGAGGGTGCTGACGCTCACGCGGCGGATTCGTCGGTCGTCGAGCATGGCAGGTTCAAGTTCCAGCACGGGCGTGATGCGCCCGGTACGACCGATCTTGAAGCGCACGTTGCGCACCTCGGCCAGGGCCTGGGCATAGGGGTACTTCCAGGCCACGCTCCAGAACGGCGCCCGGGCTTGCCAGCGGTCAGCCGGTGGGCGGCGGCTTTGGCGCAAGACGATGCCATCGCTGGCAAAGGGCAGGGGCGTGCGATACCAGTGGTTGCGCCAGTGCTCGACGTCGGCCAATGCCTGAACGGGCTGGCTGTAGCCGATGGTGTCGGCGAAGCCCAGCGCCTGCAGGGTCGCCTCCCGTTCGGGCAGCGTGGCCGGTCCGTCAGGCCAGTCCCAGACAAACAGGCCGATGTCCGCCCCTTCTTGCGCGGTCAAATTCGTGCGCGCCATCAGCCCCGCCACGGTCGCCCGGGCGTTGAGACTGCCGTTGCTGGCCTGGACATGGGCAATCAGCCGCCAGTACAGCTCACCCTGAACGACCAGGTCCAATGGCTGATTCAGCCGTTGCGGGATGGCGTTGATTTTGTGCGCAGCCCAGGTCCAGTCTTGCCCCTGGACACCATCACCGCGGCTGATCGCCTGATGCAGGCGCCCCCCGCGATAGATCAGAGTCACGGCCACGCCATCGACTTTCGGTTGGACCCAGAGGTCTTCTCGGCCTTGTAGCCACGCCTTGACCGCGGCGGCATCCTTGAGTTTGTCCAGGCCGGTGTGTGCAACCGGATGTGGCTCTTTCCCGCCCGCCGTACGCAGGGGGAAACTGGGTGCCACAAGGTCAAAGCAGTCGCGCCAATGGCCCAGCTGGATGCGGGATTGATCGTAGAGTTCATCGGCTACCAGTGATCGGCCGAGACGGTGATAGCTGTCATCCCACGAATCGATTCGCTGTTGCAGGGCGGTGATTTCCGCCTGGGCGCGTCCGAGGGGCCAGTCGGGACAAGGCGCGGCAATGACAGGGAAGGAGATGAATATAAAACAGGCCAATAGGCGTGATAACGGCAGCATCGAAGCATCCTTGCTTGGTGGTGTGCTTGAAGGCTAGTCACTGTCACAGAAGGTGCGAGGCTGGGAGCGTTACCGGATTTTGCAGGGGGCGATAGCGAAGTCGTGGCGGTACAGTGCAGGGTGATTTGGTTGCGCAACTGTGCCTTGAACCCATCAGGGGCGAGTGCAGAATGGGGGCTCGATCTGCTCTGCCAGGCGTGCATCCTATGGACCTGACGACCCTCGCTGTTTTCATCCCGGCCTGCTTCGCGCTGAACATGGCGCCGGGGCCGAATAACCTGCTGTCCATCAGCAACGCCTCGCGTTATGGCTTCGTCCGGGCGTGCAGCGGTGGCATTGGCCGGTTGCTGGCGTTTGCGCTCATGATTGCCCTGGCAGCGGTGGGATTGACCGCTGTGCTGCATACCTCGGAACTGTTGTTCCTGGGGATCAAGTTCGTGGGTGCCGCTTATCTGTTCTACCTTGCCGTGCAATTGTGGCGGGCGCAGCCAGAAGCCGGAGCTGAAACGGCGGTCACTTCGATGAGCGTGACCCGCCTGGCACGCCAGGAGTTTCTGGTGGCGATCGGCAACCCGAAGGCGATCCTGTTGTTCACCGCCTTCCTGCCGCAGTTCGTCGACCGCGCCAGCACTGTCACCCAGCAGTTCGCCGTGCTGGGCGGCCTGTTCCTGGCGCTGGAGTGCATTGCCATCGGGTTGTATTGCTACATGGGGATTTATGCGCGGCGGCTGTTTGCCCGGCCGAGCGGCAAACGTCTGTTCAATCGCCTGTGTGCGGGGCTGCTGGCCAGTGCGGCTTCGTTCTTGCTGGTGGCGCGACGGTCCTGAAGTCGATGGCCCCTTGCTCCCACAGATAAGTGCCCAAGCGACAAATCCTTGCATGGCTTAACCCCCCCCTGAATGGGTATGGGCCGGACATGAAAAAGCCCCTGACGACCCAGTCGCCAGGGGCTTTTCGTACCCGCAGTTTTTACAGGCCGGCAGCCGCGCGCAGGGCGTCGGCGCGGTCGGTTTTTTCCCAGGTGAAGGTGGTGAAGGTGTCGTCACCGACCGTCTTGGTTTGCGGCGTGCGGCCGAAGTGGCCGTAGGCGGCGGTGTCCTGGTACATCGGGTGCAGCAGGTCGAGCATGGTGGTGATGGCGTACGGACGCAGGTCGAACACTTCACGAACCAGCTTGATGATCTTGTCATCGCCGATCTTGCCGGTGCCGAAGGTGTTCAGCGAGATCGAGGTAGGCTGAGCAACGCCGATGGCATAGGAAACCTGGATCTCGCAGCGCTCGGCCAGGCCGGCGGCCACGATGTTCTTGGCCACATAACGACCGGCATAGGCTGCCGAACGGTCGACCTTCGATGGATCCTTGCCGGAGAACGCGCCACCGCCGTGACGGGCCATGCCGCCGTAGCTGTCGACGATGATCTTGCGGCCGGTCAGGCCACAGTCGCCTACCGGGCCACCGATGATGAACTGGCCGGTCGGGTTGATGTGGAACTGGGTGTCCTTGGACAGCAGCTCGGCAGGCAGTACGTGCTTGACGATCAGCTCCATCACGCCTTCACGCAGGTCTTTATAGGACACTTCGGGGTTGTGCTGGGTCGACAGTACGACGGCATCGATACCGACAACCTTGCCGCCTTCGTAACGGCAAGTCACCTGAGACTTGGCATCCGGGCGCAGCCAAGGCAGCAGGCCGGATTTACGGGCTTCAGCCTGGCGTTGAACCAACTGGTGCGAGAAGGTGATCGGTGCTGGCATCAGCACGTCGGTCTCGTTGCTGGCGTAGCCGAACATCAGGCCCTGGTCGCCGGCACCCTGGTCTTCAGGCTTGGCGCGGTCAACACCCTGGTTGATGTCGGGGGACTGCTTGCCGATGATGTTCATCACGCCGCAGGTCGCGCCATCGAAGCCGACGTCGGAGCTGTTGTAGCCAATGCCCAGGATGACGTCACGGACGATCTGTTCCAGGTCGACCCAGGCTGAAGTGGTGACTTCGCCAGCGATGATCGCCACGCCCGTTTTCACCAGAGTTTCGCACGCCACGCGGGCGAACTTGTCTTCAGCAATGATGGCGTCCAGCACCGCATCAGAAATCTGGTCGGCGATTTTGTCCGGATGCCCTTCAGACACGGACTCGGAGGTGAAAAGGGAGTATTCGCTCATCTCGATGTTTTCCTACAAGTTACCGATGGTGAGTGTCGCCAGCCGGTCGCTGAAAATGGCGGACCTGGATCTGGAAACCATTACGTAAGCCCACATAGAGGCTTTCCCCGGGCACGAGGCCCGCAGCGGTGGCCCAACGGGCCAGATCGTCCTGTTCAAACCCCAGCCAGAGATCACCGCAGGCCTCCTTGGCCCAACTCTGGTTGTGGCTGCATAACTCTGTCACTAACAGGCTACCGCCCGGTTGCAGCAAGTCGGCCATGTGCTTGAGCGCATCGGCCGGCGCGGCGAAATGGTGAAGCACCATGTTCAATACAACACAATCGGCCTGCAGGCTCACACCATTCAAGGCATCGGCCAGTTGCAGGCTGACATTAGCCAGTGTTTCACGTTCGCACACCTGGCGTGCCAGCTCGAGCATGGCCGGGCTGTTGTCCAGCGCCGTCACTTGGCTGAAACGCCGCGCCAGCTCCGGCAGAAACGCACCGTCGCCGGGGCCGACTTCAATGGCCGTGGCGGTGGGCTCGAAGCCCAGTTTGTCGAGCAGCGCCACGACGCTTTCACGGTACTGCGGCAACCCGGCAATCAGGTCCTGCTGGGCGCGAAACTTCTCGGCCACCCGGGCGAAAAAATCCTGGCTGGCAGCGGCTCGCTGCCCGTGTACCTGGGCGATGCGGGCCTGCACGTCTGTCGGCAGGTCCAGTTCATCCACCTCTTCGAGCAACGCGGCATGCAGCTTGCCGCCCAGCAGATCGGTATGGGGCAGGGCGCGGCGGTAAAAAATCGCATTGCCTTCACGACGGGTCGCCACCAGGTCCGCCTGGGCCAGGACCTTGAGGTGGTGGCTCATGCCGGATTGACCGATGCCGAAGATCTGCGCCAGTTCCAGCACGCCGAACGAATCGTTGGCCAAGGCGCGCAATACATTGAGCCGCAGCGGATCGCCGCCGGCCTTGCAAAGGGCCGCCAGCTCATCGCAATCGTCATGGCGAATGGAAGGCACGCGTAAATTCATAGGGCGGCAGTCTAGTGAGGGGTATGGATCACCGCAAGGTCAATATCAAAAAGTTTTGATATTGCTCGATAAATGGCACTTCCCAAGGCGTGCTTGACTCTACAAACCTTCAGCGGAAAGGTTTCACCTGGCGAATGCGACTTTATCCACCGGAAAAAAGCCTCTGGATGACTATCTGTCATTGCCCCGGGGCGGGTGGGTGAGGGAAAATGCTCGCCTTTTTTCAGTTTCACAATTCAAAACCCAGGAGATCAGCGATGCCCAGCCGTCGTGAGCGTGCCAATGCCATCCGTGCACTCAGCATGGATGCCGTGCAAAAAGCCAACAGCGGCCATCCCGGTGCCCCTATGGGTATGGCGGATATCGCCGAGGTGCTTTGGCGCGACTACCTCAAGCACAGCCCGAGCAACCCGTCGTTTGCCGACCGTGACCGCTTCGTGATGTCCAACGGCCACGGCTCGATGTTGATCTATTCGTTGCTGCACCTGACCGGTTATGACCTGTCGATCGATGACCTGAAGAATTTCCGCCAGTTGCACAGCCGCACTCCGGGCCACCCGGAATATGGCTACACCCCAGGCGTGGAAACCACCACCGGTCCACTGGGCCAGGGCCTGGCCAACGCCGTGGGCTTTGCCCTGGCGGAAAAAGTCCTGGCGGCGCAGTTCAATCGCCCAGGCCATAACGTTGTCGATCACCACACCTACGTGTTCCTGGGTGATGGCTGCATGATGGAAGGCATTTCCCACGAAGTCGCCTCCCTGGCCGGCACCTTGGGCCTGAACAAGCTGATCGCTTTCTACGATGACAACGGCATTTCCATCGACGGCGAAGTCGAAGGCTGGTTCACCGACGACACCCCCAAGCGTTTCGAAGCCTACAACTGGCTGGTCATCCGCAATGTCGACGGCCACGACCCGGAAGAAATCAAGACCGCCATCGAGACGGCGCGCAAGAGCGCCCAGCCGACCCTGATCTGCTGCAAGACCACCATTGGTTTCGGTTCGCCCAACAAACAAGGCAAGGAAGACTGCCACGGCGCGCCACTGGGTGCCGAGGAAATCGCCCTGACCCGCGCTGCGTTGAAGTGGGAACACGGTCCGTTCGAAATCCCGGCCGACATTTATGCCGAGTGGGACGCCAAGGAAAAAGGTCGTGCCGCCGAAGCCGAGTGGGACCAGCGCTTTGCCGCCTACTCCGCGCAATGCCCTGAGCTGGCCAATGAACTGGTGCGTCGCCTCAGCGGCGAGCTGCCTGCCGATTTCGCTGAAAAAGCCTCGGCTTACATCGCGGAAGTCGCCGCCAAAGGCGAAACCATTGCCAGCCGCAAGGCCAGCCAGAACACCCTCAACGCTTTTGGCCCGCTGCTGCCGGAGCTGCTCGGCGGTTCGGCCGACCTGGCCGGTTCCAACCTGACCTTGTGGAAGGGCTGCAAAGGCGTCAGCGCCGAAGATGCCAGCGGCAACTACATGTACTACGGTGTTCGTGAGTTCGGCATGAGCGCGATCATGAACGGTGTGGCTCTGCACGGCGGCCTGGTGCCTTACGGCGCTACCTTCCTGATGTTCATGGAATACGCCCGCAACGCAGTGCGCATGTCGGCCCTGATGAAGAAGCGCGTGCTTTATGTGTTCACCCACGACTCCATCGGCCTGGGCGAAGACGGCCCGACTCACCAGCCGATCGAGCAACTGGCAAGCCTGCGCTGCACGCCGAACCTGGACACCTGGCGCCCATGTGACGCCGTGGAATCGGCAGTGGCCTGGAAATACGCCATCGAGCGTAACGACGGTCCATCGGCGCTGATCTTCTCCCGCCAGAACCTGCAGCACCAGAACCGCGATGCCGACCAGATCGGCGACATCACCCGCGGTGGCTACGTGCTCAAGGACTGCATTGGCGAGCCTGAACTGATCCTGATCGCCACCGGCTCCGAAGTCGGCCTGGCCGTCCAGGCCTACGACAAACTAACCGCGCAGGGCCGCAACGTACGTGTGGTGTCCATGCCGTGCACCAGCGTGTTCGATGCCCAGGACGCCGGCTATAAGCAAGCGGTATTGCCGTTGCAAGTCAGCGCCCGGATTGCCATCGAAGCCGCTCACGCCGATTACTGGTACAAGTACGTCGGCCTGGAAGGTCGTGTGATCGGCATGACCACCTACGGCGAATCGGCGCCTGCGCCGGCGTTGTTCGAGGAGTTCGGCTTTACCCTGGAAAACATCCTGGGTCAGGCTGAAGAGCTGTTGGAAGACTGATCCGAAGTCGCGTCGTCCGGGCTGACGCCATCGCGAGCAAGCTCGCTCCCACAAGGATCTCCACCGACCCTGTGGGAGCGAGCTTGCTCGCGATGGCGATGGCTCAGGCAACGCTGCCTTGATGGATTCACCCAAGTCAGAGAACCCCATGCCCCAACCGCGTCCCTACAAAGTTGCACTCAACGGCTACGGCCGGATTGGTCGTTGCGTCTTGCGTGCGTTGTTCGAGCGAGGGGCCAGGGCCGGGTTCGAGATTGTGGCGATCAACGATCTGGCCGACATGGCCAGCATCGAATACCTGACACGCTTTGACTCCACCCACGGCCGGTTTCCGGGCGAGGTGCGGGTCGAGGGCGATTGTCTGCACATTAATGGCGATTGCGTGAAAGTCCTGCGCAGTGCCACTCCCGAAGGTATCGATTGGGCATCCTTGGGTGTCGACCTGGTGCTTGAATGCTCGGGCGCCTACAACACCCGTGAAGATGGCCAGCGCTTCATCGCGGCCGGCGCTCCGCGGGTGTTGTTCTCCCAGCCGATGGCCAGCGAAGCGGATGTCGACGCGACCATTGTCTACGGCGTGAACCAGGATTGCCTGAGCGGCGACGAGCTGTTGGTGTCCAACGCGTCCTGCACCACCAACTGCGGCGTGCCGCTATTGCGCCTGCTGGACCAGGCCATTGGCCTGGAATACGTGTCGATCACCACCATTCACTCGGCGATGAACGATCAACCTGTGATCGACGCCTATCACCATGAAGACTTGCGGCGGACCCGTTCGGCGTTCCAGTCGGTGATTCCGGTGTCCACTGGTCTGGCGCGCGGCATTGAACGGCTGCTGCCGGAACTTGCGGGGCGAATTCAGGCCAAAGCCGTGCGGGTGCCGACGGTCAACGTGTCCTGCCTCGACATTACGATGCAGACCGTGAGCGATACCGACGCCACCGAGGTCAACCGGATCTTGCGCGAAGCCGCCACCAGCGGTCCGCTCAAAGGCCTTCTGGCTTACACCGAGTTGCCCCATGCCAGCTGTGATTTTAACCATGACCCACATTCGGCCATCGTCGATGCCAGCCAGACCCGGGTTTCCGGGCCACGGCTTGTGAACATCCTGGCTTGGTTCGACAACGAATGGGGGTTTGCCAACCGAATGCTGGACGTTGCCGAGCATTACCTGCAAACCGCTTCTAAAAAACCTGCTCTCTAAACAGTTACCCAGGAATTGCGACCCATGACCGTGTTGAAGATGTCCGACCTCGATCTGCAAGGTAAGCGCGTACTGATCCGCGAAGACCTCAACGTCCCCGTCAAGGACGGTGTTGTCACCAGCGACGCGCGTATCCTGGCTTCGCTGCCGACCATCAAGCTGGCCCTGGAAAAAGGCGCGGCCGTGATGGTCTGCTCCCACCTGGGCCGTCCGACCGAAGGCGAGTTCTCGGCGGAAAACAGCCTCAAGCCGGTCGCCGATTACCTGAGCAAAGCCTTGGGCCGCGACGTACCGCTGGTGGCTGACTACCTGGGCGGTGTGGACGTGAAGGCCGGCGATGTCGTGCTGTTCGAAAACGTGCGCTTCAATAAAGGCGAGAAAAAGAACGCTGACGAACTGGCCAAGCAGTATGCAGCCCTGTGCGACGTGTTTGTGATGGACGCGTTCGGCACCGCCCACCGCGCCGAGGGTTCGACCCACGGCGTGGCGAAGTTCGCCAAAGTGGCCGCTGCTGGCCCGCTGCTGGCCGCCGAACTGGACGCACTGGGCAAGGCCCTGGGCTCCCCGGCCCAGCCGATGGCTGCCATTGTTGCCGGCTCCAAGGTCTCCACCAAGCTCGACGTGCTTAACAGCCTGAGCCAGGTGTGCAACCAGTTGATCGTCGGCGGCGGCATTGCCAACACCTTCCTTGCTGCGGCCGGTCACCCGGTCGGCAAATCCCTGTACGAGCCGGACCTGCTGGACACCGCCCGGGAAATCGCCGCCAAGGTCAGCGTGCCGTTGCCGGTGGACGTGGTGGTTGCCAAGGAATTTGCCGAAGGCGCCACCGCCACCGTCAAGCTGATCGCTGACGTGGCCGAAGACGACATGATCCTCGACATTGGCCCGCAAACCGCAGCCAATTTCGCCGAACTGTTGAAATCTTCCAAGACTATCCTGTGGAACGGTCCGGTCGGCGTGTTCGAGTTCGACCAGTTTGGCAACGGCACCAAAGTGCTGGCCCAGGCCATCGCCGAGAGTGACGCTTTCTCCATCGCTGGCGGCGGCGACACCCTGGCGGCGATCGATAAATATGGCGTGGCCGAGCAGATCTCCTACATTTCTACCGGCGGCGGTGCGTTCCTCGAATTCGTCGAAGGCAAAGTACTGCCAGCCGTGGAAGTCCTGGAAAGCCGGGCCAAGGCCTGAGGTTTCGTTGACCAGGCAAAGGAGTGTTGTGATGGTCAAGACGTTCACGTTGCTGTTGACGACGACGCTGTTAGTGGCCTGTTCGAGCAGCCCAAAGGCCACGGCTCCGGAAACCGGGACGCCAACGCCTGAAGGCGGCTGTTACCAGGCCGACTGGCAGGCCGAGACCAATCCGGTGCTGAACAAGCGTTCGGGGCCGGATGGCCTGGATAAATATGAGACGCAAAACCCGGCCAAGGAACATGGTTGTCCTTGACGGGTCAGACTCTTTAACTCATGGCTGGCGGCACGGGTCGTCAGTCGAGGAACACGGATGAAAGGCTTTATCGCCGTTGTGGCGCTGGCAATGCTGGCCGGTTGTGCGCAGCTGGATCGGTTTCGTTCGTCCGAGCCTGTCGTAGAGGGCTGGACAACCTGGACCTGTGACAGTCAGGCCAAGGTGCTGTGGCGCTATACCGATGACACCCGCAAGGAAGTCGACGTTCGCCTCGGCGGTGCCGAGCAGGTCTATCACCTGAAGGAAGAGCCGGGCGCATCGGGTACGCTGTACAGCGACGACATGCTGGCGTTTCACGTCAAAGGTGAGGAAGGCCTGGTTTACTGGGTCGCCACCAATGACTTGATTGGCCGGGGCTGCAAGGCTGACTGATTCAATAGAGATCCAATGTGGGAGCGAGCCTGCTCGCGATAGCGATGTATCAGGCATCAGTGATGTTGACTGTCGGGCCCTCATCGCGAGCAGGCTCGCTCCCACAGGGGCCTCTTATAGTTTCGAGATTTTGTTTCACCGAACACACAGGGCGGACCCACCCCCGACCTGCAATGACTTGAATAGCCGCCGCCGCTCCGGCAGGCTGGCACGATTAACGACCCTCGACCGGGAGAGACACACTAATGGCACTTATCAGCATGCGTCAGATGCTGGACCACGCAGCCGAGTTCGGCTACGGCGTCCCAGCCTTTAACGTCAACAACCTTGAGCAGATGCGCGCCATCATGGAAGCCGCTGACAAGACTGACTCCCCGGTGATCGTCCAGGCTTCGGCCGGCGCCCGCAAATACGCCGGCGCGCCATTCCTGCGTCACCTGATCCTGGCTGCCATCGAAGAATTCCCGCACATCCCGGTGTGCATGCACCAGGACCACGGCACCAGCCCTGACGTCTGCCAGCGCTCCATCCAACTGGGCTTCAGCTCGGTCATGATGGATGGCTCCCTGGGCGAAGACGGCAAGACCCCGACCGACTACGAATACAACGTGCGTGTCACCCAACAGACCGTCGCCATGGCCCATGCCTGCGGCGTGTCGGTGGAAGGCGAACTGGGTTGCCTGGGCTCGCTGGAAACCGGCATGGCCGGTGAAGAAGACGGCATCGGCGCCGAGGGCGTGCTGGACCACAGCCAGATGCTGACCGACCCGGAAGAAGCCGCGGACTTCGTCAAGAAGACCCAGGTCGACGCCCTGGCCATCGCCATCGGCACCAGCCACGGCGCCTACAAGTTCACCAAGCCGCCTACCGGCGACGTGCTGGCCATTGACCGCATCAAGGAAATCCACAAACGCATCCCCAACACTCACCTGGTGATGCACGGTTCTTCCTCGGTTCCGCAAGAGTGGCTGGCGATCATCAACCAGTACGGCGGCGACATCAAAGAAACCTACGGCGTGCCGGTTGAAGAAATCGTCGAAGGTATCAAGTACGGCGTGCGCAAGGTCAACATCGACACCGACCTGCGCCTGGCCTCTACCGGTGCCATGCGTCGTTTGATGGCGACCAATCCGAGCGAATTTGATCCGCGTAAGTTCTTCGGTGCGACCGTGACGGCGATGCGTGATGTGTGTATTGCGCGTTACGAAGCTTTCGGTACTGCGGGTAATGCTTCGAAGATCAAGCCGATCTCTTTGGAAGCGATGTATCAGCGGTATTTGAAGGGTGAGTTGAACGCTAAGGTTAACTAAGGCTTCAGCGTTGTGGTTGTGAGAAAACCCGCAGTGATGCGGGTTTTTTTATGTGTGGGATTTGTGTGTATATCCGTTTTTTGGGTAACGGCTGCTTATGGTTCCGCCCTTACGGCGGGTCACTTTTGGCAAACGCCCCAAAAGTAACCAAAAGGTCTTGCCCCACCACTCGGTGCCTCGCCTAGGCTCGGCATGCCCGAACGCAGGCATTGCTCCGTGGGCCCGCCGCGAAGGGCCATCCATGGCCCAGCGCGGCTATCCCGGCATCCATGCCGGGATGCCCACTCCACAATACCTACGTTCGGCCAGCGTGGTTAACGGGGCCCATAGATCAAAATCAAAAGCGAGGCGGCCTGATAGCCGGCCTTGTTTAGGGAGATCGCGTTTCTCCTGTGGGAGCGGGCTTGCTCGCGAAGGCAGTGTCATAGTCGATGAAGATGTTGAATGTGCTGTCGTCATCGCGAGCAGGCTCGCTCCCACAATTGGATCGGAGTACTACCGGGAGAAACAGGTCGGCTATAAGGCCGCCTCGCGGTGGACGTTGATCTCGGCGCCCCGTTAACCACGCTGGCCGAACGCAGATGTTGCGTAGTGGGCACCTCGGCATGGATGCCGAGGTAGCCGCGCTGGGCCATGGATGGCCCTTCGCGGCGGGCCCACGGAGCAATGCCTGCGTTCGGGCATGCCGAGCCTAGGCGAGGCACCGAGTGGTGGGGCAGGAGCGTTTTGGTTACTTTTGCGCTCTTCAAAAGTGACCCGCCGTAAGGGCGGAACCCTAAGTAGCCGTTACCAAAGAAATGGATATACACACAGATCCTGATAGCGCTGTGTCAGTCGCCATCCATGCTGCTGACCCAGCGCTATCGCGAGCAAGCTCGCTCCCACAGGGGATCATCTCCCGCCGGGAGGGCTTTATTGGTCTTCGAGGCCGCGTTGTTCAATGACGCCAAACACATCGGTGACATCCTGAACCAGGATCCGGGCGACATTGGTGAGGGTATTGAGGTCGCTGGCGGCCGAATCGCGCAGGGTGGCGCAGGCCATGAGCGACAGGTAATCAAGGGTAGCGTGCAGGCGTTCACTGGCGCAGGCGTGGAGTTCAGTCAGTGGGGCAGTGCTGTCGATGAACAGGATGGGTTGGGTGGTGGCGATTGGAGTGAGCGGGGTGAAGCGGCTGAGTGATTGAGTCGTCGTCATAAGGTTTGGGCTCTATTAATAAAAATTAATTGCCACCTTCTTGCTGCGAAACAAATGGGTGGCAGTTGCGCGCGGGTTCGCAGACCGAGATAGAGACCAAACCCGGCAGACCCGAAGGTCTCCCGCGCGCAACCGCCATAAAATGAACGCAGGCGAGTTTGCCTGAATTTTCATTTGACGGTGCAAAGTCTCTGTTCTGTCAGTGGGCTGCGAAACCCGTGCCCCGCTGACCAAAGCCAGCAGACGAGCCCGAACTATAGAGGAGATTTTCGAGCCCAAAATCGACCTGTAGGACGCACCGCGCCCACGTGGCGAGGGAGCTTGCTCCCGCTCGGGCGCGCAGCCGCTGCAAAACCGGCGCATGCGGTTGGTCTGACGAAAGGAGGGGGCTGCTGCGCAGCCCAGCGGGGATAAATCCCCTCGCCACAAAGGTAAATTCCTACGAGATTTTCGGAGCTGAAAATCTCAGGTGTTGTGATCGATATCCAGCTTGCTGAACGTCACTTTCCCTCCTTCGCTGGTGTAGCCCGTATTGTCCTGCACATACACGCCAGCCTTGAAATACAGCGGCTTGACCTTCCATTTGGCGCTCATGGTGGTGTACCAGCTACGACCCGCCGCGGTGATACCCAGGTCGCCGGTACGATCAAGATGGAGCCGATAAGAGAAAGACTGATTGAGTTTTACACCCGAGGCGACGGTGATGACCCGGCCCTCGTCGTCATCGGGGCGCATGCGCACTTTGGCGACGATGTTGCCGGTCTTGCTGTCGTCCTTGTACTGGTATTCCAGCTTCACCATGGGTTTGCTGCTGTCCTTGGCATGAATCTGACCGATCACGATCTTGCCGGTGCTGGGTACCTGGTTGACCACCAGGGTCGCACTCAATTTGTTGTCGGCGTCGGGGTATAGCCAGTTGCGCAAGGTGCCGTTTTTGTAGGTCTCGCGCAATTCGCTGCGCGGGTAGATCGCGTTTTCAGTCTTGGTGCCGGTGACCGGTGACCAGAAATACACCGTGCTGCCTTCAGAGTTGAAGTATTTGTTCTTGAAACCGTCCACCAGTCGAGGGGTTTCGATGGTTTTGGGTGGGCTTCCCTCGGGGATGCTCAAGTTCCAGGTTGCAAGATCGACCATGTGCGGGCCCTTTCTACGGAATGAATATGTTGCAAGATCCAGCCGGAGGCTCTAGCCAGCGCTTTATGACGCGTCCCGAGAAACGCGGGGGGATCGAATTTTCATATCCTTCCGGCGGGGGGTTGGCGTCAACTGTCCGTCAGAGTGGTGTTTGCCGCTTTGGTGCCCGAGGACGACGACCGTTAGTCGGGCAATTCGAATTTTTTTTGAACGATGGCGCTATGGCATCGGCGTCGATGTGGGTCACGTTCGCAGGGAGCAGCGTCCATGCTGCGGTATGCCAGGGGAAATACGCTTATAGAACGGTGTGATGAATTTCCAGCATGCTGAACGTCACTTTTCCACCTTCAGTGGTGTAGC
The DNA here is from genome assembly GCF_003033885.1 of Pseudomonas rhizophila. Classification (NCBI taxonomy): domain Bacteria; kingdom Pseudomonadati; phylum Pseudomonadota; class Gammaproteobacteria; order Pseudomonadales; family Pseudomonadaceae; genus Pseudomonas; species Pseudomonas rhizophila. The sequence goes on along the minus strand of NZ_CP024081.1, from coordinate 5,385,145 downwards.
CGGTGTTGTCCTGCACGTAGACGCCGGCTTTGAAATACAACGGCTTGTCCTTCCAGTCCGGGCTTACCGTGGTTCTCCAGTTGTAACCCGCCGCGCTGATGCCCAGCGCGCCCTTCGGACTGAGGTGAATCTGGTAGGAAAACCTGCGATCAAGTTGCACGCCCGTGGCGATGGTGATGACCTGGCCCGATTCGTCGTCGGGGCGCAGTCGGACCTTCGCGACGATGTTGCCGGTGGAGCTGTAGGCCTTGTATTGGTATTCCAGTTTCACCATGGGCCGGGTGCTGTCTTTGGCGTGGATCTGGCCGATCACGATCTTGCCGGTGCTGGGCACCTGGTTGACGGTCAAGGTGGCGCGCAGCTTGTTGTCTGCCGCTGAGTAGAGCCAGTTGCGAAGGGTGCCGTCGCTGTAGGTTTCCCGCAGTTCGCTGCGCGGGTAAATGGCGTTTGCAGTCTTGGTGCCGGTCACCGGCGCCCAGAAGAACAGCGTGCCGGTGTCGGAGTGGAAATAGTCGTCCTTGAAGCCCTGGGCTAGCCGCGGTGTTTCGATGGTGATGGCGGGGCTGCCTTCGGGGATGCTCAAGTTCCAAGTGCTGAGATCGATCATGGTCGGATCCTGCGTAACGGGCGTAAAAGTGCTGAGGACCAAAGCGGGAGGCTCTACTCCAAGCATTTGGGGTGTGTTGATCACGCAGGAAGGAGTTTTTTGGATAACCATCCGGCGGATGTTTGACGTCAATTGTCCGTCGAATGGATCTTTTGCAGCATCTGTGCCTGGATGGGGAACCGTTAGTCGGCAGTTCGAATTTGCCCTGAACTATTTCGCATTGATGGGGTCGCCAGGGTGGGCAGCGCTGCGTTGCTGCCATGGCGCCATGCAAAGCGTCTAGATGTGATCGATATCCAGCAGGCTGAACGTCACGGTCCCGCCTTCGGTGGGATAACCGGTGTTGTCCTGCACGTACACGCCCGCCTTGAAGTACAGCGGCTTGTCGCTCCAAGTGGAGCTGATGGGGGAGCTCCACTGGTAACCCGCACCATTGATGGTCAGGACACCGGCGGGGCTTAGGTGGATCAGGTAAGAGAAGGACTGATTGAGCTTTATGCCTGTGGCGATGGTGATGACCTGGCCCGATTCGTCGTCGGGACGCATGCGCACTTTGGCGACGATGTTGCCGGTGGAGCTGTAGGTTTTGTACTGGTACTCCAGTTTCACCATGGGGCTGGTGCTGTCTTTGGCGTGGATCTGACCAATGACGAGCTTGCCAGTGCTGGGGACTTGGTTGACGGTCAGCGTGGCGGCCAGCTTGTTATCAGCCGCTGAGTACAACCAGTTGCGCTGGGTACCGTTGCTATAGGTTTCCCGCAGTTCGCTGCGTGGGTAAATCGCGTTGGCAGTCTTGGCGCCGGTGACCGGTGCCCAGAAAAACACCGTACCGGAGTCGGCGTGGAAATATTGGTTCTGGAACCCCTGCACCAGTTGAGAGGTTTCGATGGTCGTTGGTGGGCTGCCTTCGGGGATGCTCAGGTTCCAGGTGGCGAGATCAATCATGGTCGGATCCTACGTAACGGAGTGAAAATGCTGAACGCCCAGCCAGAGGCTCTAGCTCAAGCTTTTGGGCGTGTTAATCACGCAGGGAGAAATTTTTTAATGACCGCCCAGCGGATGATTGACGTCAATTGTCCGTCGAAGGTGTCATTGCAGGTTTTGTGCCCGAGGTGGGTGACCGTTAGTCGGCTATTTTGGGCTTTGTCTGGATGATGGCGGGATGACACCTACTGCTTTTCAGAATCACGGTCTAGAGTGAGATCACAGTATTTGTCCGCCTTGCTACGGCAAGACGGACGTGACGCCCGATAAGAGAAGCAGCATGGAATGCGTGCAACCACCGCTTGGCGAAGACAGTTCCGTCCTTTTGATAGTTGATGATTACCCTGAAAACCTGCTCAGCATGCGAGCGTTGTTGCAGCGTCAGGACTGGAAGGTGATGACCGCGTCCTCGGGTGTCGAAGCCCTTAACCTTCTACTCGAACATGACATCGATCTGGTCCTGCTGGATGTGCAGATGCCCGACATGGACGGTTTTGAAGTGGCGCGTCTGATGCGCGGCAGCCAGCGGACACGGCTGACCCCGATCATTTTCCTGACCGCTAACGAGCAATCCCAGGATGCGGTGATCAAGGGCTACGCCAGCGGCGCCGTGGATTACCTGTTCAAACCATTCGATCCGCAGATTCTCAAGCCCAAGGTTCATGCCCTGCTCGAACACCAGCGCAATCGCCGGGCCTTGCAGCGCCTGAGCCAGGATCTGGAAGCCGCCAGGGCTTTCAACGCCTCGGTGCTGGATAACGCCGCCGAAGGCATCCTCGTGGTGGACGAAAGCGGGTGTATTCGCTTCGCCAATCCGTCTACCTGTCGCCTGCTTAATGCCACCGCCGAGCAGTTGCAGGGAATGCCGCTCCTGGATTTCCTGCAAAAACCCCACATCCCCGAGTGGGCCGGCTCCGATATCCATGTCGCCTACTGCCGGGGGCAGACCTGGCGCCTGCACGATGCGGTCTTGCGCACCGCGCCCGGCCAGCAGGTGTCGGTGGCCTTGTCTTGTGCGCCCCTGCCTGCGGAGCAGAAGGCCATGGTGGTAACGCTTCAAGACATGTCGGTGGTGCGTCACTTGCACCAGCAACTCGAATACCAGGCCGTCACTGACCCGCTGACCGGTCTGCTCAACCGCAGGGGGTTTTATCAGACAGCCGAAAACCTGCTGATGCGCAGCGAGCGGCTGGAAAGCAACTGGGTGCTGCTGTACCTGGATCTTGATGGCTTCAAACGGGTCAATGATTCGTTGGGCCATGATGCCGGTGATCGCGTGTTGCGCTGGGTGTCGGAACAACTGAAGGCGTGCCTGCGCCCGTTCGACATTCTGGCGCGTCTGGGCGGCGATGAGTTCACCGCCCTGCTGGATCTGGAAGTGCCCGAGCAAGCGGCCAAGATTGCCGAGAAACTCATCGAACGAGTGTCTATCTGCCAACAGATCGAGGGCATGGATGTAGCGCTGGGGGCCAGCATCGGCATCGCGACCTACCCCGACTGCGGCGCCAATCTCGACGGTCTGCTGCGCGCGTCCGACATCGCCATGTACGAGGCCAAGCGCGCTGGCCGTCAGCAATACCGGTTTTACGATCACGAAATGAACGGTCGAGCCCGTTCACGGCTGATGCTCGAAGAAAGTGTGCGCTCGGCCATCGAAAACCGCGATTTCAATATGGTCTACCAGCCCCAGGTGGGGGTGGGCGACGGGCGCATCCGTGGCTTCGAGGCGCTGTTGCGCTGGCAGCACCCCAGCGTCGGTGATGTGCCGCCGGGGTTGTTCCTGCCATTACTGGAAGAGGCCCGGTTGATCAGTCGGCTGGGGAGCTGGATTTATCATCGCAGCGCGGCCCAGCGTAAAGTCTGGGAGCGCTTGTTCGCTGATGATCTGGTACTGGGGGTGAGCCTGAGCAGCACCCAGTTCGGTTTGCCCAATCTGGTGACCGAATTGCGCCAGGTCCTGGAGCGACATGCCCTCAAACCGCGGCAACTTGAGGTCGAGGTGACTGAAGATGCACTGATGCGCAACCCCGACGAAACCCATAAACAACTGCGGTTGCTGCATAACCTCGGGGTGCGAGTGGCGTTGGATGATTTCGGTTCCGGGCCTTGCTCGCTGGCGCACCTGCGCGACCTGGAACTCGATACCCTCAAGCTTGATCGACACCTGATCGCCCGTCTGCCGGATTCGCCCCGGGATGCGGCACTGGCGGCGTCGGTCATCGATTTGTGCAAGCAATTGGGGTTGCGGGTGATCGCCGAGGGCGTAGAGACGCCTGAGCAATATAAGTGGCTCAAGGCCCACGGCTGCGAATATGTGCAGGGGTTCCTGGTAGCGCGGCCCTTGATGGCCGAAGACACCGATGCCTTTGCCCGGCCATTTGACTGGAGCGCGATGCAGGTCTGAATTCGCTACACTGGCGGCTTTTGTGACTGTGTTGCCGCCGATGATCGCGCTCAAATACCTCCAGGCTTACCCCGCCGCCCTGCAAGCCCAAGTGCAGCAACTGATTGCCCAGGATCGGCTGGGCGACTACTTGCAGCAGCGCTATCCCGACCGGCATTCGGTCCAGAGCGACAAGGCCCTGTACGGTTATGCGCTGGATCTCAAGCAACAATACCTGCGTAACGCGCCCGCTATCGACAAGGTGCTGTTCGACAATCGTCTGGACCTGACTCACCGCGCCCTGGGCTTGCACACTGCCATTTCACGGGTGCAGGGCGGCAAGCTCAAGGCCAAGAAAGAAATTCGTATCGCTGCGCTGTTCAAGGACGCGGCACCTGAGTTTTTGAAAATGATCGTGGTGCACGAACTGGCCCACTTCAAGGAGTCGGACCACAACAAAGCGTTCTACCAACTCTGCGAGCACATGCTGCCGGGGTATCACCAGTTGGAATTCGACTTGCGGGTGTACCTGACCTGGCGCGATCTGCAACCCCCCAAGGAATGACCGAATGGACGTCAGCAAGACCAAAAGCAGCTTCTATCGTCGTTTGTATGTGGCTTACCTGATTGATAGCGGCGTGGCCAGCAACATTCCCTCGCTCACCGAAGTCACCGGCATGCCGCGACGCACCGCCCAGGACACCGTGGCAGCGCTGGCGGACCTGGATATCGTGTGTGAATTCGAGCAGCTAGAGGGCGCCCGTAACCATGCCGGGCATTATCGGATCCGTGATTGGGGGGCGATTGATCGGCGCTGGATCGAGGGGAATTTGCCGCGCATTAAAGCGGTGTTGGAGTATCCCTGAACATTGGCGGCTTCTGGGGAGGCGTTATCGCGAGCCTGCTCGCGAAGAGGGCATCAAGGCCGGTGCATGCCAATGTGTGGAATCCCGTCTTCCATGTACTCGATACCCACCACTCCAAACCCATACCGCGAGTAATACCCCTGCAGATGCGCCTGTGCCGACAGTGAGATCGATGTACCGGGCCAGTGCTTCTCGGCCTGCTTGAGACCCTGTTCCATCAGTTTGTGGCCCAGCCCCTGTCCCCGTGCTTGGGGGGCGATGACCACGCGCCCGATGACCACGTCACTGTTTTGCGAGTGCGGATCGAGCAAGCGAAGGTAAGCCACCAGACGATTGTCCTGCCAGGCCATCAGGTGGCAGGTGTCGCCCTCCAGGTCCAGGCCGTCGACGTCCAGGTAGGGGCAATTCTGCTCCACGACGAATACTTCGGCGCGCAATTTGAGGATGGCGTACAGCTGTTCCTTGCTCAGGTCACTGTGATGTTTGCAGACCCAGTCGATATCCATTTTTTGAATTTCCTGAAGAACCTGATGCCGATATTAAGCGGGCTGGCTGCGGAAGTCTCTTTCTTGGACAACTGTAAAAATCTGTGACAAAGGCCAAAATGCCATCATCGAATTGTCGCGGCGTGGCCTTCTTTGTGTAATCTTCGATTCAACGCTGCGCAGCGGTTCCACTGAGCTAATGTTAGGACCGGATGTCTGACGACATCTCTTGAGATTCGGCTAAAAACAAACCGGGCTTTGAACCCGTCAAGGATGTTTGGCATGCCGCGATTGCATCGAGCTCTTGCTTTGGTCGGGTTGCTGTTGCTGAGCCACAACGCCTGCGCGCAAAAGTTGCGTCTGGTGGCAGATGGCTGGCCACCCTTTACCGACACCACGCTGGTCAATGGTGGCCTGGCGACCGATATCGTCAGTACCGCTCTGGCGCGAGCCGGTTATGCCAGTGACTTTGAGCAGGTGCCTTGGGCCCGGGCGATGCTGGGCATCGGTGAGGGGCGCTATGACGTGCTGATCAATGCCTGGTACAGCGAAGAACGTACCCATGTGGGCCGTTTCTCGGCTGAGTACCTGCTCAACCGCGTGCGCTTCATCAAGCGCAAGGACGCACCCATCCAGTACGAGAACTTGCAGCAGCTGCATGCCTATCCCATCGCCGTGGTCCGCGGATACGCCTACTCCAAGGCGTTCGATGAGGATCAGCAATTGCAGAAAGTCCCTGTGCATAACTTTGCAATGGCCGTGCGCATGCTCGCTGCCGGTCGGGTGAAGCTGACCCTGGAAGATGAGTTCGTCGCCCGTTATTACTTGTCTCGTGAGTCGGCCAAGGTGCGCAACGCCGTGGAGTTCATGCCCAAGCCACTGAGTGAAAACAGCCTGCACATCCTGGTCAGCCTGAAGAACCCGCAGCACGAGCAGATTGTCGCGGGATTCGATCGGGAGATTGCGGCGATGAAGGCCGATGGTAGTTATGCGCGGTTATTGAAGGCGCACGGGATGTGATCTTGCGGTGCCTGGACTGGCGCCATCGCGAGCAGGCTCGCTCCCACAGTTGATCTAGAGCGGACACTTAAATTTTGTACGGCTGAGGTCCACTGTGGGAGCGAGCCCGCTCGCGATGGCTGTGGTGCGAGCACCATACTCCTCAAGCCTCGCTAGTATCCTTGACCAGATGCGCCGCCAACGTGCGCAGCGGCCCCAACTGACGGCAGATCAACCCCAGTTGCGTCTGCACCAGTCGCTGACCCTCGTCGATTTCATCGGGCATCTGCTCAAGCTCACTGGCCAAGGCTTCTTCCTCGTCGCTTTGGACCGCTATCGGTTGTTTGCTCGCCAGGCCCTGGGCAATTTCGTCGATGCTCGCGGCCAGTTTCACCCCTGCGCCGTCGATCAGGTGTTCGCGCACGTCTGCAGGCAATGCGGTGTCCCGATGGGCGCCCAGACCTGACAAGTAGCTGAGCAGGGTGTGGGACAGCACCAGGAAGCGGAACCCGACATCGGCTTCCTTACGGAAATGCCCCGGCTCCATCAGCATGTTTGCCAAGGTGGTGGACAATGCGGCGTCGGCGTTGTGGGCGTTGCGTCGGGCCAGGCGATAGGCAAGGTCATCGCTTTTGCCGGCGGCGTATTGCTGCATGATCTGGCGCAGGTAAATGCTGTTGCAGGTCAGCGTGTTGGCCAGCACCTTGTTCAACCGGCGGCCTTGCCAGTCCGGCAGGAACAGGAATACCGCAAGGCCGGCGATCAGGCTGCCCAGCAGCGTATCGAACAGGCGTGGCAGCAGCAGTCCATAGCCGTCGCCCACCTGGTTGAAGCAGAACAGCACCATGATCGTGATCGCGGCAGTCGCCAGGGTGTAGCGGGTCGTGCGGTTGGTAAAGAACACCACCCCGGCGGCGATGGCGAAAGACGATTGCACCAGCGGGTTGGGAAACAGATCGAACAGCGCCCAGGCCACCGTCAGGCCGATGGCGGTGCCGATGATCCGTTGGCCGAGCTTGCGCCGGGTGGCGCCGTAGTTGGGTTGGCACACGAACAGCGTGGTGAGAATGATCCAGTAGCCTTGGGACGGGTGGATCAGATGCACCATGGCATAACCCACACTCAGCGCCAGGGGCAGGCGCAGGGCATGCCGGAACAGCAGCGAGGTGGGCGTGAGCTGTGTGCGCAAGCGGACCCAGACGTCCTTCAGGTTGCGCGGCGAGCGATCCAGCAGGCTGCTATCGGTGGCGTCGGCCAGGGCGTCGGGGTTGCTCGCGTCGCTGAGCAGGCGGTCCATGGTGCCAAGGTTCGCCGACAAGGCCCGTAGCGAACGCAGCAATCCGCGCCAGGCCGGGTTGCTCTGAATCCGCAGGTGTTCGAGGGAGGCATGCAGGTCATTCAGCGCCTCGGCGAAGCTGGCGTCATAGACGAATGGCTGGCGCAGTTGGATCGACTCGGCCAACGCTTGGCAGGCTTTACCTTGCTGGCGCAGCAGGCGTTGGCAGCGGAACAGCACGTCGCTGTGAAAGAACGCCTCGGCCAGTGCGTTGTAGGGGTAGTGGGAAGAGCTGGCGCGCTCGTGGATATCCTGGGCGAGGAAGTACAGCTTCAGGTAGCGGCTGACCTTCGAGCCTGGTCGCCCATTGCCTACGCGGTGCAGGATGATTTCCTTCGCCGCGTTAAGCGCGGCGACGACCCGGCCGTTCTGCTGGGCCAGTTCCAGGCGTCGGGCTTCGACGTCCAGTTGACGGATCGGCTCGAAGAGCGATGATTTGAGCTTCAGATAGCGTCCCAGCTCGCGGAACAGCCGCGCCAGGCTTTGCTGCACCGGCTGGTTGGAAAACAGCGCCTGCCACAGCACCGAGAGCAGGCCGTACCAAGCCGCACCGGCCACCAGCAGCAAAGGTTCGTGCCAGAAATCGGTGACCGCGCCACCGCGCTGGTCTACGCCGATCATGGTGTAGACCGAGAGAATCAACGTGGCCGAGGCAATCGCGCCATAGCGCTCGCCCAGCGCACCGAGCATAGTCAGGGCGAAACTCGCCAGCGCCAGGGCAACGATGAACAGAACCGGATAAGGGAACAGCAATTCCACCGACAGCGCTGCGATGGTGAAGCACACCAGCGTCACGGCCAGCGCGTTGAGGCGGCCCTGCCAGCTGTCATCGGTCTCGGCCAGGGCGCTGGCGATGATGCCCAGGAACAGCGGGATCAACAGCGCCATCTCATCCAGATACCAACACAGCGCCATGCTGCCGGTCAGGGCGATGAACACCCGCACGCTATAACTGAATTTATCCAACGCCCAAAGGCGACGCAGAGACTGACTAAACGAGGTCGATGACATGAAGTGCACGGGCCTGACGGGCAATGACGCTAAATTGAGGCAGTAATGACGCCGACGCAATGGCGGCGATCACATCCGGCAGCAAAAAGTGTTCCGGGATGCTCCAGCAAACCCCAGTGGGAGCGAGCCTGCTCGCGATGAGGCCGGTACATTCAACATTGATGTTGTCTGATAGTCCGCCATCGCGAGCAGGCTCGCTCCCACAGGATCATCATCCCCATTGGATTCAATGCATCCCTTCAATCAGACGTATTGCGCAGCCGCATACCCCGACGCCCAGGCCCATTGGAAGTTGAACCCGCCCAGGTGCCCGGTGACGTCCAGTACTTCGCCAATGAAATACAGGCCCGGGCTTTTCAGTGATTCCATGGTCTTGGACGAGACTTCCCGCGTATCGACACCGCCCAGGGTCACTTCGGCGGTGCGGTAGCCTTCGGTGCCGGCCGGGACGACATTCCAGCTCGACAGTTTCTCGGCAATGTCTGCCAGTTCGGCGTGGGTGTATTGCTTCATGGGTTTGGAGACGAACCAAGTGTCGGCCAGCAGGGTGGCCATCTTTTTGGTGAACAATTCGCCCAGCAGGGTTTTCAGTTCGCTGTTGGGGCGTTCGGCCTGTTGCTGTTGCAGCCAGCTCGGCACGTCGTGGTCCGGCAGCAGGTTGATCTGCACCGTGTCACCCGGTTCCCAGAACGAGGAAATCTGCAGGATCGCCGGGCCGCTGAGGCCGCGGTGGGTGAACAGGATGTTCTCGCGAAAACTCTGCTCGTTGCAGCTCACCAGGCAATCCACTGAAGTGCCTGAAAGTTCGGTGCACAACGCCTTGAGCTGGTCGGTGATGGTGAACGGTACCAGCCCAGCGCGGGTGGGCAGCAGTCGGTGGCCGAACTGTTTGGCCACCTGGTAACCGAAACCGGTCGCGCCCAGCGTCGGGATCGACAGCCCGCCCGTGGCAATCACCAAGGATTGGCAGGTGATGGCCCCGAGGGTGGTTTGCAGCAGGTAGCCGCTCTCGGTTTTCTCGATGCGCTCGATCGAGGTGTCCAGGTGCAGGTTGACACCGGCCTGGTCGCATTCGTCCAGCAGCAGGCCGAGGATGTCGCTGGACTTGTTATCACAGAACAACTGGCCGAGTTTTTTCTCGTGATAGGGCACGCCGTGCTTGGCCACCAGGGCGATGAAATCCCACTGGGTGTAACGGGCCAGGGCCGACTTGCAGAAATGCGGGTTCTGCGAGAGGAAATTGCCCGGTTCGCTGTACATGTTGGTGAAATTGCAGCGCCCACCGCCGGACATGAGGATTTTCTTGCCGGCTTTGTTGGCGTGGTCCAGCAACATCACCTGCCGTCCGCGCCCTGCGGCGGTCAGCGCGCACATCAACCCCGCGGCGCCAGCGCCAATGATCACGACTTCGGTAGAGCGCAAAACGGTGTCCCTCTAAATGTCACCACAAAACCCATTGTGGGAGCGAGCCTGCTCGCGATGAGGCCGGTACATTCAACATTGATGTTGTCTGACAGTCCGTCATCGCGAGCAGGCTCGCTCCCACAGTTTGATCTCTGTTGGAGTTACAGGATCCGCACCCGCAACGAACGGCCCTTGATCTTGCCATCGTTCAGGCGTTGCAGCGCCTGTTTGGCGATTGCGCGCTCCACGGCGACATAGGCCTGGAAGTCGAAAATCGCGATCTTGCCGACCTGGGCGCCGGGGATGCCGGCCTCGCCGGTCAGGGCGCCGAGGATGTCGCCGGGGCGGACTTTGTCTTTGCGCCCGGCACCAATGCACAGGGTGCTCATGGCCGGCAGCAGCGGGCCGCCGCCCTGGGGCTTGAGGTTGTCCAGTTGGTCCCAGCTCAGTGGCGACTTCTGCAACTGCTCGATCGCTTGGGCGCGGTGGGCTTCGGACGGCGCCACCAGGCTGATGGCGATGCCTTTTTCACCCGCACGCCCGGTGCGGCCGACGCGGTGAATGTGAATTTCCGAGTCGCGGGCCAGTTCGACGTTGATCACCATGTCCAGTGCGTCGATGTCCAGGCCACGGGCCGCCACATCGGTGGCGACCAGCACCGAGGTGCTGCGGTTGGCGAACATCGCCAGCACCTGATCGCGGTCGCGCTGTTCCAGATCGCCATGCAGGCCGACCGCCGAGATACCTTTGGATGTCAGATGGTCGACGGTTTCCTGAACCTGCTGCTTGGTGAAGCAGAACGCCACGCAGGAAGCCGGACGGAAATGCGCCAGAACCTTGACCACGGCGTCCATGCGCTCCTCGGGGGAGATTTCATAGAAACGCTGCTCGATCTGCGCGTCGGAGTGAAAGGCTTCGGCCTTGACCTGCTGCGGGTTGCGCATGAACTTGGACGACAGTTGCTTGATGCCCACCGGGTAGGTGGCGGAGAACAGCAAGGTCTGACGGCGTTCCGGGGTCTGCTGGATGATGTCTTCGATGGCGTCGTAGAAGCCCATGTCGAGCATGCGGTCGGCTTCATCGAGGATCAGCGTGTTGAGGCCGTCCAGCACCAGCGAGCCCTTGCGCAGGTGCTGCTGGATGCGCCCTGGCGTGCCGACGATGATGTGGGCGCCGTGCTCCAGGGAAGCGATCTGCGGGCCAAACGACACGCCGCCACACAGGGTCAGGACCTTGATGTTGTCTTCGGCGCGGGCCAGGCGCCTGATTTCCTTGGCAACCTGATCGGCCAGCTCACGAGTCGGGCAGATCACCAGTGCCTGGCAGCCGAAGAAGCGCGGGTTGATCGGGTTCAGCAGGCCGATGCCGAAGGCCGCGGTCTTGCCGCTGCCGGTCTTGGCCTGGGCGATCAGATCCATGCCCTTGAGGATCACCGGCAAGCTCTGCGCCTGGATCGGCGTCATCTGGGCATAACCGAGGGATTCGAGGTTAGCCAGCATGGCGGCGGACAGCGGCAGAGTATTAAAAGCGGTGGCAATGGTGGTCACGGGACTGGCCTGCAAAACAAAATGTCGCGCAGTGTAGCAGCCTCGTGCCACTTTTCTCGAAAGTTCTGGACGAGCTGTGAGGGCCACGCTTGTGTTGGGGGCTGGTGGATCCAGAAACTGTGGGGCTCTGGAACTGTGGGAGCAAAGCTTGCTCGCGACGAAGGTGGCGCGCTATTTCAGGAAACCGAGTCGCCTGTATCGCGGGCAAGCCTTGCTCCCACAAAAAGCGCCAAGCCACGACGCCTCTTAGTCAGTGCTCGATATGCTCATCCGGCCGCTTGGCCCGCCGCCCATCCTCTTTCGACAGCTGCGAAAAAATCGTCGCCGCCAGCATCGCCATGATGCCCACCGTCAGGAACGTCAACTGGAACGCGCCAAGCACGGTGTCCACCCCGTCGTTGCCGACCTGGGCGGTAAAGCCGCCGAGCAGCGCACCAGCACAGGCTACGCCCAGGCTCAGGGACAGTTGCGCCACCACCGACAGCAGGCTGTTGCCGCTGCTGGCGCTGGCGTCGTCCAGGTCAATCAGGGTCACGGTGTTCATCGCGGTGAACTGCAACGAGTTGATCGCCCCCAGCACCGCCAGTTGCGCCAGCAGCAGCCAGTACGGCGTCTGTTCGCTGACCAGGCCCATGCTCGCCAGCATCAGGCCCAGGGCCAGGGTATTGGCGGTCAATACGCTGCGGTAGCCGAAGCGCTCGATCAACGGCCGGGCCACGGACTTGGCGACCATCGCCGCCGCGGCCAGAGGTAACATGCTCATCCCGGCCTGGGACGGTGAATAGCCCAGGGCCACTTGCAGCAGCAACGGCACCAGGAACGGCAGGGCGCCGCTGCCCAGGCGCGCGAACAGATTGCCGAGAATCCCCACGGCGAAGGTCCGGGTCTTGAACAGCGAGGGTGCGAACAGCGGGTTTTCGATGTGCCCGGCCCGTAGCCAATAAGCGGCCAGGCAGGCCATGCCGCCGAACAGCAGCAACATCACGCGCAAGTGCGGCAGGTGCAGTTCACCGAGGCCTTCCATGGCGATGGTGATCAGCACCATGGCCGCGCCAAACAGCAAAAATCCCAGGCCATCGAACCGGGTACGCTCGCTGCCGCGCAGGTCCGGGATGAATTTCCACACCGCGTAGCAACCCAGCACGCCCACCGGCAGGTTGATGATGAAGATCCAGTGCCAGGTCAGGTACTCCACCATCCAGCCGCCCATGGTCGGCCCGATCAGCGGGCCGAGCAGGCCGGGAATGGTGATGAAACCCATGATCCGCACCAGTTCCGAGCGTGGGTAGGCCCGCAGCACGACCAACCGGCCCACCGGCAGCATCAGCGCGCCGCCCAGACCCTGGATCACCCGGGCGCCGATCAGCATGGACAACGAATTGGACAAGGCGCAGAGCAACGAGCCGAAACTGAACAGCAGGATCGCGCCGAAGAAAATCTTCTTGGTCCCGAAGCGGTCGGCGATCCAGCCAGAGGCCGGGATCAGCAGCGCCACGGTGAGCATGTAGGCAATGATCACGCCCTGCATGCGCAGCGGGTTTTCCGCCAGGTCGCTGGCCATGGCGGGCAGGGCGGTGTTGAGGATGGTCCCGTCCAGGGACTGCATGAAGAAGGCAATCGCCACGACCCAAGGAAGCCAGCGGGCGGTGACAGCGTCGAGCGGTGCGCGGTTGGGCATGGGACCTCTTGTACGGAGTGTTGATCAGGAACAGATGCCGCTGTTGTGGCGAGGGGATTTATCCCCGCTGGGCTGCGAAGCAGCCCCAGAACTGTCGCCTCGGTGAGTCAGGCAGAACGCATTTACCCTTTGGGGGTCGCTTCGCAACCCAGCGGGGATAAATCCCCTCGCCACAGGTCCTGTGTTTGGTTGGCTACAACGTCAAGGTCAAGCGCTTGACCAGTGCCCCCGGCAACAGCATCGAAGCCGTGGCCCGCTGGCTGTAGGTGCTGGCCGAGAGCAGCAGTTCCCGCTCCCGGGTCAGGCCTTCGAGTTGCGAGCCGAGCAGGCTGTAGACGCTGTCGTCGAAACGCATGGTGCTGACCGGCGCGACGATCTGGCCGTTCTCGACCCAGAACGTGGCGAAGCGGGTCATGCCGGTCATGCGCGCGGCCGGTTGGTCCGAGTAGTTCAGGTACCAGAGGTTGCTGATGTACAGCCCGGTGCCAAGGTGCTCGAGGATGTCTTGCTGCTCGAGCTGGCCTTCGTTCATCACCAGCGCCGTGGGGTATTCGTAGCTGCTGGCGCCGTTGGCGTTCAGGCCGTGCTCGGCGGCGCTGCGGGAGTTGATCAACTGTGCACCGGCCATGCCTTTGACGATCAGGCCCAAGTCATCGCGCGGATAACCTTCGTCGGAAAACGCCGGGCTCAAAGAGCCGCTGACCTGCTCACTGAGCCATACGTCGGGGCTCAAGCTTGCTTCGTTCGCGTAGAACTTCTGCAACGGACTTTGCTTGCTGGCAATCGCCCGGGCCGAAAACCCGCCCCAGCTGAGCATGCCCATGATTTCTTCCATCGCCGCTGGTGCCAGGTAGGCGCGGTATTCACCGGGCGGCAGGGTGCGCAAGGGGCGGCCCAAAAACGCCAACTGCTCGCGGGCCTGTTCAAAGCGCCTGGCAAAGCCTTCGCTGCTCCATTCGTGCCCGGCGTAGCTGGCTTTTACCGCCTGGCCGTTTTCATGGAACAGGCTGAAATCGAAGTTGAAGCTGTTGGCCTGATGCCAGCCGAACGCCCCCGAAGAACTGGCAAAGCCCCGGCTGATGGGGCCGGCGGCATAGAAACCGACCAAATCCAGACCGTCGGCGGCGCGGGTGATTTCGGCCACGGCCTGGTCGGTGTCCGGCAGTGGATGGTCCTGCACGTTGTGGCTCTGCCAGTGATTGTGGTTGAGCAGCAGGTACGGATCGGGCGGCAGCAGCGGCAGGGTTTCGCGCAACTGTTGCAGACCTTCGGCCAGGCGTTGCAGGTCGGTTTCGACTTCGCCGGACAAGGTGATCTGCAAGTCGGCGTGGCGCCCGTCGTTGATCAGTTTGAAGCTGACGCTGGCCTGCTGCACCTGCCCGGCCTGACGGACCTTGCCATGGTTGAAACGCACAAAAGCAGAGGATTCGGCGGCGTAGCCGAGGGTGAACTGCTCGGCTTCGCGCAGTGCATTGCGCAGCCAGTCCACCAGCGCCTTGAAGGCCTCGGCCTGATTGTTGCCGGTGCTCATATTGCCGGTGCTCATCAGGCATCTCCCCCAAACACTGCGACATTGCTGAACACGCACGCCGGCGAGGCATGGCCGACGCGGATGACCTGGTTCGGTTCGCCCTTGCCACAATTTGGCGTGCCCAGGACCTGGGCGGTACTGGCATCGCCCACCGCCCGCAGGCTTTTCCAGAATTGCGCGGAAATGCCTCGGTAGTTGGGGTTTTTCACCACGCCCTTGAGCTCGCCGTTTTCGATCAATTGGCCCCACTCGCAACCGAACTGGAATTTGTTGCGGGCATCGTCGATGGACCAGGAGCGGTTGGTGCGCATCAGCACGCCGTGTTCGATGCCCTGGATCAGTTGCTCCAACGATTGGTCGCCGGGCTCGATGTTCAGGTTCGCCATGCGGTCGATGGGCGGGCGATTCCAGCCACAGGCGCGGCTGTTGGCGACCCCGCTCAGGCCTGCGCGAAATTGCGACAGCGCACCACCCAGGGGGCGCAGCAACAGCCCTTCACGAATCAGAAATTCTTTGCTGGCGGCGGTGCCGTCGTCATCATGGCTGTAGCTGGCCAGCTCTTCGGGAACGTTCGGGTCGAAGGTCACGTTCAATAGCTGGGAGCCGTATTGCAGATGCCCGAAGTCGCCGGTCGTGACGAAACTGGTGCCGGCGTAATTGCGCTCGTCTCCCAGGATGCGGTCCAGTTCCAACGGGTGACCGATGGACTCATGGATCTGCAGCATCATCTGGTCAGGCATCAACAGCAGGTCACGGGGGCCTTGCGGGGTGTTCGGCGCCAGGAGCAATTGCAGGGCCTGGTCGGCGATCTTTGGTGCGGCACCGATCAGGCCGCAGCGGCGGATGACATCGAAGCCGCCTTGCTGGCCGAAGTTCTCACGGCCCAGGGTGCGGGTCTGGCTGTCGTTACCGTCGAAGGCGGTGACGTCCAGGGCCGGATAAACAAAGCGTTGGGCCTGGCGCAGTTCGGCGCCGGCGTTATTGAGGTAGATCTGCTCGACCTGGGTCAGGCCGATGCTGACCTGCCAGTTCACCAGGCGCTCATCCTTGGGCACCGCGGCGGATTCGTCGCCCAGTAACTGATAGCAGTCGTTGAGGGACGGGAACGCCTGGTCGAAGTGAGGCGAGAAGTAGTCGGCGCGGTCGCTGGAGACCGCCTGCTCGCGCAAGTCGAGCAGGGCGTGTGGCTTGAGCCGGCGGGCTTGTTGCTCGGCCCGCTCCAGCGCCGCTTGCAGGCCGGCCTGGGACAGGTCGTTGGTGGCCGCATAGGCCTCGACACCGTCGACCCGCACGGTCAGCATCGCCCCTTCGTCACGGCCCAGGCTGGGCGGTTCGGCAATGTTCTTGCGCACCGACAGATGCTGGCCGGACTCGCGCACGTAGCGCAGGGAAAAGAACTCAGCGCCCGTGCGCAAGGCAGCAAACCGCTGCTTGAGCTGGGGGTGGACATCGAACATGGAACCTCCTTGTCTGGAGTGGCGGTGCAGCGAGGTGCGGCGCATTGACGCGACGGCTCTAGATTAGGCCTGGGCGGGGGAGGGATCAAGGCAGATGGGAATATGGAGTGTCAGGCCGGACGCCATCGCGAGCAGGCTCGCTCCCACAGTTGACGGTTGTCGGGCACAAGATCTGTGTCCGCCGCAGATCCACTGTGGGAGCGAGCCTGCTCGCGATAGCGGTGTAATGCTTTACTGTGCCAGAGGCCCGACTTCACGCATTGGCTTGCCGCGCACCGGCGCGTCGCCGGCCACGTAGTACGGCGCGGTGCTACGTGGCAGTGGCTGGCGGCCACGGATCTTGTCGGCGATTTTCTCGGCGATCATGATCGTTGGCGCATTCAGGTTGCCGGTGGTGATGATCGGCATGATTGAGGCATCGACCACGCGCAGCCCTTGCATGCCATGGACGCGGCCTTCGCCGTCCACCACCGCCATGTCGTCGGTGCCCATCTTGCACGAGCAGGACGGATGGAAAGCGGTTTCGGCGTGCTCGCGGATGAACTGGTCCAACTGCTCGTCAGTCTGCACCTCGATGCCCGGACTGATTTCGCGACCGCGGAACGGGTCGAGCGCCGGCTGCTGCATGATCTCGCGGGTCAGGCGGATGCCGTCGCGAAACTCCTGCCAGTCCTGCTCGGTGGCCATGTAGTTGAACAGGATGCTCGGGTGCTGGCGCGGATCCTTGGACTTGGCCTGGATCCGGCCACGGCTTGGCGAACGCATGGAGCCCATGTGTGCCTGGAAACCGTGTTCCTTCACGCCGTTGCTGCCGTTGTAGTTAATCGCCACCGGCAGGAAGTGATACTGGATGTTCGGCCAATCGAAGTCCGGGCGGGTGCGGATGAAACCGCCGGCTTCGAACTGGTTGCTGGCGCCGATGCCGGTGCCGTTGAACAGCCATTCGGCACCGATGGCCGGCTGGTTGTACCAGAGCAGCGACGGGTACAGCGAAACCGGCTGGGTGCAGGCGTATTGCAGGTACAGCTCCAGGTGGTCCTGGAGGTTTTCACCCACGCCTGGCAGGTCATGGACCACCGGGATGTCGAGGCTTTCCAGCAGTTTGGCCGGGCCGACGCCGGAGCGTTGCAAAATCTGCGGCGAGGCGATGGCGCCGGAGCAGAGCAATACTTCCTTGCGGGCGCGGGCTTCGACGCGCTCTTCAGCAGCGCCCACCAGATAACGCACGCCGACCGCACGTTTGCCTTCGAACACGATCTTGTCGGTCAGGGCATGGGTGACGATGGTCAGTGTCGAGCGCTTCTTGGCCACGTCCAGGTAACCGCGCGCGGTGCTGGCGCGACGACCATTGGGCGTGACGGTACGGTCCATCGGGCCGAAACCTTCCTGCTGATAACCGTTGAGGTCTTCGGTGCGCGGGTAACCGGCCTGAACGCCGGCTTCGACCATGGCATGGAACAGCGGGTTGTTGCCGGCCTTGGGTGTGGTCACGCTGACCGGGCCGTCACCACCGTGGTAGTCGTTCGGGCCGATGTCGCGGGTTTCGGCTTTGCGAAAATACGGCAGGCAGTCCAGGTAGGCCCAGTCTTCCAGGCCCGGCAGCTTGGCCCAATTGTCGTAGTCCAGGGCGTTGCCGCGGATGTAGCACATACCGTTGATCAGCGAAGACCCACCCAGGCCCTTGCCGCGACCGCATTCCATGCGACGGCCATTCATGTGCGGCTCCGGGTCGGTCTCGTAGGCCCAGTTGTAGCGACGACCCTGCAGCGGGAACGCCAGGGCGGCGGGCATTTGCGTGCGGAAATCCAGGCGATAGTCCGGCCCACCGGCTTCGAGCAGCAGGACGGTGACGCCTTCGTCTTCGGTCAGGCGGGTGGCCAGGGTGTTACCGGCCGAACCGGCACCGATGATGATGTAATCGAATTCTTGGGACATGAAATGCACCCTCTTTTTGAATTGGGGTCAGGTCGCGATTGCCTTGACGCCGCGCAACCTGTGGCGAGGGGATTTATCCCCGTTCGGCTGCGCAGCAGTCGTAAATCAGCGACTGGGTTTGTCTGAAGAATGGGGGGCCTTGGGGAGGGGGCTGCTACGCAGCCCCACGGGGATAAATCCCCTCGCCACAACGGCGTTCACTCAAGGCCTCATGTCAGATCAGAACACCGACGCGTAATCGCCCAGTTCGACCTGTACCGATTTGATACGGGTGAAGTTGTTCAGCGAACTGATGCCGTTCTCCCGGCCCACGCCCGATTGCTTGTAACCGCCGACCGGCATTTCGGCGGCCGATTCGCCCCAGGCGTTGATCCAGCAGATGCCGGCTTCGAGCTGATGAATCACGCGGTGCGCGCGGTTCAGGTCGCGGGTCACGACGCCGGCGGCCAGGCCGAAGTCGGTGTCGTTGGCGCGGCGGATCACTTCTTCTTCGGTTTCATAGGTGAGGATGCTCATCACCGGACCAAAGATTTCTTCGCGCACGATGGTCATCTCGTCGGTGCAATCGGTGAATACGGTCGGGGCGACGAACGCGCCCTTGGCCAATTCGCCTTCAGTCAAACGACCGCCGCCGCACAGCAGGCGCGCGCCCTCGGCCTTGCCTTTCTCGATGTAGCCCAACACGCTTTCCATGTGGGCGAAGCTGACCAGCGGCCCGAAGTTGGTGTTTTCATCTTCTGGGTTGCCGATGCGAATGCGCGCTACGCGCTCGGCGATCTTGGCTTCGAAAGCTGCCTTGAGATGGCTCGGCACGAACACCCGGGTGCCGTTGGTGCAGACCTGGCCGGAGCTGTAGAAGTTGGCCATCATCGCGGTGTCGGCAGCACGATCCAGGTCGGCGTCGTCGAAGATGATCAGCGGTGACTTGCCGCCCAGTTCCATGGTCACGTCCTTGAGCGACGAGCTCGAGGCGCTGGCCATGACTTTCTTGCCGGTGTCGGTGCCGCCGGTGAACGAGATTTTCTCGATGCGCGGGTGCTCGGTCAGCCAGGTGCCGACTTCACGGCCGCTGCCCGTCAGCACGTTGAACACCCCCGCTGGAACGCCGGCTTCGGTGTAGATCTCGGCCAGTTTCAGGGTGGTCAGCGAGGTGACTTCGCTCGGCTTGAAGATCATCGCGTTGCCAGCGGCCAGGGCCGGTGCCGATTTCCACAACGCGATCTGGATCGGGTAGTTCCACGCGCCGATGCCGGCCACCACGCCCAGGGGTTCGCGACGGGTGTAGACAAACGAAGTGGTGCGCAGCGGCACCTGCTCGCCTTCGATGGCGGGCACCAGGCCGGCGTAGTATTCCAGCACGTCGGCGCCGGTGACGATGTCGACGTAGCGGGTTTCGGAATAGGCTTTGCCAGTGTCGAGGGTTTCCAGGGCGGCCAACTCATCGTTGCGCTCGCGCAGGATCTCTACGGCGCGGCGCAGGATGCGTGAACGCTGCATGGCGGTCATGGCGGCCCAGACTTTCTGGCCTTTTTCGGCGCTGACCACGGCGCGCTCGACGTCTTCTTTGGTGGCCCGCTGCACCTGGGCGAGTACTTCACCGTTGGCCGGGTTGATGGCTTCGAAAGTGGCGTCGCCGCTGGCATCGCTGTACGCGCCATCGATGTAGAGTTTTTGCAGTTCGAAACGGGCCATAAAGTCCTCGCAAGTGCATGAGTGGTTGGCTGACCACCGGGGCGTGTCGTCTACAGCTGACTACGCGGTTCGGTGGCGGTTCAGGAGCCGAGCGGTTCTGTGTGCTCTGTTACCCCTGCCTTGGCCAATTGGAAATCCATGTATTCGTAAGCGATCCGGTGCGCCTGGGCGGTATCGAACGCGTCTCCCGACAGCGCCCCGCGCAGCCACAAACCGTCAATCAACGCGGCCAGGCCCCGTGCCGCGCTACGTGCCTCATCGAGGGGCAACACGCGGCGGAACTGGCAACACAGGTTGGAATACAGACGGTGATCGTTGATCCGCTGCAACCTGTGCAAAGACGGGTGGTGCATGCTGGTGGCCCAAAAGGCCAACCAGGTTTTCATTGCCGGGCCATTGACCTGGCTGGCGTCGAAGTTGCCTTCGATGATCACCTGCAGGTGAGCCCTTGGGCTTGGGTCCTCCAGCGCCTGACGGCGTGCAGTGACGTTCTCGCTCAGGACACTCATCAGGTACTGGGCCGTGGCCGCGATCAGGCCATTCTTGTCCTTGAAGTAGTGGCTGATGATGCCGTTGGAGACACCGGCCAAACGGGCGATCAGCGCAATGCTGGCGTCCCCCATCCCGACCTGATCGACCGCTTGCATAGTGGCTTCGATCAATTGCTGGCGGCGGATGGGTTGCATACCGACCTTGGGCATCTGGTACATCTCCTTAGGCCATCCGATGGATGAGTGTTGTCTATCGGAATGAAGGCCAGTCTATTTTGTTTTGATTGAACGTTCAATCAACAAAAATAAGTTCTATGACAAGTCGTCGCTATTTGCCGGGGCGAGGACTTTTGGGGATGTCTTTATAACACTCGTCGGTTGGCATGTAGGCCAAATGCGCTTGATAGCTGGAATGCTGTTGTGGCGAGGGGATTTATCCCCGTTGGGCTGCGCAGCAGCCCTAAAAGCCGCGAACTCATTCCGTCTGATACACCGAGACGCCTAGCTCTGGGGCTGCTTCGCAGCCCAACGGGGATAAATCCCCTCGCCACAGTATTTGCATTCCAAGTCAGTCTGGTCAGCAGTTCAGAATCACCCAAACAAAAACGCCGCGATCGTCTCGCGGCGTTTTTTCGGTTTCGCTTAGCCCAGGTTTTTGCCGAGCAGTGCGTGGTACAGCTCACTGTCGCCAAGAATCCCGACGACCTGCTGGTTATCGTGAAGTACCAGCTTGTTGCCGGTCTGGTAGCGAATCTGCAGCGCGTCGCGCATGCCGATGTTGGAGTCCACCAGGGTCGGACGACGGCCCAGGCCTTCGACGGCTTGGCCCGGGGCCCAGTTTTGCAGGTCCAGCACCGCTCCGTTCTGGCGAGCGCCCTTGATGGTGTTGCCTTCGGCCAGATCGAGCCAGGAGTCGCCGCCCGGATCCAGGCACACCGAACCGTTGATGCGCTTGCAGTTGTCCAGGGTGCGCATCAGGCTGCGGCCACAGAGCACGTTGAGCGGGTTGGTGTGGGCGACGAAGGTGCGCACGTAATCGTCGGCCGGGTTCAGCACGATTTCTTCCGGCTTGCTGTACTGGATGATCCGGCCGTCTTTCATGATCGCGATCCGGCTGCCCAGCTTCAAGGCTTCGTCCAGGTCATGGCTGACGAACACGATGGTCTTGCTCAGTTTGCGTTGCAATTCCAGCAATTCGTCCTGCAAGCCCTGGCGGATCAGTGGGTCGAGGGCCGAGAAAGGTTCGTCCATCAGCAGGATATCGGCGTCCATCGCCAGGGCGCGGGCCAGACCGACCCGTTGCTGCATGCCGCCGGACAACTCGTCCGGTTTCTTGTTGCGCCACTGGGTCAGGCCCACCAGCTCAAGTTTTTCATCCACCAGCTTCTTGCGTTCCTTTTCCGGCCGGCCCTGCATTTCCAGGCCGAAGCTGATGTTTTCGCGCACCGTCAGCCAGGGCATCAGGGCGAACTTCTGGAACACCATGGCAATGCGCTTGGTGCGCATCATCTTCAGTTCGGCCGGGCTGCAGGAGGCGATGTCGATCTGCCGGCCTTCATGCTCGACGAACAACTTCCCGCGACTGACGGTGTTCAAGCCGTTGATGCAACGCAGCAGGCTGGATTTACCGGAGCCGGAAAGCCCCATCAGTACGCAGATTTCGCCTTTTTCAATGTCCAGGCTGGCTTTTTCCACACCGACGATTTGCCCGGTTTTCTTCAGGATTTCGTTGCGTGTCATGCCTTGGTCGAGCAGCTTGAGGGCTTCACGTGGATCTTTGGAGAAGATCACGTCGACCTCTTCGAAGCGGATTATGCTCATGCGTCACCCCCTACTTTGGCGTCGGGTTGCTTGCAGATTCGGTCGAGCATGATTGCCAGCAATACGATCGCCAGGCCTGCTTCGAAGCCCAGGGCGATATCAGCGGTGTTCAGTGCGTTGACCACGGGTTTGCCCAGGCCGTCGGCACCCACCAGCGCGGCGATGACCACCATCGACAACGACAGCATGATGCATTGGGTGATACCGGCCGCGATGCTGGGCATCGCATGGGGCAGTTCGATACGGGACAGCAGTTGGCGACGGGAGCAGCCGAAGGCTTTGCCGGCGTCCATCAGTTCGTCCGGAACGTCGCGGATACCCAGGTAGGTCAAGCGGATGGGCGCGGCAATCGCGAACACCACCGTCGAGATCAGACCGGGGACCACACCCAGCCCGAAAAGGGTCAGGGTAGGAATGAGGTAAACGAAGGTCGGTACGGTCTGCATCAGATCGAGCACCGGACGCATCATGGTGTAGAACAGCGGCTTGTGCGCGGCAACAATGCCCAGCGGCACGCCGATCAAGACACAGACCAGGGTCGCGAACAGCACCTGGGCCAGGGTTTCCATGGTTTCCTGCCAGTAACCCAGGTTCAGGATAAGCAGAAAGGCTGCGATAACGAAGACCGTCAGGCCCCACTTGCGCTGGATAAAATGCGCCAGTAGAGCGATGAGGCCGATCAAGACAAGCGGGTTGAACCAGGTCAGCGCAAACGTCACGCCGTGAATCATCGTTTCCAGTGACAAGGCGATGGCATCGAATGTGTTGGCGCCGTGTTGCGTCAACCAGTCGACAAAGCCCGCAATGTACTGGCCCAAGGGTATTTTCTGATCAATCAGCATGGTAGTGAACATCCGCATGCAAGGAATAAACAGCCCGGACGAGCGAACCCGCCCGGCATAAAAGCATTACTGCGCAAGCTTGGCTTTCACGGCTTCCAGGCCGGGTTTACCGTCAATGGTGGTCACGCCAGCGAGCCAGGTATCGAGTACCTGTGGGTTTTTCTTCAGCCAGGCCTTGGCGGCTGCGTCAGGCTTCATCTTGTCGTCAAGCACGTTGCCCATCAGCGTGCTTTCCATGTCCAGGGTGAAGGTCAGGTTTTTCAACAACTGACCTACGTTGCTGCATTCCTGGACGTAGCCTTTGCGGGTATTGGTGTAGATGGTTGCCTGGCCGAAATTCGGACCGAAGTACTCGTCACCACCGGTGAGGTACTTCATTTTGAAGCGGGTGTTCATCGGATGGGGTTCCCAGCCCAGGAACACCACGGCGGTGCTGCGGCGCTCGGCGCGATCGACCTGTGACAACATGCCGGCTTCGCTGGACTCGACGATCTTGAAGCCGGCGTCCTTCAGGCCGAAGGCATTCTTGTCGATCATGCTCTGGATCAGGCGGTTGCCGTCGTTACCCGGTTCGATGCCGTAGATCTTGCCGTCCAGTTCCTTCTTGAACTTGGCGATGTCGGCGAAATCCTTCAGCCCTTTGTTATAGAGCTCTTCGGGCACCGCCAGGGTGTACTTGGCGTTCTCCAGGTTGGCCCGCACCGTATCCACGGTGCCGGCTTCGCGGTAGGCCTTGATGTCGTTTTCCATCGTCGGCATCCAGTTGCCGAGGAACACATCCATGTTCTTGCCGTCGGCCAGGGACTTGTAGGTCACCGGTACGGAAATCATGGTGGTCTTGGTTTTGTAGCCCAGGGCCTCAAGTACCACGCTGGTGGTGGCGGTGGTCACGGTGATGTCGGTCCAGCCGACATCGGAGAAGTTGACGGTGCTGCACTGCGCGGGTTCAGCAGCGTTGGCCAGCATCGGAAGACTCAGCATGGCGGCCAACAACAACGGCGTGGAACCTTTCATGGGTGGACTCCTGGTGTTTTATCGGCGGTGTCCGGTCAGGACCACCGCGCTTATTGGGGTTGCGGTTGGTGGCGCGTGGGCACTCTTCGACACGCGGCCTTGCAAACGAGCCGTAACCGATCATGTACCAGTGCAAATCTGTCGCCTACAGGGTGCGTCGTATCCAGTACAGGGAGGGTCGCATCCAGTGTCAGTGACGTCGTTTACAGATTTTTTTCACCCTTGGCTGGCCTCTGATACGCAAAAAACGTCGTAAAACCGGGGCAAAGGGCGGGCGACGTCGGTGGGCATGATTGCGTCGGTGTCAGACGTCGAACGCCCTGGCAAAAGCCGGATGATGCGGGCATCCCGGCGTTGAGCGTAGCAGCTCCGCCACCGGGCGCTCCTGCGCCCGGATGTGCCTGTTCTGGAGGTTCTCGGCAATGGCAATCAGCGTGTTCGACCTGTTCAAAATTGGTATCGGCCCGTCCAGTTCCCACACCGTGGGGCCCATGCGCGCTGCAGCGCTGTTCGTTGAAGCGATGCGCGCGAAGTCGTTGCTGCGCGATGTGCGTCGGGTCGAGGTGCAGCTGTTCGGCTCGTTGTCAGCAACAGGCATCGGCCATGGCAGTGACAACGCGGTCATCATGGGTTTGATGGGCGAGTGGCCAGACGCGATCGATCCGTCGCAGATTGGCCCGCGCATCGAGTTGTTGCGCCAAACCCAGACCCTGCTGCTGGACGGTCGCCTGCCGGTGCCTTTCGTCTGGTCCCGGGATATGCGCCTGCTCGACGAAAACCTGCCGTTCCACCCCAACGCGATGACGCTGGTGGCCGAGGGTGACCACGGCGAGTTGCACCGCGACACCTATTATTCAGTCGGCGGTGGCTTCGTCGTCGATCAGGCCCAGGCGTCCAGCGGCGTGGTGGATCTGGACGTCACTGAACTGCCTTACGATTTTTCCAGTGCCGAAGAACTGCTCCAGTTGTGTAGCACCCACAACCTTCGGGTGGCCGAGCTCATGATGGCCAACGAAAAGGTCTGGCGCTCGGAGGAGGAGATCCGCAGCGGCCTGATGAAACTCTGGCGGGCGATGCAGGATTGCGTCGAGCAGGGTCTCAAGCATGAGGGCATCTTGCCCGGCGGTTTGAATGTGCGCCGGCGAGCGGCCAAGCTGCACCGCAGCCTGCAAGAGCTGAACAAGCCCAATGTCATCGGCTCGACTCTCAGCGCCATGGAATGGGTCAACCTGTTCGCCCTGGCGGTCAATGAAGAAAACGCCGCCGGTGGGCGCATGGTCACGGCCCCGACCAATGGTGCGGCGGGGATCATTCCGGCGGTGCTGCATTACTTCATGAAATTCAGCGAAGCGGTCACCGATGCCAACGTCGTGGATTACTTCCTCGGCGCGGCGGCGGTGGGCATCCTGTGTAAAAAGAACGCCTCTATCTCCGGTGCCGAAGTCGGTTGCCAAGGAGAGGTGGGCTCGGCCTGCGCCATGGCGGCGGCCGGCCTGGCGGAGATCCTCGGTGCGACGCCTGAGCAACTGTGCAACGCGGCGGAAATCGGCCTGGAGCACAACCTTGGCCTGACCTGCGATCCGGTGGGCGGCCTGGTACAGGTGCCGTGTATCGAGCGCAACGCGATAGCCGCGGTGAAAGCCATCAACGCCGCGCAGATGGCGCTGCGCGGAGACGGCCAGCACTTCATCTCTCTGGACCGGGTGATCCGCACCATGCGCGATACCGGCGCCGACATGCATGACAAATATAAAGAGACATCGCGCGGTGGACTGGCGGTCAGTGCGGTGGAGTGCTGATCGCCTCGCCCGAGGCGATCGCATATCGCTCACAAAATGCCCACCGATCCACAAACGCGCCACCTTTTAGCGCGTCGCAAACAGACATGACACCGTTTGTCGGACCCACCGCTGTTCGTCCCTCGACCGTTCGTCATTCGCACCTGTGGTGATACCGGTTGCGCAGGTGGCGCAGCCCAGTTCCCACAAGTGCTACCGTTCTGCTCACGGCCAACGGTGGCGGGTGCCTGCCGCCCCTGATGGCACCTATAACCCACACTCATTGCGTGCCTTATTTAGACTGGCCGCAATGTCGTTTTCAGGATTTATTGAACACGCATTCAATTTAGGCATGGCAATTGCTCTATCGATGCAAAGCCCGTCTCTTGCGTAGAGACCGAGGGCAACAACCAATAAAAAGAGCCTCCGCCTGAGGCCATCACTTGCTTTGTGTGAGGAGATACCGCGATGACGACGTCCAACTCAGGGGCCCAACCCCAGAACCGTGCGCCTCAATCCATCGGCTTTTTGCTGCTGGACAATTTCACGCTCATTTCCCTGGCGTCCGCGGTGGAGCCGCTGCGCATGGCCAACCAGCTGTCCGGTCGTGAGCTGTATCGCTGGACCACCCTCACTGTTGATGGCGGCCAGGTCTGGGCCAGTGATGGCTTGCAAATCACGCCGGACGCGGCCATGCACAAAGCGCCGCCCATCGACACCGTCATTGTGTGTGGCGGCGTGGGCATTCAGCGCACCGTCACCCGTGAACACGTGTCATGGCTGCAGAGCCAGGCCCGTCAGTCCCGGCGCCTCGGCGCGGTCTGCACCGGCAGTTGGGCCTTGGCCTGCGCGGGTCTGCTGGATGGCTTCGATTGCAGTGTGCACTGGGAATGTCTGGCGGCAATGCAGGAAGCCTTTCCGCGGGTATCGATGAGCACCCGTCTGTTCACCCTCGACCGCAACCGCTTCACCAGTTCCGGCGGCACCGCGCCACTGGACATGATGCTGCACCTGATCAGCCGCGATCACGGCCGCGAGTTGTCGGCAGCGATCTCCGAAATGTTTGTCTATGAGCGCATTCGCAACGAGCAGGATCACCAGCGCGTGCCACTCAAGCACATGCTGGGCACCAATCAGCCGAAGTTGCAGGAAATCGTCGCGCTGATGGAAGCCAATCTCGAAGAGCCGATCGACCTGGACGAACTGGCGGTGTACGTCGCCGTCTCCCGGCGCCAGTTGGAGCGCTTGTTCCAGAAATACCTGCATTGCTCGCCGTCGCGCTATTACCTCAAGCTGCGGCTGATCCGGGCGCGGCAACTGCTCAAGCAGACGCCGATGTCGATCATCGAAGTGGCGTCGGTGTGCGGTTTCGTCTCCACGCCGCACTTCTCCAAGTGCTACCGCGAATACTTCGGCATTCCACCGCGCGACGAGCGCGTCGGCTCCAACACCGCGCAGCAGGTAGCGATGATGCCGCTGCCACAGGCGCTGGTGCTGTCGCCATTGTCTGGCCCGTTGTCAGCGTTGAGCCAGGCACGTAATGAGTCGACGTTTGCCAGTGTGAGGCTCTAAGACCGAGGCGCCGTCAATCGCGAGCAGGCTCGCTCCCACAGGTTCTGTGATCGACACCGAATCACTGTGGGAGCGAGCCTGCTCGCGATAGGTTTTTCAGACGTTCTGGTTTTTCTGATACTCCGCCAAAGCCGGCAGCAGCTGCAGATCAATCGCCCGACGCACGGCGGGCAGGATGGTGGCGCCGCTGATGTACATGTCCTTGACCATCTTGCGCAGTTCATTGGCGCGGGCCGTGTCCAGCCCGCGCACCGCACACTCGCAGGCCTGTTCGGCGGTGGAGCCGCTGGGTATTTGCAGCCCCAGGGCCTTGAGCTGGCCCAGCAGGTCTTCCTGGTCGATCAAATCGGCGTACATCATGACGCTTTTCCTTGTTCAGGGATTGGGGTCGTGACTCGATTCTGGTAGCCGGCCGAAGCGGCGGCAAGGGCAAATGGTCGCGATGTCATGAATGACTATGGGGGCGTCGTTTTCGGCTAACTTGCCCAGGCCTGGACTGGGCACACTGGCCCCAAGCTGAATCACGACGGTTTGGTCACCCTCGCGCAACAGCTCCTCCAGTAACGCAACTGCCCCGATCCAGTCACGGCTTGATCGGGGATTTTTTTGCCTGGGTGAATCAGAGGGTGATGGGGTGTCGGACAGACCGCTATCGCGAGCAGGCTCGCTCCCACAGGGACTCTGTGTCGTGCACAAGGTCTGTGGGAGCGAGCCTGCTCGCGATGAACGATGACGCGGTCTACCGTTGCAACACCAGAATCTTCGACAGCAACTCATCGCGATCCACATAGCACCCTTGGAAATGTCGAGCTCCGGTGGCCGGGTCGAAGGCATTGCGGGCGTGCAGGGTACGGCGGTTGTCGAAACACCACAGTTGGCCGGGTTCAAGCCTTTGCATCAGGCGGAACTGCGGCTCGCGAGTCAGCGCTATGAAGCGGCGGTAGGCACGGTAGAGCCTGGGCATCTGCTCGACCGAGGTGTCGAACGGCCCGCGCAGAAAGTTCGCCATGCGGATCTCCGAGACCTGTCCCAGGGCATCCAGCGCGATAATGGGCGCCAGGCAGCGGTAATCACTGTGGCGGTCCTTGTTGCGAAACTCCACCGGGATTTCACACAGCGCGGCAAAGGCCTCGGGGTCTTCCTGGCGCAGCGCCTCGGCGATGGCGAAACCGTCGACAAATAGGCTCTCGCCGCCGTCGGCGTCATTCACCAGGCAATGCAGAAACTGTAATCCTGGTTGCAGCTCCCGGGTGGGCAGGTCGCTGTGCAGTGGCAGGTTGAAAGCGGTGTAGGCGTTACTGTCGGCATCGGCCTTGGATTGCACGTTGAACAGCACGCCGAAGTTGCTCTGGCGGATGAACGAAATCTGCTGGGCGATCAGTTTCAGCGAGCCGGGTTCGGTGGGTACGCCGCGCACCTGGGTCAGGCCGATGTCGCGCACCGCCAGCAACCATTGCAACAACGTATCGGTGTCGTCCATCAGTGCCTGGTAATCGAACACCGGCAGTTGCAGATCGTGCCGCCAGAGCTGGCGCTTGGGCTTGCTCGCCAGGCGTTCAGCCCTGGACTGATCATCGTAGGCATGGGCACGCAGCCAGCCTGGGTCGAAACGGCTTTGGTGGCCGTCCTGCCAATCCACGCACAGGCAGCCTTCACTGTCGAGGCGGGTCGCGCCGGGGGCCAGGTCTTCAGGTACATCGACGATTTCCAGCACCTGCTCGCGGGTCACGGTGTAGACGCATTGCGGGCAGGGGCAGTTGTCCCGCAGCCACTGATGATGGAAGGGGCTGATCCGACCGTCGGCCCAGGTGACCTGCACCCGGTCGGTCAAGGGCGTCACTGCGGTCAATGCACAGATCAGGGGGTAACGACGGAAGTCGGCAAAAGCGGCGGCGGTGTTCATGGCGATCTCCTGTTCGGGTTTTATCGGGCCGGCGGCAATGCGATGACCCGGCCGATATAGGCCGGCGGCGACAGGTCGGATTGCTCCGTGAGCAGGGCTTTGAGCTTGCCCAGGGTCTGTTCCGTGAAGGGCGCCGAGCGCGGGCCGGCCAGGTCGACGTGCAGCAGCATCTGCTCGTTGCCGGCCAGTTCCTTATCGCCGCCGACCAGGTGCAGGCTGTGGTAGAGATGCAGGCGTTTGGCGTCGTGGCCGATGATCTGTGTACGCACCTCGACCTGGGCGTCGAGCTTCACTTCGTGCAGGTAGTTCAAGTGCAGTTCGAGGGTGAACAGCGAGTGGCCGCTGGCTTCGCGGTTCTGGCTGTCCATGCCCAGGTGATCCATCAGTGCGTCGGTCGCGTAGCTGAAGATCAACAGGTAATAGGCATCGCGCAGATGGCCGTTGTAATCGACCCATTCGGGGAGGATGCGGGTTTGGTAGGTGGTGAGGGTGGGCATGTTTCTGGTTCCGACAGTTGTGGTGACTGGGCTGGCGTTATCGCGAGCAGGCTCGCTCCCACAATGAACTTCTGGGTGAGACAGATCGCATTCACACCTCAAATCCTGTGGGAGCGAGCCTGCTCGCGATGGGGCCAGACCTGCTGATCCAAAAGCCAAGGTTTACTCGCTGAAGGCCATCCCATGCTTTTCTTTGGTGGTCTTCACCGCTTCCAGCACTGCCAGCAGGCAATCATCACGATAGCGCTCCAGGGCCGAGATGCTGCGGCTGCCCAGTTGCTCGCTCGTGCCGTCCACCACATCGTCGATCAGCTTGTCGGTCAGCTCCGGCGCCGGCAGGTAGGTCCACGGCAACTGCAACGCAGGGCCGAATTGAGCCATGAAATGGCGCATTCCGGCATCGCCACCGGCCAGTGTGTAAGTCAGGAACGTGCCCATGAACGACCAGCGCAAGCCGGCGCCAAAACGGATGGCATCGTCGATTTCGCCGGTGGTAGCCACACCGTCGTTGACCAGGTGCAGGGCTTCGCGCCAGAGCGCTTCGAGCAACCGGTCGGCAATGAAACCGGGCACTTCCTTGCGTACATGCAGTGGGCGCATGCCGAGGGATTCGTAGACTTTCATCGCCGCTTGCACCGCTTCGGGCGCGGTGTTTTTGCCGCCGACGACTTCCACCAGCGGCAGCAGGTAGACCGGGTTGAACGGGTGCCCGACCACGCAGCGTTCCGGGTGGGTGGAACCTTCATAGAACTCGCTTGGCAGCAGTCCCGATGTGCTGGAACCAATCAGCGCATTGGGCTTGGCGGCGGCGCTGATCTGGCCGTGCAGCTCGAGCTTCAGCTCCAGGCGCTCGGGGGCGCTTTCCTGGATGAAATCGGCGTCGCGCACGCATTCTTCGATGGTCGCGACAAAGCGCAGCCGATCCTGGGAGGCACCGGGTGCCAGGCCTTGTTTCTCCAGTGCGCCCCAAGCGTTGGCCACGCGTTTGCGCAGCGCTGCCTCGGCACCCGGCGCCGGGTCCCAGGCCACGACGTCCAGGCCATGGGCGAGGGCGCGACTGACCCAGCCGCTGCCGATAACACCGCTGCCCAGGGCGGCGAAGGTCTTGATGTCGGTGATAAAGCTCATGGTGATTTCCTGAAAGGGTTCGCTGATCTAAATGTGGGAGCGAGCCTGCTCGCGATGGCGCTGTGTCAGTCGGCACATCAGTCGCCTGTTTCACCGCTATCGCGAGCAGGCTCGCTCCCACAGGGGAAGGTGTCGGTTGGGTTTAGCCGCGGGTGGTCAGCCCCATCTTCTTGCGCCCCTCGGCCGGGGTGAGCACGCGCGCGCCGAGGCGGCTGAGGATTTCGCTGGCGCGCTCCACCAGTTGGCCATTGGTGGCGAGCACGCCTTTGTCCAGCCACAGGTTGTCTTCCAGGCCGACCCGCACGTTGCCCCCCAGCAGCACGGCCTGGGCGGCCATCGGCATTTGCATGCGGCCGATGCCGAAGCCGGCCCACACCGCGTCCGCCGGCAAGTTGTCGACCATGGCTTTCATGGTGGTGGTGTCGGCCGGCGCTCCCCACGGGATGCCCAGGCAAAGCTGGAACAGCGGGTTGTCCAACAGGCCTTCCTTGATCATCTGCTTGGCGAACCACAGGTGGCCGGTGTCGAAGATCTCCAGCTCGGCCTTGACCCCCAGTTCGGTGATGCGCTTGGCCCCGGCCCGCAGTTGCGCCGGGGTGGAAACATAAATGGTGTCGCCGTCGCCGAAGTTCAGAGTGCCGCAATCCAGAGTGCAGATTTCCGGCAGCAACTCCTCGACGTGGGCCAGGCGGGTCAGCGGGCCCACCAGGTCGGTATTGGGGCCGAACTCCATGGGATTTTCGCCGCCGCCGATCTCCAGATCGCCGCCCATGCCGGCGGTGAGGTTGACGATGATGTCCACGTCCGCCTCTCGGATGCGCTCCATCACTTCGCGGTACAACGCCACGTCACGGCTGAACTTGCCGGTCTGCGGATCGCGAACGTGGCAGTGGACCACCGTGGCGCCGGCCTTGGCGGCCTCGACGGCAGCCGCGGCGATCTGTTTCGGGGTGACCGGCACGTGTGGGCTTTTGGCGGTCGTGTCGCCAGCACCGGTGAGTGCGCAGGTGATGATGACGTCGTGGTTCATGGTGCAGGTTCCTTACAGGCGTGATGAGTCACTGCGCAGCCGATTGGCGCTGCGCAGATGGATGGCGTTTGTTCAGTTGCTGGTCAGTTTCAGGTTGTCGGCGGCAGGCTTGCCATCGAAGGTGGTGACGCCTTCGAGCCAGCGTTGCTTGTCTTGCGGATTATCCTTGAGCCATTGCTTGGCCGATTCGAGCGGGTCCTTGTGATCCAGCAATGGCTGCATCATCCGGCTCTCGTCTTCGGCGGTGAACGTCAGGTTGCTCAGCAGACGGCTGACGTTCGGGCATTTTTGCGCGTAGTCTGGCGCGGTGACGGTCCATACGGTGGCCATGCCTTCGTTCGGGCCGAGGGCGTCTTCGCTGCCGGTGAGGTAGGTCATTTGCACGTTGACGTTCATCGGGTGCGGCGCCCAGCCGAAGAACACCACGGCTTCCTTGCGCCGCACGGCGCGGTCCACGGCGGCGAGCATGCCGGCTTCGCTGGATTCCACCAGTTGGAATTTGCCCAGGCCGAACTGGTTCTTGGCGATCATCGCCTTGATCTGGGTGTTGGCGCCGGAACCGGGTTCGATGCCGTAGATCTTGCCGCCCAACTCTTTTTCGAATTTGGCGATGTCGGCGAAAGTCTTCAGCCCTTTGTCGGCCAGATAAGTCGGCACGGCCAGGGTGGCGCGGGCGTCCTTGAGGCTGGGTTGTTCCAGGACCTTGACCTGTTTGGCCTCGACGAACGGGGTGATGGTCTGGGTCATCAGTGGGTTCCAATAGCCCAGGAACATGTCCAGGCGCTGGTCGCGGATGCCGGCGAAAATGATTTGCTGGGAGGCGCTGGTCTGTTTGGTCTTGTAGCCGAGGCCGTCGAGCAACACTTGGGTCATGGCGCTGGTGGCGATGACATCGGTCCAGTTGACTACACCCAGGCGCACGTTCTGGCACGCGGCGGGATCGGCTGCCATCGCAGCGGAACTCAGGAAGGTGGTGGTGCTGAGTGCAAGAACGCAGGAGCTGATCAGTCGTTTCATGTCGGGTTCCTCGGCAGTCTTTGTTATGGGTTCCGGCATCTGCGCGCCGGTGATGCCAAGTTACGCAGCCAGTCCGCCGGCAAAACGCACAGCGGCGACTCGCTCTTGCACTGCAGCGACCTGTGGCGTATCAAGGAGCGCACGCTACCCGCCAACCGAGTGCGCTACATGTCCCAGGATTTCTACTTCTTGTTGATGCCGGGTTTTTCGGCCATCGGTTTCATTTCGGCCATCGAACCGTTGCGGGTCGCCAACCGCTTTCGCGGTGAGTTGTACCGTTGGCATGTGTTGAGCGCCGATGGCGGGGCGGTGCTGGCAAGCAATGGCATGTCGGTCAACGCCGATGCCGCGTTGGAGCCATTGAAGAAAGGCGCGACCCTCTGGGTGGTGGCGGGGTTCGAACCGCTCAAGTTCGTGACCCCGGCGTTGGAGCGCTGGCTGCATCGGCTGGACAACGAGGGCGTCACCCTGGGCGGCATCGACACCGGCAGTGTGGTCCTGGCTGAGGCGGGGCTGCTGGAAGGCCATCGCGTAACCCTGCACTGGGAAGCGATCGAGGCGTTCAAGGAATCTTATCCACAGCTGAGTGTGACCCAGGAACTGTTCGAAATTGACCGCCGGCGCATCACCTGCGCCGGCGGCACTGCGTCCATCGACCTGATGCTGGACCTGATCGGCCAGGCCCATGGCCCGCAACTGGCGATTGAGGTCAGCGAACAATTCGTGCTCGGCCGCATCCGTCCGCGCAAAGACCACCAGCGCATGGAAATTGCCAGCCGCTATGGCATTCGCAACAAGAAGCTGGTGCACGTCATCGGCGAGATGGAAACCCACAGCGAGCCGCCCCTGAGCACCTTGGCCCTGGCCGAATCCATCAACGTCACCCGCCGCCAGCTCGAACGCCTGTTCCGCCTGCACCTGAACGACACTCCCAGCAACTTCTACCTGCGCCTGCGCCTGGAAAAGGCCCGGCAACTGTTGCGCCAGACCGACATGAGTGTGCTGGAAGTGAGCATCGCCTGCGGTTTCGAGTCACCGTCGTACTTCACCCGCAGTTATCGGGCGAGGTTTGAACGGTGCCCGCGGGAAGATCGGCGGCGCCAAGGGGATGGGCGGGAGGTGGTTTGACAGGCTTTTATACTCAATTATGTTCGCGACTAAATTACACCTGTCGCCATAATTGAGTATCAAAGCATGCGTTGACCACCGAGGCAGGGGGGCAACGCCATGTTCACCGGCTCCAATCGCGACAAGCTCGTTCGGACCTCTGTGGGAGCAAGGCTTGCCCGCGACGAAAGCGGCGTGGTGCATGGGAGAGCGAGGCGCCTGTATCGCGGGCAAGCCTTGCTCCCACACAAAAAACTGCCGCAAGTGCAGTGTTTGGCTGAAAGAGGCTTACTTCTTCACCAACGCCGAACACGCCGCCTTATAAGCCTCATGCTGATACTTGTTCAGCGTCGCGGGCAATGCGAAGTCGTGTTTCTTGTTCTGCGCATTGATGGTCTGCGGCGACAGCAGCGTCACCTCACAACCCTCAAGCAACTGGAAAACCCCTTCGATCTTGAACGTGGTCGGCCCGCCAGCGAACTCGCCTTTCTTGCTGCGCTTCTTGATGGCGATGCGGTCGATACCGTTATCCACCACGAACGCCCGGACCTGGGCGGCGAACGCCTTGACGTTGGCGGCCTCGTCATCATCGTCCAGGGCGATTTTCTTGGTATTCAGCGCGACGTGACTCAACGCCTGTGGATCCAGCGAGGCAACGGCAATGATCGCTTCGCTGCCTTTGATTTCGATGCCGCAGATTTTCATGTGAATTCCTTTGCTCGATAGTGGCGTGCAGCTTACAGCTCCAACTGATCGGCATGGATACCAAAGGCGGCGGCAATTTTTTCGCGAGTTGCCCGGCGAGGTTTGGCGACTGATTCCTGCTGGGCAAACGCCGGTTGAGAAATACCCAGGCGCCTGGCGACCTCATCCTGGGTCAAGTTCAGATGTTCGCGCCATGCACGGATGGGCGTGGCGCCGTCGACAATGCGGCTGACGACTTCATGGGGAATCAGATCGGGTTCCATTTTTTTTTGCGCAACGTATTGGGCATACGGAATGACCACGAATGCAGGATTCCCGTTTGCGTCGTTTATGATCTGAATATCAGTAGGTACGTTCATCGCGTTTCTTGACCTCTTGAATGCTGACGACCTTGATCGCCCCGTCCCGAACCTGGGCCTGATGCATAGAGTGCATTTTCAGAAGCTGCTTAACGGCCTTTCTGGTCCAGTGAATAGTGTTCATGGAGGAATATAAGTCTTTTATAAGATTTGCTAATCCTGACTTATATTTTCTCTAGGGCCAACGTATGAACGGTGTCTGAATATTGCTCCGTAAACGGCCCTTTATTCCTGCCCAATCGACTCCAAGAACTCCGACCGGTCATCACTCACCTGGGCCATGCAGTCGTTTTCGGCGATTTTGTAGGCTTCGCTGCCGGGTTTGGCCGGGAAGGCGGCGATGGCGCAGTCGGCATCGCGTTGTTTTTGCCACAGTTGCTGGGCAACTCTGATTTTGCTGGTGATGTCGTTGAGCTGGGCCTTGTTGTCGGCGTAGAGGGTTTGCAGGCGTTCGTTGAGGCTCTGCAGGTTGTCGGCGAGCAGTTGTTCGGCGGCGGCTTTGCCGTAGGCCGAGCAGGCCAGGGTCTGGACGTCGTTTTCCACGGCGTCGCAGGGGTTGTGTTCGGTGTCTTCGGTCGCGTGGGCGACGGTGCTGATCAGGGCCAAAGCCAGGATGATTGATTTCATTGCGTTGCCGCTCGAGTCCAGTGAAAACCAGTGATGCGGCGGATTCTGGCGTAAGCCTCGGGTAAAGAACAGACGGGTAGGGTGGCCCGCTCATAGCCCTTTGTCGTGGATTGACGCTTTCGGCAATTCCCCTGTCGTTTTTGCACCCGGTCGCCAATGCACCGAGGCATATGCTGGCCCCAAAGCGCCGGCACACGATTCGGCGCATGAATCGCTGACAAAAGGGGACTGCCTGATGAGCCCAGCCGAATTGCACGCCGACAGCATCGTTATCGACGGGCTGATCATTGCCAAGTGGAACCGTGACCTGTTCGAAGACATGCGCAAGGGCGGCCTGACTGCCGCCAACTGCACGGTGTCGGTGTGGGAAGGTTTTCAGGCCACCATCAACAATATTGTGGCCAGCCAGAAACTGATCCGCGAAAACAGCGATCTGGTGATCCCGGTGAAAACCACCGCCGATATCCAGCGCGCCAAGGCTCAAGGCAAGACCGGCATCATCTTTGGCTTCCAGAACGCCCACGCTTTCGAAGACCAGCTTGGCTACGTCGAGATCTTCAAGCAGCTCGGCGTTGGCGTGGTGCAGATGTGCTACAACACCCAGAACCTGGTGGGCACCGGCTGCTACGAGCGTGACGGCGGCCTGTCGGGCTTCGGTCGTGAAATCGTCGCCGAGATGAATCGGGTCGGCATCATGTGCGACCTGTCCCACGTCGGCTCCAAGACCTCCGAAGAGGTCATCCTCGAATCGAAGAAACCGGTCTGCTACTCCCACTGCCTGCCCTCGGGCCTGAAGGAGCACCCGCGCAACAAATCCGATGAAGAGCTGAAGTTCATCGCCGACCACGGCGGTTTTGTCGGCGTGACCATGTTTGCGCCGTTCCTGGCCAAGGGCATCGATTCGACCATCGACGACTACGCCGAGGCCATCGAATACACCATGAACATCGTCGGTGAGGACGCCATCGGCATCGGCACCGATTTCACTCAGGGTCACGGTCAGGATTTCTTCGAAATGCTGACCCACGACAAAGGCTATGCCCGTCGGCTGACCAGCTTCGGCAAGATCATCAACCCCCTGGGCATCCGCACCGTGGGCGAGTTCCCGAACCTCACCGAGACGCTGCTCAAGCGCGGCCATCCAGAGCGGGTGGTGCGCAAGATCATGGGCGAGAACTGGGTCAACGTCCTGAAAGACGTCTGGGGCGAATAAAGCCGCCGCATCACTGAATCCTTAACCTGCGGCCATTAGCGCCGCAGGCATACCACGAATTTTCGGAGTTAAGTTTCCATGGCCAAAATCGCCCCTCAATTGCCTATCGAAGTCGACAGTGAAACCGGTGTCTGGACCTCTGATGCCCTGCCGATGCTCTACGTGCCGCGGCACTTTTTCGTCAATAACCACATGGGCATCGAAGAAGTGCTGGGCGCCGACGCCTACGCCGAGATTCTCTACAAGGCCGGCTACAAATCCGCCTGGCACTGGTGTGAAAAAGAAGCCGAATGCCATGGCCTGGAAGGCGTCGCGGTGTTTGAGCATTACATGAAGCGTCTGTCCCAGCGCGGTTGGGGCCTGTTCAAGATCCAGGACATCGACCTGGATAAAGGCACCGCCAGCGTCAAGCTGGAACACTCGGCGTTCGTCTACGTGTACGGCAAGGTCGGACGCAAGGTCGACTACATGTTCACCGGCTGGTTTGCTGGTGCCATGGACCAGATTCTCGCCGCCCGTGGCAGTTCGATCCGCACCGTGGCCGAGCAGGTCTACGGCGGTTCCGAAGAAGGCCACGACGACGGCCTGTTCATCGTCAAGCCGTTGTAAGTCGAGGATCGCGCCATGGCTTTTGAAGCAATGTTCCAGCCGATCCAGATCGGCAAACTGACCATCCGCAACCGCGTGCTCAGCACCGCTCACGCCGAGGTCTACGCCACTGACGGCGGCATGACCACCGACCGGTACGTGAAGTATTACGAAGAGAAGGCCAAGGGCGGCATCGGCCTGGCGATCTGTGGTGGATCGTCGGTGGTTGCCATCGACAGCCCGCAGGAATGGTGGAGCTCGGTGAACCTGTCCACCGACCGCATCATCCCGCACTTCCAGAACCTGGCCGACGCCATGCACAAGCATGGCGCCAAGATCATGATCCAGATTACCCACATGGGGCGTCGCTCGCGCTGGGACGGCTTCAACTGGCCGACCCTGATGTCGCCGTCCGGCGTGCGCGAGCCGGTGCACCGTGCGACCTGCAAGACCATCGAGCCGGAAGAAATCTGGCGGGTGATCGGTAACTACGCCCAGGCGGCACGGCGTGCCAAGGCCGGTGGCCTGGACGGCGTTGAGCTGTCCGCCGTGCACCAGCACATGATCGACCAGTTCTGGAGCCCACGGGTCAACAAGCGTACCGACGAATGGGGCGGCAGCTTCGAGGGGCGGATGAAGTTCGGCCTGGAGGTGCTCAAAGCCGTACGCGCCGAAGTGGGCGACGACTTCTGCGTGGGCATGCGCATCTGCGGTGATGAGTTCCACCCGGACGGCCTGTCCCACGAGGACATGAAGCAGATCGCCAAGTACTACGACGACACCGGCATGCTGGATTTCATCGGTGTTGTGGGCTCGGGTTGCGACACCCATAACACCCTGGCCAACGTTATCCCGAACATGAGTTATCCACCGGAGCCGTTCCTGCACCTGGCCGCCGGTATCAAGGAAGTGGTCAAGGTTCCGGTGCTGCACGCGCAGAACATCAAGGACCCGAACCAGGCCACGCGGATCCTCGAGGGCGGTTACGTCGACATGGTCGGTATGACCCGTGCCCACATCGCCGACCCGCACCTGATCGCCAAGATCAAGATGGGCCAGATCGACCAGATCAAGCAGTGCGTCGGCGCCAACTACTGCATCGACCGCCAGTACCAGGGCCTGGATGTGCTGTGCATCCAGAACGCTGCAACCTCCCGTGAATACATGGGCGTGCCGCACATCATCGAAAAATCCACCGGGCCCAAGCGCAAAGTGGTCGTCGTCGGTGCCGGCCCGGCCGGGATGGAAGCGGCGCGTGTGGCCGCCGAACGTGGCCACGACGTGACCCTGTTCGAGAAAAAGGAATTCATTGGCGGGCAGATCACCACCGCTTCGAAAGCCCCGCAACGGGACCAGATCGCCGGCATTACCCGCTGGTTCCAGCTGGAACTGGCCCGGCTGAAAGTCGACCTGCGCCTGGGCGTGGCGGCGGACGCGGCGACCATCATGGACCTGCGTCCGGATGTGGTGGTGCTGGCCGTCGGCGGGCATCCATTCCTCGAGCAGAACGAACACTGGGGCGCCGCCGAAGGGCTGGTGGTCAGCAGCTGGGACGTGCTCGATGGCAAGGTTGCACCGGGTAAGAACGTACTGGTCTACGACACCATTTGTGAATTCACCGGCATGTCGGTGGCCGACTTCCTCGCCGACAAGGGCAGCCAGGTCGAAATCGTTACCGACGACATCAAGCCGGGCGTGGCCATTGGCGGGACTTCGTTCCCCACTTACTACCGCAGCATGTACCCCAAGGAAGTGATCATGACCGGGGACATGATGCTGGAGAAGGTCTACCGCGAAGGCGACAAGCTGGTGGCGGTGCTGGAGAACGAATACACCGGTGCCAAGGAAGAGCGCGTGGTGGATCAGGTGGTGGTGGAAAACGGCGTGCGGCCGGATGAAGAAATCTACTACGCGCTCAAGGAAGGTTCGCGCAACAAGGGCCAGATCGACGTCGAAGCCTTGTTCGCGATCAAGCCCCAACCGTGCCTGGAGCAGAGCGGCGATGGTTACCTGCTGTTCCGCATCGGTGATTGCGTAGCGCAGCGTAATACCCACGCCGCCATCTACGACGCGCTGCGGTTGTGCAAGGATTTCTAACGGCTTGCACATAGCCCTGTGGGAGCGAGCCTGCTCGCGATGAACGATAACGCGGTCTGCCTGAGGCACCGCGGCGCCTGAATCGCGAGCAGGCTCGCTCCCACAGGAACCGAGTAAGGCATCTCGACCTGCAAGACCTGAGGTCTTTGGGAGCTTCACCATGCTGAACACCCTTCTTCCCATCCTGCTGTTCGCTGCCCTGGGCCTTGCGGTCCTTGGCGCTTTGCGGCGGGTGAACATGTGGCGCCGGGGGCGACCGTCCAAGGTCGACCTGATCGGTGGCCTTTTCGCCATGCCCAAGCGCTACATGGTAGATTTGCACCATGTGGTGGCGCGGGACAAATACATCGCCAACACCCACGTCGCCACAGCGGGCGGATTTGTCCTGGCGGCGCTGCTGGCGATTCTGGTGCATGGTTTCGGCCTGCAGAACCGCATTCTGGGCTATGCCTTGCTGTTCGCCACGCTGCTGATGTTCAGCGGCGCGATCTTCATTGCCCTGCGTCGTCGCAATCCACCGTCACGGCTGTCCAAAGGCCCGTGGATGCGCTTGCCCAAGAGCCTGTTTGCGTTTTCCATCAGTTTTTTCCTGGTGACCTTGCCGGTCGCCGGGATCTTGCCGGCCGACTTCGGGGGCTGGGTGTTGGTGGCGCTGTTGGGCCTGGGCGTGCTTTGGGGTGTGTCGGAAATGTTCTTCGGCATGACCTGGGGTGGGCCGATGAAACATGCCTTTGCCGGGGCCCTGCACCTGGCCTGGCACCGCCGCGCCGAACGCTTTGGTGGCGGCCGCTCAACCGGTCTCAAACCTTTGGACCTGAACGACCCCGCGGCACCGTTGGGCGTTGAGAAACCCAAGGATTTCACCTGGAACCAGTTGCTCGGTTTCGACGCTTGCGTGCAGTGCGGCAAGTGCGAAGCCGCGTGCCCGGCCTTTGCCGCCGGCCAGCCGCTGAACCCGAAAAAACTCATCCAGGACATGGTCGTCGGCCTGGCCGGCGGCACCGATGCGAAATTCGCCGGCAGCCCCTACCCATCCCTTGACGGCAGGGGTAAACCGGTGGGCGAACACAGCGGCAATCCACACCAGCCAATCGTCAACGGCCTAGTGGACGCCGAGACGCTGTGGTCCTGCACCACTTGCCGGGCGTGCGTTGAGGAATGCCCGATGATGATCGAGCACGTCGATGCCATCGTCGACATGCGTCGTCACCTGACCCTGGAGAAAGGCGCCACGCCGAACAAGGGCGCTGAAGTACTGGAAAATCTCATCGCCACCGACAACCCTGGCGGCTTCGCCCCGGGCGGGCGGATGAACTGGGCGGCGGACCTGAACCTGAACCTGCTCAGCGAGGTGAAGTCCACCGACGTGCTGTTCTGGGTCGGCGACGGTGCCTTCGACATGCGCAACCAGCGCACCTTGCGCGCCTTCGTCAAAGTCCTCAAGGCGGCGAACATCGACTTTGCCGTGCTCGGTCTCGAAGAGCGCGACAGCGGCGATGTGGCCCGGCGCCTGGGTGATGAAGCGACCTTCCAGCTGTTGGCCAAGCGCAACATCCAGACCCTGGGCAAATACAGCTTCAACCGGATCGTCACCTGCGACCCCCACAGCTTCCACGTACTGAAAAACGAATACGGCGCCTTCGATGGCAACTACCGGGTGCAGCACCACAGCACTTACCTGGCAGAAGTCATCGAGGCCGGCGCCCTGAACCTCGGCCAGCACAAGGGCGACAGCGTGACCTATCACGACCCCTGCTACCTGGGCCGTTACAACGGCGAATACGAGGCGCCACGCCAGGTGCTGCGTGCGCTGGGCATCGAGATCAAGGAGATGCAGCGTTCCGGTTTCCGCTCCCGTTGCTGCGGCGGTGGCGGCGGCGCGCCGATCACTGACATTCCGGGCAAGCAGCGTATCCCCGATATGCGCATGGAAGACATCCGCGAAACCGGCGCCGAACTGGTGGCAGTGGGTTGTCCACAGTGCACCGCGATGCTTGAGGGTGTGGTTGAGCCACGCCCGATGATCAAGGACATCGCTGAACTGGTGGCCGACGCTCTGCTCGAAGACGCGGTTGCGAACAAACCAGCGGCTCCGGCCAAACGTGAACCTGCGGAGGTGCATTAATGAGCGACATCATCCGCCGCGACCCTCGCGCCGAGTGGATCGCCCGTAACCGCCTGCACCCACTGCACGCGGCCATGCAACCGGTCCAGCACAGCTGGATGGGTCCCAACGGTGTCATCCGCAAGAACGTTCATGGTGTCGGATTCATCGGCCCCAACGGCATCAAGCGTATCGACCGCAGCGGCGCCCAGCAGGGCGGCGCGACCAAGCGCACTGCGGCAACTGAAGTGCAATTGCCGCTGCATCAGGTGCCGCAACCGGCGTTTTATATCTGCGTGGTGCCGGACATGGTGGGCGGTCGTCTCAGCAGTCACGACCGCGATCTGCTGGGCCTGGCCCATCAATTGGCCGGTACCGGCGGCGCGGTGCTGGCAGTGGTCTTCGGTGAGCACAAGGAAAGCACCTTTGCCACGGCCGGTGTCGACCGCTTGCTGGTATTGGAAGGCGATGCGTTCAGCGGTTATGCACCGGAACAGCGAGTCCAGGGCCTGCGGGCTGTGGATAACCAATTCAACCCACGCCATTGGCTGCTGCCTGACAGCCGCACCGGTGGCGGCGAACTGGGCCGGCGGTTTGCCGCAGCCCTGGGCGAGCGCCCGGCCACGCGGGTCTGGCAGGTCAAGGGTGAGGAGTGCATCGGTCGGGCCGGTGCCGGCCTGCAAGACCTGGCGCGGCCTTTGGCGCGGTTGATCCTGGCCGCGGCCGAATGCGCCGAACCGGTCAGCGAAACCCGCCACGAAGCCTTGCCGGTGGAGTTATCCACAGGCGTGGCCCGCAGCTTGTCGCGCATCGAAGACCTGGGCGCGGTGGCGGTGGACCCGGGCGCGATTCCGATGGCCGAAGCCGAATTCATTTTTTCCGGCGGCAACGGGGTCAAGGACTGGGCGCTGTTCCACCAGACCGCTGCGGCCCTGGGCGCCACCGAGGGTGCTTCGCGGGTAGCGGTGGACGATGGCTTCATGGCGCGGGATCGCCAGGTTGGCGCGTCCGGCACCTGGGTTACGGCGCGGGTCTACGTCGCGGTGGGGATTTCCGGGGCTATCCAGCACCTGCAGGGCATCGGCGCCTGCGACAAGGTGGTGGCGATCAACCTCGATCCGGGCTGCGACATGATCAAACGGGCAGACCTGTCGGTGATTGGCGACAGCGCGGCGATTCTCCAGGCCTTGATCGCGGCGGTAGAGGCGTACCGCAACGAAGCCAAGCGCGATGCGGCTTAAGCTAAGGATTCAACCATGAGTACTCAAGTGATCAGCCTGGTGTCCATCGGCGCCCACCCCACTTCCGGTCGGCCCCGGCGCGCCGAGCAGGATGCGCGGGCCGTGGAACTGGGCCTGCAACTGGCTGGCAACGACCTGCAAGTGCTGCACGCAGGCGACGTGGCTGAACCGGCCCTGCGCGCCTATCTGGGCATGGGTCTGGACGAACTCTACGTACTGGATAACCCCGCAGGCGCCGACGCACTGCCGGCCCTGACCGACTATCTGCGTGACGCGGGAGCCCAAGTGGTGCTCACCGGCAGTCAGGCGGAAACCGGCGAGGGTTCCGGCATGTTGCCGTTCCTGCTGGCAGAAAATCTCGGCTGGCCGCTGGTGGTGGGGTTGGCCCAGGTCGAATCCATCGACAGTGGCGTAGCCTTGGTGCTGCAAGCCTTGCCCCGCGGCCAGCGGCGACGTCTCAAAGTGCGCCTGCCGTTCCTCGCCACGGTGGATAACGCGGCCCCCAAACCCCGGCAAAGCGCCTACGGCCCGGCCCGACGCGGGGCGTTGCACGCTGAAGAAGTCGAGGTGATCGACGACGCCCTGTTGGCGGTGGCGACCCTGCAACCGGCCAAACCACGGCCCAAACGCCTGAAAGTGATCAAGGCCAAGAGCGGCGCCGACCGCATGAAAGCCGCCACGGCCAAGGCCAGCGGCGGAGGTGGGCAGGTGCTCAAAGGCGTGAGCCCGGAGGCGGGCGCCGAGGCGATTCTCAAGCTGCTGATTGAGGAAGGGGTGGTTCGTTAAATCCAGGCTCACCTTGTCCCTTGTGGGAGCGAGCCTGCTCGCGATAGCGGTCTTCCATTCACCTCCAGGTTGACTGACATGGCCCCATCGCGAGCAGGCTCTCTCCCACAAGGGCTGAGGTTTACCCACAATCCCTGTGCGCGCCTCTGTGGATAACCTGTTCGATCCTATCCAGACACCGCGCAAATCAGGCCTTTCAAGCCTTCGCTCAAAAAACGTCCAATCTGCCCCGCTGCAACATCCAGCCATAAAACCGCTGCCCTGGCATGTTGTCGTGACTCAAACCTGCGCCTAAAAAAAGCTGTTTGATAGCTAATGGAGCCACATCAATGGA
Organism: Pseudomonas rhizophila; assembly: GCF_003033885.1. Classification (NCBI taxonomy): domain Bacteria; kingdom Pseudomonadati; phylum Pseudomonadota; class Gammaproteobacteria; order Pseudomonadales; family Pseudomonadaceae; genus Pseudomonas; species Pseudomonas rhizophila. The sequence goes on along the minus strand of NZ_CP024081.1, from coordinate 5,340,976 downwards.
AGTTGAATTTCGTCCGGCGTTGCCCACGGATACACGGGAGATCGCTCGTCTGTTCCGGATTTCCTCAGAGGGCGCGTCGGATTACATCTGGAGCCAGCTGGCGGAGCCCGGGCAGGATCTGCTGGAGGTAGGGGCTGCTCGCTATGCCCGTGAGGATGTCGATTTTTCCTACCAGAACTGCCTTATTGCAGAAGCCGGCGGACAGGTCATCGGCATGATGCATTGTTACGTGACGCGTGAGGATCCGCTGGCGACTCCCGTCACTGATCCGATCCTGGCGCCCTACGCCGACATGGAAGTCCCCGATACCCTCTATATATCGAGCCTGGCCCTGCATGAAGGGTGGCGTAACAAGGGGCTCGGCGTGCGCTTTCTCGAGCGAGCGCAACAACGTGCCGATCAACTGGCGCTCAAAGGCCTCAGTTTGATCGACTACGCAGCGAACACCGGCGCCCGGCGCTTTTATGAGCGCCACGGTTTTGGCATCGTCAAAACCTGCCAGGTCGTCCCGCATCCGCTGATTCGGGTGACGGGGGAGGCGTATTTGATGCATCGGCCTTAACCATTACGACGGCCTCACCAGACACCCTTGTGGGAGCGAGCCTGCTCGCGATAGCGGTCTTCCATTCACCTCCATGTTGACTGGCATGGCCTTATCGCGAGCAGGCTCGCTCCCACAAGGGGCTGAGGTTTACCCACAATCCCTGTGCGCGCCTCTGTGGATAACCTGTTCGCCCCTCGCCACACCCCACGCAGATCAAGCTCCCCAAGCCTGCGCTTAAAAAACAACCAGCCTAACTCACGGTTTTTCCTCGATTTTGTTTGTGAATAAGCGTGAGCGCAGGACGCTACTTGCCCCCAATCTCTGTTGGCGCTTCTGTGGATAAGATGTTCGCTACCCTCTACAGGCCATACGGAACGGGGCTTTCATGGGGTTGATCATAAAATGATCAATTCATCATTTTTATCCGAAAAATTCCGCTAAAACCTCGATTTACCGGCCATAGTCGCGGTTTTCCACAGAACCGTCAGAATTACCCCCAAACACTGTTGGCGCTTCTGTGGATAAGGTGTTCGCTCTCCTCCAGAAGCCACGCTAGACAAGGCTTTCAGGTGGTTGATCAGTTTTTGACCTATATGGAAAGGAAACGCTCTTTGTTCATAAGTCACGGTTTTTCTTTAGCTTTTACTTAAAAAAATCAGTCGCAATGACGCACTTGTCCCCATTAGCTGTGGGTGGACATGTGGATAACTTGTTTGCGAAAGCGTAAGAGCCACGGCGGGTATAGGCCCAGACGCTATAGATCAAATTTCATACAGTTCTAAGGATCCACCTTGACGTGGCCCTGGCAGCTGTCTTCACTCATGGCACAAGGACACCGCCACTTTATCCACATCTGGTTCAGGGAGAACGCATGATGGATAGCAAGCCCCCCTGCTGGTACCCGATCTCGGCTGCGACCTGTACTCCGACCTGTACTCCGACCCCTCCCACCCGGTTACCCAAACGCAGACGTCGTCGTGCCACCAATCAGCGTGCGCGTCTATAGCGCCTCGTTGAGCCCTGAGTTTCCCCTGTAACACCGTTGACTGCCGCTCCAACCCGTACGGGATAGTGGCCAGGCGTTCGTGCGCCTGTCGATTTGCAGGCAACCGCAGAGTTGCCCCATCTGCCTGAGAGGACTTGAACATGACACGGATCTCGACCCCCATTAGCGAAATCAAGGAGCATTACGACGTTATCGTCATTGGTTCCGGCTACGGCGGTGGCATTGCTGCGTCACGCCTGTCCCGGGCTGGGCGCAAGGTTTGTCTGCTGGAGCGGGGCCGGGAGATCCAGCCCGGCGAATACCCCAACACCATGCTTGCGGCCACCGAAGAGTTGCAGGTGCATGACCCGGACGGTCACATCGGGTCGCGCACCGGACTGTTCGACCTGCACGTCAACGCCCAGCAGAACGTGGTGGTCGGTTGCGGCCTGGGCGGCACTTCGCTGATCAACGCCAACGTTTCGCTGGAGCCGGAGCCCGGTGTGTTCGAGGACTCGCGCTGGCCGCAGGCGGTGCGTGACCATTGCGACACGCTGCTCAAGGACGGTTATGCGCGGGCTCGGGAAATGCTCAAGCCCAACCCTTACCCAGATGCGTCGCCGAACCTGCCCAAACTCGACGCCAACCGCAAGTCGGCGAGTTATCTCAAGCAGGACGCACATTTCTACAAACCGCCCATCAACGTGACATTCGACAAGTTGCCCAACAACCTCAACCACGTCGGCGTCGAGCAGTTGCCGTGCAACGGCTGTGGGGATTGCGTCTCGGGCTGTAACAACAAGGCCAAGAACACCACGCTGATGAATTACCTGCCGGATGCCTGGAACCATGGTGCGGAGATTTTCTGTCAGGCCCAGGTGCGGCACCTGGAGCGCGACGGCGACGGCTGGATCGTGCATTTCCAGTACCTGGACAGCGGTCGCGAGTTGTTCTCGGCGCCAACCCTGTTCGTGCGCGCCGACATCGTGGTGGTGTCCGCCGGCACCCTGGGCTCTACCGAGATCATGCTGCGTTCCCGGGACAAAGGCCTGTCGATGTCCAGTCAACTGGGCGAGAACATGAGCGGCAACGGCGACATCCTCGGGTTTGGCCACAACTGCGACCAGACCATCAACGGTATCGGTTTCGGCGCCCACTCGGCCAAGGAGCTGGAGCCGGTGGGACCGTGCATCACCTCGATCATCGACATGCGTACCGAGGGTGACTGGCGCAGCCGCATGGTCATCGAGGAAGGCTCGATCCCCGGCGCACTCGGTCGGCCCATGGTGCCGAGCATGGCGGCGTTCGCCGGGATGATCGGCGTGCCCACCGACACGGGCCTGGGTGCCAGCCTCAAGTACAAGGCCCGGGAAGCCGAGAGCTTTCTGCGCGGCCCGTACTATGGCGCGCTGCATAACATGCAGACCTACCTGATCATGAGTCACGACAACGGCAAGGGGCGCATGGTGCTCGACAACAAGGACCAGCTGCGCATCGACTGGCCCGGCGTCGGCGAGCAGGAAAACGTGACCCTGGGCAATGAGCGTTTGCACCAGAGCACCAAGGCGTTGGGCGGGATCTGGGTCGAGAATCCGATCTGGACCAAGCTGCTCAAGCACAGCATCGTTTCGGTCCATCCCTTGGGCGGCTGCGTGATGGGGGAAGACGCGACGCAAGGCGTGGTCAACCACAAGGGCCAGGTATTCAGTGGTGCCAGCGGGACGGATGTCTATCCCGGTCTGTACGTGACGGACGGTGCGGTGATCCCGACTTCCCTGGCGGTGAACCCGTTGTTGACCATCTCGGCGGTGAGCGAGCGCAACATGGGGCTGCTGGCGGCCGATCGTGGCTGGATCATCGACTACACCCTGCCTTCGGCCCCGCGCAAACCGGTGGCGGCGCCGACCCTTGGCGTGCAGTTCACTGAAACCATGAAGGGCTACTTTTCCACAGCCTTCACCCAGCCTCAGGGCACTGATCTTTCGCTTTACGAAGCCGCGGCCAAGCGCGGCAAAGCCGATAACTCGCCCATCGAATTCACCCTGACCATCACTGCCGCCGATCTCAATCGCCTGATCAAGGAACCGGAACACGCCGCCACCCTGGTGGGTACGCTGGATGCGCCGATGCTTTCGCCCAAGCCGCTGGTCGCCAGCAACGGAGTATTCAACCTGTTCGAGCAATACCAGGAACAGGTGGATGTGCGGCACATGAACTACGACATGAAACTGACCGCCGAGGATGGCAGCGATTATTACTTCAGCGCCTTCAAGACCGTGCCCGAGGACAACGGGGTGCTGAACATCTGGCACGACACCAGCACGCTCTATGTCACGCTGTATCGCGGGCCGGACAAGAGCGGCGAGGTCATCGGCTCGGGGGTGATGCACATTCTGCCGGCCGACTTCGCCAAGCAGATGACCACCATGAAAGTGCTCAACGCACGTAACGAGCGTGAGCGAGTGGAAGCGTTGGCCCGCTTCGGCAAGTTCTTCGCCGGCATTTTGTGGGAGAGCTACGGCGGGGTGTTCGCTGGCGATGTGTACTTCAATCCGGACGCGCCGCCTCGCAGCAAGCGGCCGCTGGACGCACCGGCGCCGACCGTGCATTTCTTCCAGACCGAGGACAACGTCGAGCTACGCCTGACTCGCTATCAAGCGGGCAGCAAAGGCCCGGTGATGCTGGTGCATGGCCTGGGGGTGGGGTCGAATATTTTCTCCACCGACACCATCCAGACCAACCTGCTGGAGTACCTGTGCAAGCACGAGTACGACGTTTGGTTGCTGGACTTGCGGGTGAGCATCCTGCTGCCGGCCAGCAAGCATGAATGGAACGGCGACCAGGTGGCTCAGTACGACTTCAAGGCTGCTATCGAGCAGATCCAGCAAGCCACGTTGGCCCGTGACGTGCAATGTGTGGTGCATTGCTACGGTGCGACGACGTTCTTCATGTCGATGCTGGCGGGGCTGCAAGGGGTTCGCTCGGTGGTCTGCTCACAGATTGCCGCCGACACGGTGGTTGCCACCGCCACCGGACTGAAGGCCGGTTTGCATTTGCCGGGGATGCTCGATGCCATCGGCATCAAGTCCCTCACGGCCTACGCCGACACCAAGGAAAGCTGGTTCAACAAACTCTACGACAAGGCTCTCAACGGTTATGCCCGGATCGAGGCCCAGGGCTATTGCACCAACCCGGTCTGCCACCGCATCACGTTCATGTATGCATCGCTGTACCGCCACGACACCCTCAACGAAACCCTGCACGACAACCTGCATGAATTGTTCGGTGAGTCGAACATCCAGACCTTCGAGCACCTGGCGCTGATCGTGCGCAAGGGGCACCTGGTGGACTTCAAGGGCAACGACGTCTACATGCCGCATTTCGATCGGTTGAAATTGCCGATCTGCTTCATCAGCGGCGCCGAGAACCAGTGCTACCTCCCTCAAAGCACCCTCAAGACCTACGAGCGACTGTGCGATATGCACGGCCCGCAACTGTTCAGCCGTCACGAAGTGCCGGGCTACGGCCACATCGACTGCATTTTTGGCAAGGACGCGGTGGTGGATGTGTACCCGATCATCCTCGAACACCTGGAGAAGACGGCGCTGGGCTAGTTCTAGATCGCATCGCGAGCAGGCTCGCTCCCACACGGGGTTTGTGCCGTACGCAGGTTCGGTGGCCCACACCGTTCAATGTGGGAGCGAGCCCGCTCGCGATGCGATCGTCTGGACGCTGCATCTCGTGAGTCAGGAATAAGGAAAAAGGATGCCATGAACACTTACATCCGTTGGTTCCAACGCATCATCTGGGTGGGCATTGTGATGAACATGGTCTTCGCGATTCCGGCGCTGTTCGCGCCGGCGTTGCTGACGTCCATGCTTGGCCTGCCGCCCGTGCTGTCCGATCCCTGGCTGGAAAACACCGGCATGTTGCTGGTGGGGATCAGCCTGTTCTACATGCCCTCGGGGTTCAACGCGCCGCGTTTCGTGGTGCATTCGTGGTTGTGCGTGCTGTCGCGGCTGGTGGCGGTGGTGTTCTGGATCTACCTGATCAACACCAACAACCAGGGCCAGTTGTTCGTGCCGATGTTGATGGGCGACTTGAGCATGTTCCTGATTCTGGGCGTGCTGCTGTACCTGGGCAGCCCGGTGGCCCATCGTCCACTGGCCTTGCTCTGCGCCGGTTGGCGGGAGTGGCGCGCCGGCTGGGCGCGGCGCTGGCACAGTCATGGTTTCAAGGTCGGCACGCTGGTGGTGGTATTGCTGCTGGGTTTCATCGGCTACCAGACCTGGTACCAGATGATACGAGAGGTGCCCCAGCCAGACTTCGCTTCCGACGAGGACCACTACAAATACGCCGCCATCGGCCTGGGCATCGAAGCGCGGATCCCTTATTACCTGTTCGCCGTGCTGCCGCAGATGTGCCCGGAAAAACTGCCCAAGCCCGGCGGTTACGAGGTGTTCGGGTTTCTCTACGAGAACGGCAACGACCTGCCGATCGGCATGGCCAAGCGGCAACTGGGCTACCCCACCGTGGAGCCGAACTGCGCGCTGTGCCACACCGGCTCGTACCGGGCCAATGCCAGTGACGTAGCGGTTCCGGTCGCCAGCGCGCCGGCCAACACCCTGCAACTGCAGGCCTTCCAGTGGTTTGCCTACGATTGTGCCAGCGACCCGAAATTCACCCCAGATGCGGTCATGGCGGCGATCAACAGCAAGTTCCAGCTGGGCTTTTTCGAAAAACTGTACAACCGTTACCTGATCATCCCGATGGCCAAGAGTGGGCTACTCAAGCAGAAGCAGGCCTACGCCTGGCAGAAACTGCGCCCGGCCCAAGGTCCGGGGCGGACCGATACCTTCAACCCGACCAAAATGGTGGTGTTCGGCTTCCCGGATGACTCCACCATCGGCACCGTGGACTTGCCGCAGGTCTGGAACCAGAAACCCCGTGAGTCGATGTATCTGCATTGGGACGGCAATAACAACAAGATTCACGAACGCAACTACGCGGCGGCCATGGCCGTGGGCGCGACACCGCAATCGGTGCTGCCGCCGAGTTTCAACCGGGTGACCAATTGGCTGCTGGGCCACAAGGCGCCGGCGTGGCCGTTCGCCCTGGACCAGGCGAAAGTCGCCCAGGGCAAACCGATCTGGGAGCAGAACTGTGCCGCTTGCCACGACTTCGGCCGTGCCGACACAGGACAGGTCACTACCAACATCGACCAGTTGGGCACCGATCCCCATCGCCTGAACTCCTTCACCGTCGGGCTGGTGACGGCGTTCCACGGCTTCAAGAAACCGCCGTTCGACTTCGGCGCGTACCGCAAGACCCAGAGCTACAGCAACACCCCCACCGACGGCATCTGGCTAAGGGCGCCGTACCTGCACAACGGCTCGGTGCCGACCCTGTGGGACTTGTTGCAACCGCCCGAGTTGCGGCCGCAAGTGTTCTACACCGGCTCCGATATCTACGACCAGGAGAAGGTCGGCTTCATCACCAGCGGCGCGCAGATGAAGGCGTCGGCGGATTTCAAATACGACACCCGCCTGGAAGGCAACCACAACGGCGGCCACCTGTATGGCACGCAGTTGTCGGATGTCGACAAACGGGCCCTGATCGAATTCATGAAAACCCTGTAGCCCAGGGCACTGCGAAGGAGCGTTCACATGTCATTACTGCACCATTGGGAACATGAGTTCGACAAGGTCAAAGTCCGCCTGCACGGGTTGGTCACGCGGCTGGAGATGTCCTGGAAAAAACTCGTCAACGACCTGGAGCCCGAAGAGTTCGAGGCCATCGTCAAGCTGCTCCAGCGTGGCCACGATCAGGCCCGGCACGTCATCGATCACGGCGACCTGCCGGATGACGAACCGGCCGTGCCGTGGGAGCTGGCCCACGGTCTTTCGATCCTGAAGATTGGCAATGCCAGCGCCTTGCCGCAAACCGAGGACGAGCTGCCGACCCGCGTGCTCAAGGACGGCACCTTGCTCGGTTGCCGCAAATGGGAGTTGCTCGACCTGTTGTGGAGTGAGGCGTTGCTCAAGTGGATCGAGAACCTGCGCCATCACGCGCCGTTCGCCACTAACCCGGCGCTGGTGAAAATGGACAGCGACGTGGTGTTGGCGATTGCCGGCGACTGGGGCACCGGACCGTTCGACAGTCATGCTCCGGCCGTGGCTGTCGCCAATCAGATGCAACTGGCCGAGGCCGACTTCACCATCCATCTGGGCGATGTGTATTACGCCGGCACCCATTCCCAGGAGGACGTCGACATGGTCGGCTGGCCCCAGGGCAAGCACGGCTCGTTCACGCTCAATTCCAACCACGAGATGTACAGCGGCGCCCACGGTTATTTCAAGGAGCTGGCCAAGCGTTTCCCGGTGCAACAGGGCACCAGTTACTTTGCCCTGTACAACGACGATTGGCTGGTGGTCGGCCTCGACAGTGCCTACGCCTCGGACGCGATGAATCTGTACATGGATGGCACCCTCAACGCGCAACAGATCGACTGGATGAAAAACCTGCCCAAGCGCAAAAAGCTGATGGTGCTCAGTCATCACCAGGGCTTCGATATTTCCGGGCACCACAAGACCGCGCTTTACCAACCGGTCTGCGATGCACTGGGGCGTGAGCCGGACTACTGGTATTGGGGGCATCTGCACAATGGCATCTGCTACGCGCCCCAAGGCGGGCTGCACGCACGCTGTGCCGGGCACGGAGCGATTCCCTACGGCACCACCAGCGAGTTGAACGGACATGCCGGGGTGTTGTGGTCGGAAACGCAACTGGCGGGGGATGAGGCGTACCCGGAACGGGTGTTGAACGGGTATGTGAAGGTGCGGCTGGTGGGGGAGGAGATTGTCGAGACGTTTTATGGGGAGGATGGGTCGGTGCGGTGGTCTTCACAGTAATCGGGTGAATGTGAGGCCGCTATCGCGAGCAGGCTCGCTCCCACATTTGATCTTCGGTGCGCCAAAGATCCTTTGTGGGAGCGAGCCTGCTCGCGATGCTTTTGCTGTCAGCCCTGGACCGGAACGCCCTTGAGGTACGGCGCAGGTTCCGCCCCCAGGTTGTTGAGCATGCGCTCGCTGTACCAGTCGACGAAGTTCACCACGCCGAACTCATAAGTCTTGGAGTACGGGCCTGGCTGGTAGGCGGTGGAGTTGATGCCGCGCTGGTTTTCTTCGGCCAGGCGACGGTCCTGGTCGTTGGTGGCGTCCCAGACCTGGCGCATGCGTGCCACGTCGTAGTCCACGCCTTCGACCGCGTCCTTGTGTACGATCCACTTGGTGGTGACCATGGTCTCCTGGGCGCTGATCGGCCACACAGTGAACACGATGATGTGGTCGCCCATGCAGTGGTTCCACGAGTGGGGCAGGTGCAGGATACGCATCGAGCCCAGGTCCGGGTTCTTGATGCGGCCCATCAGTTTGGCGCAGCCCTGCTTGCCGTCCATGGTCATCGACACGGTGCCCTTGAGCAGCGGCATGCGCACGATACGGTTGCGCAGGCCGAAACTGGCGTGGGCGTAAGGGATTTTCTCGGCTTCCCAGGCTGCGGCGGAGGCCGCTACATGGTCCTTGAATGCCTGGTCGGCCCGTGGGTCGGTGACGTCGTCCCATTCCAGCAGGGTCTTGAGCAGTTCCGGGTGCGCGCCGCCGCAGTGGTAGCACTCGCGGTTGTTTTCCAGCACCAGCTTCCAGTTGGCCTTTTCCATCAAGGTGGTTTGCACCGCCACCTTGGTGTTTTCCATGTCATAGGGTTCCATGTAATGGGTCAAGGTCGCCAGGAAGTCGTCGATGGCCGGTGGGTTCTCCGCCAGGCTGATGAAGATGTAGCCACCGGCGGTCTTCACGTTCACTGGCTTCAAGCCGTACTGGTTCATGTCGAAATCGGCGCCCATTTCGGTGCCGGCGAACAATAGGCGACCGTCCAGCTCGTAGGTCCACTGGTGGTAATGGCAGACCAGCTTGGCGACCTTGCCCTTGTCGCTGGTGCACAGCCGCGAGCCCCGGTGCCGGCAGACGTTGTGGAACGCATGCACCACGCCGTCGGCGCCGCGAATCACGATGATCGGGTTCTTGCCAACCTGCAGGGTCAGGTAGTTGCCCTTGGTCGGAATTTCGCAGGTCATGCCGGCGATCAACCATTCCTTCTGGAAGATTTCCTGCATGTCGATATCAAACAGGCGCTCATCGGAGTAGAACGGCTGCGGCAGCGAGAAAGTGCGCTCGCGTTCCTGCAGCATTTGCGCGGTGGCCTTGCGTGCGGCTTCCAGCGGATCGCCCAGGCTCAGGGTTGCGGTGACGTCCATCGTTTTATCCTCATGGCCCTCTACGTGGCCGGCGAAAGTGGCTAATCAAATGTGCTACGCAAGGCAGAAAATATTATTTATCTGTTGGGGCGAGTGTGGGGCCGCGCAGGGGGCGAACCTTATCCATGGGCGACATGGCCCAATCTGTTCCCGACGCGCAAGGTCCGGTCGTTGGGGGCTGGTCGCGGTAAGCATGTGAATGTCGCAGATAGGTAAATGGGCGATTCGCGCTATACGCAGAATCGCCTCATAAGAGGCCGACAGTCGGCCGTGGAGATCAGCATGTCCAACAGCTTCCTGAACCCGGTAACCACCCAGACCTGGGCCAATGGTCGTCACATTGTCCGTTGCGTCAAAGTCATCCAGGAAACCTGGGATGTGCGCACCTTTTGTTTCATGGCTGATCAGCCGATTCTGTTCTTTTTCAAGCCGGGGCAATTCGTCACCCTGGAGCTTGAAATCGAAGGTCAGCCGATCATGCGCTCCTACACCATCTCCAGCTCGCCGTCGGTGCCCTACAGTTTTTCGGTGACCATCAAGCGCGTACCGGGGGGCAAGGTTTCCAACTGGCTGCACGACACCCTGCACGAAGGCCAGGAGCTGGCGGTGCACGGGCCGGTCGGCCTGTTCAATGCCATCGACTTCTCCAACCCCAAGGTGCTTTACCTCAGTGGCGGTGTCGGCATCACGCCGGTGATGTCCATGGCGCGCTGGTACTACGACACCAATGCCAACGTCGACATGGTGTTTATCCACAGCGCCCGCTCGCCCAAGGACATCATCTATCACCGCGAGCTGGAACACATGGCGTCGCGGATCGATAACTTCAACCTGCACCTGATCTGCGAAAAACATGGGCTGGGCGAGCCTTGGGCCGGGTATCGCGGCTATCTGAACCACAAGATGCTGGAGCTGATGGCGCCGGACTTCCTGGAGCGCGAAGTGTTTTGCTGTGGCCCGACGCCCTACATGAACGCGGTCAAGCGCCTGCTGGAAGCCGCTGGCTTCGACATGACGCGTTACCACGAGGAGTCCTTCGGCGCCACGCCACCGGAAGCCCGCGCCGACGCGGTGGAACAGGCCGAACAGGCTGCGGACGCCCCGGAAGTCGATGTGGCGGACCTGCATCTGGTGGAGTTCACCGCCTCTGGCAAGAGTATTCGCGTGGGGCCGGGAGAAACCGTCCACGCCGCCGCCGCCAAGCTCGGCATGATGATTCCCAAGGCCTGCGGTATGGGCATCTGCGGCACCTGCAAGGTTTTGAAACTGGGCGGGGAAGTGGAGATGGACCACAACGGCGGCATCACCGAAGACGACGAGGCCGAAGGTTACATCCTGTCGTGCTGCAGCGTGCCGAAGGGGGATGTGCGGATCGAGTTCTGATCAGTCCATCCAAGTAGCGATGAGCACCTTCTGTGGGAACAAAGCCAGTGGGAGCAAGGCTTTGTTCCCACTGTGAGCCCCTCTCACCACAGGGGTATGACGGGCATGGGTTCGGTTTTTCTAGCCCGCCATCACTTCCCGAATATCCACCGCCAATTCCCGCACTCGCGCTTCTTCGGTGTCCCACGAGCACATGAACCGCGCGCCGCCCTTGCCGATGAAGGTGTAGAAGCGCCAGCCCTTGGCGGTCAGCGCGGCGATGGCCGGTTCCGAGAGTTGCAGGAATACGCCGTTGGCCTGGACCGGGAACATGAGTTCCACGCCTGGGATGTCGCTCACCAGTTGCGCCAGCAGTTGGGCGCAGTGGTTGGCGTGCCGGGCGTGCTTGAGCCAGGCGTCGTTTTGCAGCAGGCCGACCCAGGGCGCCGAGAGAAAGCGCATCTTCGAGGCCAACTGCCCGGCCTGTTTGCAGCGATAGTCGAAGTCTTCTGCCAGGTCGTGGTTGAAGAACAGGATCGCTTCACCCACCGCCATGCCGTTTTTCGTCCCGCCAAAGCACAGCACATCCACCCCGGCTTTCCAGGTCAGGTCTGCCGGTGAGCAGCCAAGGAAGGCGCAGGCGTTGGAGAATCGTGCGCCGTCCATGTGCAGGTTCAGCCCCAGTTCCTTGCAGGTGGCGCTGATGGCGCGGATTTCTTCCGGGGTATAGACGCTGCCAACTTCCGTGGCCTGGGTCAGGGTCACAACGCGGGGCTTGGGGTAGTGGATGTCCTGGCGCTTGAGGGCGATCTCGCGGATCGAGTCCGGGGTCAGCTTGCCATTTTCGGTGCGCGCCACCAGCAGCTTGGAACCATTGGAAAAGAACTCCGGCGCGCCGCATTCGTCAGTTTCGACGTGGGCGGTTTCCGAGCAGATCACGCTGTGGTAACTCTGGCACAGCGAGGACAGCGCCAGGGAGTTGGCCGCGGTGCCGTTGAACGCGAAGAATACTTCGCAGTCGGTTTCGAACAAGGCACGGAAATCATCCGCCGCGCGGTGGGTCCACTCATCATCGCCATAGGCGCGCTGATGACCCTGGTTGGCTTCTTCCATGGCCGCCCAGGCTTCGGGGCAAATGCCGGAATAGTTGTCGCTGGCGAATTGTTGACTCTTGTCGGTCATGGCCTTGCTCCTGAAATAGAGAGTCCTGGGTAAGAGATCCCTGACAGAATTCCCGGATGGAGAATTCCGTGGTCCGGCGTGCTTTGAGTCCGGCACGCGGTGGTCGATAGTGGTGCGCACTTTACCCAAGATTCGCGGGGGAACACACTGGATGTTTCTGTCAGAAACTCACAACACCCTAGGGCGGCTGTACCCATGAACCGACGTGACGGAGCCTTGGACCTGCTCAAGTGGTTGGCTCTGTTGGCGATGGTGCTCGATCATCTGCGATATGTCGGTTACTCCGCCGATTGGTTGTATGTGCCGGGACGTCTGGCGTTTCCCTGGTTCTGCCTGGCGATGGCGGCGAACCTGGCGCGCAACGGGGCCAGTGCGAGCTCGTGGCGTTACCTGGGCTGGCTGTTGCTGTTCAGCTCAGTGAGCGAAATTCCTTATCGGTTGTTTATTCCTGTGCCGGCTACCTTGAACGTGCTGCCGACCCTGACCCTCGGGTTGCTGGTGGCGCGTAGTTGGCAAACCCATACGCTGGAAGCGCGTTTGCTGGCGGCGGGGGCGTTGCTGCTGGCGGCGCTGTTTTCCTCGCGGCTGATGTTCGGTTTTTTCGGCGTCCTGCTGCCGCTGGCGATGTTGCTGGTATTTCGCCGGCCCTGGTATTTCGCGTTGTTGCCAGGCTTGGTGTGCCTGGCGGCCAACCAGTGGCGGGTGCTGTATGGCGCGGCCTGGCTGGGGGATGCGGTGGCGATCGGCGGGTTGGTGGCGTGTCTGTTTGCGCCATGGCTTGGGCTGGTGCTTTTGCGACACGCTGGTCGTTTTCATCCTCCGCCCATGCGGCGCTGGGCCTACGGTCTGTATCCCGCGCATTTCCTGCTGTTGCTCGCGGTTCGCCAGATCGCCGCATAGCCCTATGGGAGCAAGGCCTGTGGGATAACACAGTGCTATCCCACAGGCCTTGCTCCCCGACTCTTTGAGCGCATGTCGTAAACGCACCTTTGCGTGGCGTCCATAGGCATTTGACCTGCCTGCGCCGGCCATACCATCGCTTCCAAAGGGCACGACCGAACGGTGGTCAGTGCCTCACCGAGACGAAAGGCGCACCGCCGCCGCTGGGAGAGACGCGATGTTCAGCAAGCAAGACCAGATCCAGGGTTACGACGATGCACTGCTGGCGGCGATGAATGCCGAGGAGCAACGCCAGGAAGATCACATCGAGCTGATCGCGTCGGAGAACTACACCAGCAAGCGTGTGATGCAGGCCCAGGGCAGCGGCCTGACCAACAAATACGCCGAAGGCTATCCGGGCAAGCGCTACTACGGTGGCTGCGAGCACGTCGACAAAGTCGAGGCCCTGGCTATCGAGCGCGCCAAGCAGTTGTTCGGTGCCGATTACGCCAACGTCCAGCCGCACTCCGGTTCTTCGGCCAACAGCGCCGTGTACCTGGCCTTGCTACAGGCCGGCGATACCATCCTGGGCATGAGCCTGGCCCACGGCGGCCACCTGACCCACGGTGCCAAGGTGTCGTCTTCGGGCAAGCTCTACAACGCGGTTCAGTACGGCATCGACACCACCACCGGCCTGATCGACTACGACGAAGTCGAGCGCCTGGCGGTCGAGCACAAGCCGAAGATGATCGTCGCCGGCTTCTCGGCCTACTCCAAGACCCTGGATTTCCCACGTTTCCGCCAGATCGCCGACAAGGTCGGTGCCCTGCTGTTCGTCGACATGGCCCACGTTGCCGGTCTGGTCGCTGCCGGTCTGTACCCGAACCCACTGCCTTACGCCGACGTAGTCACCACCACCACTCACAAGACCCTGCGCGGTCCGCGTGGCGGCCTGATCCTGGCTAAGGCCAACGAAGAGATCGAGAAGAAGCTCAACGCTGCGGTATTCCCCGGTGCCCAGGGCGGTCCGCTGATGCACGTCATCGCCGGCAAGGCGGTGTGCTTCAAGGAAGCGGCGGAGCCAGGCTTCAAGGCCTACCAGCAGCAAGTGATCGATAACGCCCAGGCCATGGCTGGCGTGTTCATCAAGCGCGGCTACGATGTAGTGTCCGGCGGCACCGATAACCACCTGTTCCTGGTCAGCCTGATCCGTCAGGGCCTGACCGGCAAGGACGCCGACGCCGCCCTGGGCCGCGCGCACATCACCGTCAACAAGAATGCCGTGCCGAACGACCCGCAATCGCCGTTCGTGACCTCGGGCCTGCGCATCGGCACCCCGGCGGTGACCACGCGCGGCTTCAAGGTCACCCAGTGCGTGACGCTGGCCGGCTGGATCTGCGACATCCTCGACAACCTCGGCGACGCCGATGTCGAGGCCAATGTTGCCCAGCAAGTGGCGGCGCTGTGCGCGGACTTCCCGGTTTATCGCTGAGTCGGTTTTGGAGTAATCACTATGCAACGCTATTCGGGCTTCGGCCTCTTCAAACACTCTCTCAGCCATCATGAAAACTGGCAGCGGATGTGGCGCACGCCGACCCCGAAAAAGGTCTACGACGTGGTCATTGTCGGCGGTGGCGGGCATGGTCTGGCGACCGCCTACTACCTGGCCAAGGAACACGGCATCACCAACGTGGCCGTGGTCGAGAAGGGCTGGCTGGGCGGCGGTAATACCGCGCGCAACACCACCATCGTGCGCTCCAACTACCTGTGGGACGAATCGGCCCACCTGTACGAACATGCGATGAAACTCTGGGAAGGCCTGTCCCAGGACCTGAACTACAACGTGATGTTCTCCCAACGTGGCGTCTACAACCTGTGCCATACCCTGCAGGACATTCGTGATTCCGAGCGTCGCGTCAGCGCCAACCGCCTCAACGGCGTAGACGGCGAGCTGCTCAACGCCAAACAAGTGGCCGACGAGATTCCGTACCTGGATTGCTCGAAAAACACTCGCTACCCGGTGATGGGCGCCACCGTCCAGCGTCGCGGCGGCGTGGCCCGTCACGATGCCGTGGCCTGGGGCTTTGCCCGGGCGGCGGACGCGTTGGGCGTGGACCTGATCCAGCAGACCGAAGTGATCGGTTTCCGCAAGGAAAACGGCGTGTGCATCGGTGTGGAAACCAACAAGGGCTTCATCGGCGCCAAGCGCGTCGGCGTGGTCACCGCCGGTAACTCCGGACACATGGCCAAGCTCGCGGGCTTCCGCCTGCCGATCGAATCCCACCCGCTGCAAGCGCTGGTGTCCGAGCCGATCAAGCCGATTATCGACAGCGTGATCATGTCCAACGCGGTGCACGGCTACATCAGCCAGTCCGACAAGGGCGACCTGGTGATCGGTGCCGGTATCGACGGCTACAACGGCTACGGCCAGCGTGGCTCGTACCCGGTGATCGAACACACGGTTCAGGCCATCGTCGAGATGTTCCCGGTGTTGTCCCGTGTACGCATGAACCGCCAATGGGGCGGCATCGTCGACACTACGCCGGACGCCTGCCCGATCATTTCCAAGACCCCGGTGCCGAACATGTTCTTCAACTGCGGTTGGGGCACTGGCGGCTTCAAGGCCACCCCGGGCTCGGGCAACGTCTTCGCTGCAAGCCTGGCCAAGGGTGAAATGCACCCGCTGGCCGCGCCGTTTTCCATCGACCGTTTCCACAACGGTGCACTGATCGACGAACACGGCGCTGCTGCCGTCGCCCACTAACAGGAGAAATCCCTATGTTGCACATCTTCTGTCCTCACTGCGGCGAACTGCGCTCCGAAGAGGAATTCCATGCATCCGGCCAGGCGCACATCCCGCGTCCGCTGGATCCGAATGCCTGCACCGACGAGCAGTGGGGCGACTACATGTTCTTCCGTGACAACCCGCGCGGGTTGCACCATGAGTTGTGGGACCACGTCGCCGGCTGCCGCCAGTATTTCAACGTGACCCGTGACACCGTGACCTACGAGATTCTGGAAACCTACAAGATCGGCCAAAAGCCGCAATTCACCGACAAGGCTGACAGTCCGAAAGCGGCCGCGCAGGCTCTGGGAGAGAAGGTATGAGCCAGATCAATCGCCTGTCCAACGGCGGACGGATCGACCGCAACAAAGTGCTGAGCTTCACCTTCAACGGCCAGACCTATAAAGGCTTCGAGGGCGATTCCCTGGCCGCTGCACTGCTGGCCAACGGTGTCGACATCATCGGCCGCAGCTTCAAGTATTCCCGTCCGCGTGGCATCTTTGCCGCCGGCGCCGAAGAGCCGAACGCGGTACTGCAGATCGGCGCCACCGAAGCCACGCAGATCCCTAACGTGCGCGCCACGCAACAGGCGCTGTATCAAGGGTTGGTCGCCACCAGCACCAACGGCTGGCCGAACGTGAACAACGACATGATGGGTATTCTCGGCAAGGTCGGCGGCAAGCTGATGCCGCCGGGCTTCTACTACAAAACCTTCATGTACCCGCAATCGTTCTGGATGACTTACGAAAAGTACATCCGCAAGGCCGCGGGCCTGGGTCGCTCGCCGACCGAGAACGACCCGGACACCTACGACTACATGAACCGTCATTGCGACGTGCTGGTTGTCGGCGCCGGCCCTGCTGGCCTGGCCGCCGCATTGGCCGCGGCCCGCAGCGGTGCGCGGGTGATCCTGGCCGACGAGCAGGAAGAGTTCGGCGGCAGCCTGCTCGATTCCCGCGAGAGCCTGGATGGCAAACCGGCGACCGAATGGGTGGCCGCTGTTGTGGCTGAGCTCAAGTCGATGCCAGATGTGGTGCTGTTGCCGCGCGCCACGGTGAACGGTTACCACGACCATAACTTCCTGACCATCCACGAGCGCCTCACCGACCACCTGGGTGATCGCGCGCCAATCGGCCAGGTCCGCCAGCGCATCAACCGGGTCCGCGCCAAGCGCGTGGTGCTGGCGACTGGTGCCTGCGAACGGCCGCTGGTCTACGGCAACAACGACGTACCGGGCAACATGCTGGCCGGCGCGGTCTCCACCTACGTGCGCCGCTATGGCGTGGCACCGGGCAAGAAACTGGTGCTGAGCACCAACAACGATCACGCCTATCGAGTGGCGCTGGACTGGCTCGACGCCAGCCTGCAAGTGGTGGCCATCGCCGACGCCCGCAGCAACCCGCGTGGCGCGCTGGTGGAAGAGGCGCGTGCCAAAGGCATCCGCATCCTCACCGGCAGCGCCGTGATCGAGGCTCGTGGCAGCAAGCGCGTCACCGGGGCCCGCATCGCCGCCATCGACGTCAAGGCGCACAAGGTCACCAGTCCCGGCGAATGGCTGGACTGCGACCTGGTGGCCAGCTCCGGCGGCTACAGCCCAGTGGTTCACCTGGCTTCGCACTTGGGCGGCAAGCCGATCTGGCGCGAAGACATCCTTGGTTTCGTACCGGGCGAAGCACCGCAGAAGCGCGTGTGCGTCGGCGGCGTGAATGGCGTCTACAGCCTGGGTGACACCTTGGCCGATGGTTTCGAAGGTGGCGTGCGCGCGGCCAACGAAGCCGGTTTCAAAGCGGTGGAGGGTGTGTTGCCCAAAGCCCTGAGCCGCCAGGAAGAACCGACCCTGGCGCTGTTCCAGGTGCCGCATGAAAAATCCACTGCACGGGCGCCGAAGCAATTCGTCGACCTGCAGAACGACGTCACTGCCGCCGCCATCGAACTCGCCACCCGCGAAGGCTTCGAGTCGGTCGAACACGTCAAGCGCTACACCGCACTGGGCTTTGGTACTGACCAGGGCAAGCTGGGCAACGTCAACGGCCTGGCCATCGCGGCTCGCTCGCTGAACGTGAGCATCCCGCAGATGGGCACCACCATGTTCCGCCCGAACTACACGCCGGTGACCTTCGGCGCGATAGCCGGGCGGCACTGCGGGCACATCTTCGAACCGGTACGCTTCACCGCGCTGCATGCCTGGCATGTGAAAAACGGTGCTGAATTCGAAGACGTCGGCCAGTGGAAGCGCCCTTGGTACTTCCCGAAGAACGGCGAAGACATGCACGCTGCAGTCAAGCGCGAATGCAAAGCCGTGCGCGATAGCGTCGGCCTGCTGGATGCCTCGACTCTGGGCAAGATCGATATCCAGGGCCCGGACGCCCGCGAGTTCCTTAACCGCGTGTACACCAACGCCTGGACCAAGCTCGACGTGGGCAAGGCCCGCTACGGTTTGATGTGCAAGGAAGACGGCATGGTCTTCGACGATGGCGTGACGGCCTGTCTGGCGGACAACCATTTCGTGATGACCACCACCACTGGCGGCGCGGCGCGCGTGCTGCAATGGCTGGAGATCTATCACCAGACCGAATGGCCGGACCTGAAGGTGTACTTCACTTCGGTTACCGACCACTGGGCGACCATGACCCTGTCGGGCCCCAACAGCCGCAAGCTGCTGAGCGAAGTCACCGACATCGACCTGGATAAGGACGCTTTCCCGTTCATGACCTGGAAAGAAGGCCTGGTGGGTGGTGTACCGGCGCGGGTGTTCCGTATCTCGTTCACCGGCGAACTGTCGTACGAAGTCAACGTGCAGGCCGACTACGCCATGGGCGTGCTCGAGCAGATCGTCGAGGCTGGGAAGAAATACAACCTGACCCCGTATGGCACCGAGACCATGCACGTATTGCGGGCCGAGAAGGGCTTCATCATTGTCGGTCAGGACACTGACAGCTCGATGACCCCGGACGACCTGAACATGGGCTGGTGCGTAGGCCGGACCAAACCGTTCTCGTGGATCGGCTGGCGTGGCATGAATCGCGAAGACTGTGTGCGTGAGGACCGCAAGCAACTGGTGGGCCTCAAGCCGATCGACCCGAATGTCTGGCTGCCGGAAGGTGCGCAACTGGTGTTCAACACCAAGCAGGCGATCCCGATGACCATGGTCGGTCATGTGACGTCCAGCTACGCCCACAACTCCCTGGGTTATTCATTTGCCATGGGCGTGGTCAAGGGCGGCCTCAAGCGGATGGGCGAACGCGTGTTCGCGCCATTGGCCGACGGCAGCGTGATCGAGGCAGAGATTGTTTCTTCGGTGTTCTTCGATCCGAAGGGGGATCGGCAGAATATTTGATACCTGATCGTTCCCACGCTCCGCGTGGGAATGCATCCCGGGACGCTCCGCGTCCCAAAAGCGGACGCAGAGCGTCCATGGCGGCATTCCCACGCAGAGCGTGGGAACGATCAATCTACGAGACAGGTGCTCCATATGACCGCAGTCAACGTGTACCAACAACGCCCAACCACCGGGGCCAAGGCCGAGTCGTCGCTGCACCATGCCGACCTCGCCAGCCTGGTGGGCAAGGGTCGCAAGAACGCCGGCGTGACCGTGCGCGAGAAGAAACTCCTGGGCCACTTGACCATCCGTGGCGATGGTCATGACCCTGCGTTCGCTGCTGGCGTGCACAAGGCCCTGGGCCTGGAGCTGCCGGGCGCGCTGACCGTCATCGTCAAGGGCGAAACCAGCCTGCAATGGCTCGGCCCGGACGAGTGGCTGCTGGTGGTGCCCAGTGGCGAAGAATTTGCCGCCGAGAAAAACCTGCGCGAAGCCCTGGGCGATCTGCACATCCAGATCGTCAACGTCAGCGGCGGTCAGCAGATCCTCGAACTGTCCGGCCCGAATGTGCGCGACGTGCTGATGAAATCCACCAGCTATGACGTACACCCAAGCAATTTCCCGGTGGGCAAAGCCGTGGGCACGGTGTTCGCCAAGTCGCAACTGGTGATCCGCCACACGGGCGAAGACACCTGGGAACTGGTGATTCGCCGCAGCTTCTCCGATTACTGGTGGCTGTGGTTGCAGGATGCCGCGGCTGAGTATGGGTTGAGCGTGCAGGCCTGACTAGGGTTGGACGCTGTCTTTTTGTGGCGAGGGGATTTATCCCCGTTGGGCTGCGCAGCAGACCCCAAACCTGCCACCTCAGTACGTCAGGCCGATCACATCAAGCTTTTTGGGGCTGCTTCGCAGCCCGACGGGGATAAATCCCCTCGCCACAGGAGTCACTGCAATGAGCCGCGCCCCAGACACATGGATCTTGACTGCCGACTGCCCCAGCGTGCTCGGCACGGTGGACGCGGTGACGCGCTTTCTGTTCGAGCAGGGCTGCTACGTCACCGAGCATCATTCCTTCGACGACCGGCTCTCGGCGCGTTTTTTCATTCGTGTGGAGTTCCGCCAACCCGACGGTTTTGATGAGCAAAACTTCCGGGCCGGCCTGGCCGAACGTGCGCAAGCCTTTGGCATGATCTTCGAACTGACGCCACCCAACTACCGGCCCAAAGTGGTGATCATGGTCTCCAAGGCCGATCACTGCCTCAACGACTTGCTCTACCGTCAGCGCATCGGCCAGTTGTCCATGGATGTCGTGGCCGTGGTGTCCAACCACCCGGACCTCAAGCCGCTGGCCGACTGGCACCAGATTCCGTACTACCATTTCCCCTTGGACCCGAACGACAAGCCCTCCCAGGAGCGGCAGGTGTGGCAGGTGATCGAAGACACCGGCGCCGAGCTGGTGATTCTCGCCCGCTACATGCAAGTGCTGTCGCCGGAGCTGTGTCGCAAGCTCGACGGCAAGGCGATCAACATCCATCACTCGCTGCTGCCGGGCTTCAAGGGCGCCAAGCCGTATCACCAGGCCTACAACAAAGGCGTGAAACTGGTCGGCGCCACGGCGCACTACATCAACAACGACCTGGACGAAGGCCCGATCATCGCCCAGGGCGTGGAAGTGGTGGACCACAGCCACTATCCCGAAGACCTGATCGCCAAGGGCCGGGACATCGAAGGGCTGACCCTGGCCCGGGCGGTGGGGTATCACATTGAGCGGCGGGTGTTTCTCAATGCCAACCGAACCGTTGTTCTTTAGATCGCCATCGCGAGCAGGCTCGCTCCCACAGTGGATCTGGGGCATGACTGGGTTCTATGTACTGTGGGAGCGAGCCTGCTCGCGATGAGGCCCTTACAGACAACAAAGAAACAAGACACAAGCACTACCCGAGCAATCAACGCGCTGCCTGCCTGGGCAACGCAGTTTCATAAAAACAACAGCGAGGTGAAAGCATGTCTGGCAATCGTGGTGTCGTGTATCTCGGCAACGGCAAGGTCGAAGTACAGAAAATCGACTATCCAAAAATGCAGGACCCGCGTGGCAGGAAGATCGAGCACGGCGTCATCCTGCGCGTGGTATCCACCAACATCTGCGGCTCCGACCAGCACATGGTGCGCGGCCGCACCACCGCTCAGACCGGCCTGGTCCTGGGCCACGAAATCACCGGTGAAGTGATCGAAAAGGGCAACGACGTCGAAAACCTGAAGATCGGCGACCTGGTGTCTGTTCCGTTCAACGTGGCTTGCGGGCGCTGCCGTTCCTGCAAAGAACAACACACCGGCGTCTGCCTGACCGTCAACCCGGCCCGTGCCGGCGGTGCCTACGGTTATGTGGACATGGGTGACTGGACCGGCGGCCAGGCCGAATACGTGCTGGTGCCATACGCGGATTTCAACCTGTTGAAGCTGCCGGACCGCGACAAGGCCATGGAGAAAATCCGCGACCTGACCTGCCTGTCCGACATCCTGCCGACCGGCTACCACGGCGCCGTCACCGCCGGCGTTGGTCCTGGCAGCTCCGTCTACATCGCGGGTGCCGGTCCGGTTGGCCTGGCGGCTGCCGCTTCCGCCCGCCTGTTGGGTGCCGCTGTGGTCATTATCGGTGACGTCAACCCGATCCGCCTGGCCCACGCCAAGGCCCAGGGTTTTGAAATCGCCGACCTGTCCAAAGACACTCCGCTGCACGAACAGATCGCCGCGCTGCTGGGCGAACCGGAAGTCGACTGCGCCGTTGACGCGGTGGGCTTCGAAGCCCGTGGTCACGGCCATGAAGGCGTCAAGCACGAAGCTCCGGCCACCGTGCTCAACTCGTTGATGGGTGTGGTTCGCGTAGCCGGCAAGATCGGCATCCCCGGCCTCTACGTCACCGAAGACCCGGGCGCGGTCGATGCCGCGGCAAAAATGGGTAGCCTGAGCATCCGTTTCGGTCTGGGCTGGGCCAAGTCCCACAGCTTCCACACCGGCCAGACGCCGGTGATGAAGTACAACCGCCAACTGATGCAAGCCATCATGTGGGATCGCATCAACATCGCAGAAATCGTCGGCGTACAGGTCATCAGCCTGGACGACGCGCCTAAAGGCTACGGCGAGTTCGATGCAGGCGTACCGAAGAAGTTTGTGATCGATCCGCACAAGATGTTCAGTGCGGCCTAAGCGGTAGGCAAGACGGAAAAAGGGCGACAGTGATGTCGCCCTTTTTATTTGATAGGTTGCCCTCAAGGTTGTTTATTGAGTGTCAGCTGTTTATTCCTCCAAGCCTGCTGAGGAGGAGGGCCCTCATCCACATACTGCTCCCGGTAACTATATAAGCAGGTGTTTGCTACAGGCGTGGGCGTTGTTAACGTCATTTGGTACATCGGTTGTAGAAAGTTAGGGCCCACGGCCTCGCCCCGCCAGATAACTTTTCCAGAGGAGTCCTTCACAGAATACTCCTCGTAGACCGGTCGGCCAGGAATGGTCTCTGGCATTAAACGGAACACAATTTCCCCTACGGCGGGACAGCTTGTTGCGTTCGCAGCATGGGTTACGCCCAAGAGTCCAGCGACGGAAAGTAAGCAAACTATTAAACCGCGCATTTCAGGTACTCGCTTGTTGATTGGAGCAACGATGATCGCTGAGCGTCGTGCTTGGGCCTACTGTCAGAAATGACAGTGGGTCAGACTAAAAGGAAATAGCCTTGCGGGTTTTCATGCGACGTTTCAGGGGAAGGACCTGAATAAACCGAGGGTTATTCCGGCGTCACTCTCAGAGCCTGCATGCCTTTATCACCCTTCTCGATTTCAAACGAAACAGTCTGTTTCTGTTTCAATGTTTTATAACCCTCGCCAGCTATTGCCGAGTAATGAACGAACAACTCCTCGCCTCCTTTGCCGCAGGTAATGAAGCCATAGCCCTTTGCATCGTTAAACCATTTAACGGTTCCTTTGATTCGGTCGTTCATTTTTATTCTTCCTGCTTGCCCGAATGAAGAAAGGCACAGGGACTGTGGTTTGCCCATAGCCTTGTTTTTCGTTGTCACGGCTGCAGCTTAGAGTCCGTATGAACAGCTGCCTACTGTCAACATTGACAGTAGGCAATACCGAAGTCGTGGAGGACGTCGAGGGCTTGGGGGCGATGAGCAGGGCAGCAGGGAACAATCCCCCTGGACCCCAGTCCAACGCACGCTTTACGCCGCTCTTTATGAGCGGTTTTTTCATGCTCAAGAGGATGTCCCGGATGAAGGTTTCACGAGGTTTTGCACTGTCTTGCCTGCTCGCGCTGGCAAGCAGCCCGGCCTTCGCGCAGTTCAGCCTCAGTGATGCGGCCAATGCGGTGGCGGCGATGCAGGGCGATCAGCCGGGGGAGGGCGCGGTGGCAGCTGCGCCGCAAGCCGCCGGGTTGCTCAATACCCTGGGCTCGGAGCTCAAGATCACCCCGGAACAGGCCATCGGCGGTGCTGGTGCGATGCTGGGGCTGGCGAAGAACCGACTCAGTGAGCCGCAGTTTTCCGAATTGAGCAAAAGCGTGCCGGGCCTCGATCAGATCGCTGGCAACAACGCTATCGGTGGGCTGAATGGCTTGGGTGGCCTGGGCGGTTTGCTCGGTGGCGGGTCGGACAAGAACGCCTTGCTCGACGGTCTGCTGGGTAACGTCAAGGACACCCACGACCTGAACAACGCCTTCAGCGCGCTGGGCATGGACAGCGGCATGATCGGCCAGTTTGCCCCGGTGATCCTTGAATACCTCGGCCAGCAGGGCGTGGCCAGTTCGCTGCTGCAGAACTTGGGTGGAATCTGGGGGGCAGGCGCGGGTATCTGATCAGTCGCGCTCGCTGCGCAAGGCGGCGATGCGCTGATCTTTTTCGATCCAGAGCTGGTTCACCCAGTTCTGGACATGCTGGCGAAACACCGGATCGTTTTCGTAATCGCCCTGCCACAGCGCCGGGTCCAGCTCGCGGGTCTGGATGTCGATAATGACCTTCGGCACCGCACCGCTGATTAAATCCCAGAACCCCGGCGTCCGTTCCTGGGGGTACACCACCGTCACGTCCAGCACCGCGTCCAGTTGCTCGCCCAGCGCCGCCAGCACGAATGCCACGCCACCGGCCTTGGGTTTGAGCAGGTGGGTGAAGGGAGACTGTTGCTGTTGGCTCTTGGCGGCGGTGAAGCGTGTGCCTTCGAGGTAATTCACCACGGTGACCGGTTGGCGCTTGAACAGCTCGCAGGCCTGACGGGTGATTTCCAAGTCTTTGCCTGCCAGCTCCGGATTTTTTGCCAGGAAGGCCTTGGTGTAGCGTTTCATGAAAGGGTAATCCAGCGCCCACCAGGCCAGGCCCAGGAACGGTACCCAGATCAACTCTTTCTTGAGGAAAAACTTGAAGAACGGCGTACGCCGGTTGAGGGCCTGGATCAGCGCGGGGATGTCGACCCAGGACTGGTGATTGCTGATGACCAGATAAGAGGTGTCGCGGCGCAAGTCGCCACCGCCGCGTATGTCCCAGCGGGTGGGGATGCACAGGGCAAAGATCAGTTTGTCGATTTCGGCCCAGGTTTCGGCGATCCACATCACCGCCCACGAGGCGTAATCACGAAGACGCCCGGGCAGGACCAGTTTGAGCAGCGCGAACACCATCAACGGCCCGAACAGCACCAGGGTGTTGAGTAACAGCAGAAGGGTGACAAAACAGCCGGTGAGCAGGCGGCGCATAAATGACTCTTGCAAACAGGTGGGCGGGCCATGATAAGCAGCTTCGGGCGGCAGACCAAATCGAGGTGAAACGAGCGAAGTGATCTGTGGGAGCAAAGCTTGCTCGCGATGAAGGTAACGCCATTTCTCTGGAAAACCGTGGTGCCCGTATCGCAAGCAGGCTTTGCTCCCACAGACCCCCTTTCCCCGGCAGAGATGTTCTTGACGCCAACCGAACGAATTCACAGCCCACGGTCTAAAATCCCGCTGCCCACCCTTACAAAGGAAGTCCATTACGTGAAATCCCTTCTCGCTCTGCTTTCCCTGGTGGCCCTTCCAGTGCTGGCCGCCGAACCGACCCTGTACGGGCGCTACGAATACATCGCGCTGCCGGAAATCGGCGGTGAGGTGCTCAAGGCCAAGATGGACACCGGCGCCCTGACGGCCTCGCTGTCGGCCAAGGACATCGAAACCTTTACCCGCGACGGCGAGGACTGGGTACGGTTCCGCCTGGCGACCAAAGGCGCGAGCAACAAGCTCTTTGAGCACAAGGTCGCACGCATCAGCAAGATCAAGACCCGCTCGGAGGAAGATGAAGACGACGAATCGGCTGCCCCCAGCAAACGTCCGGTGGTGGAGCTTGAAATGTGCCTGGGTGATGTCAAGCGGACCGTTGAGGTCAACCTGACGGACCGCAGCAGCTTCAACTACCCGCTGCTGATCGGCGCCAAGGCCCTGCGCGAGTTTGATGCGGCGGTGAACCCGGCCCGACGTTTTACCGCTGACAAGCCCGACTGCTGATTTCCCTGATTGACGTGCCCCCGGGGTTGGGGCACCGTTCCGGCAACTTTACTGTCGGGCGCGGACGCCATGCCTCACATTCTGATTGTCGAAGACGAAGCCGCCATTGCCGATACGCTGGTGTTTGCCCTGCAAGGGGAGGGTTTCGGCACCACCTGGCTGAACCTTGGCGCGGCTGCGCTTGAGCATCAGAAATACACCCCGGCGGACCTGATCATCCTCGACGTGGGCCTGCCGGATATCAGCGGATTCGAGACGTGCAAAAATCTCAGACGTTTCAGCGACGTTCCGGTCATCTTTCTTACAGCCCGGGATGCTGAGATCGACCGGGTAGTGGGGCTGGAGATCGGGGCCGACGATTATGTGGTCAAACCGTTCAGCCCTCGGGAAGTGGCGGCGAGGGTCCGCGCCATCCTCAAGCGCGTCGCGCCGCGACCGCCCACGGATCTGGGCGCCGGGCTATTTCAGGTCGACACAGAGCGGGTGCAGATCCACTATCGTGGCCGACCGCTGAACCTCACCCGTCACGAATTCCGCCTGTTGAACTGTCTGCTGGAGCAACCCGAGCGTGTGTTCAGCCGCGAACAACTGCTCGACGCCCTGGGTGTGGCCAGTGATGCCGGCTACGAGCGCAGCATCGACAGCCACATCAAGAGCGTGCGCGCCAAATTGCGTCTGGTCAGGGCCGAGGCTGAACCGATCCAGACTCACCGTGGCCTCGGCTACAGCTACAGCCCGGGACATAGCTGATGTCGCTGGGCATCCGGATTTTCCTGGTGTATGTGCTGTTCATTGGTTTGACCGGGTATTTCGTCCTCAACACAGTGATGGAAGAAATACGCCCCGGCGTGCGCCAGTCCACCGAAGAAACCCTGGTGGACACCGCTAACCTGATGGCCGAGATCCTGCGGGACGATTTCAAGGCCGGCACCCTCAACCAGAACCGCTGGCCGCAACTGCTCAAGGCTTACGGTGAGCGCCAGCCTGCAGCATCGATCTGGGGGTTGCCAAAGAACCAGGTCAACCATCGCATCTACGTCACGGACGCCAAGGGGATTGTGGTGCTCGACTCCAGCGGTGTGGCGGTGGGCCAGGATTATTCGCGCTGGAACGATGTCTACCTGACCCTGCGCGGGCAATACGGCGCACGCTCGACCCGCAGCGTTGCCGATGATCCGACGTCTTCGGTGATGCACGTTGGCGCGCCGATTCGCGACAACGGCCGGATTATCGGCGTGGTCACCGTGGCCAAGCCCAACAGTTCGCTGCAACCCTATGTCGACCGCACCGAGCGGCGCCTGTTGGCTTACGGCGCCGGGTTGATCGGCCTGGGGCTGCTGTTGGGCGCCTTGTTGTCGTGGTGGCTGAGCGCGGCGCTACGGCGTTTGACTGTTTATGCCGAGGCCGTCAGCCAAGGGCAACGGGTAGAGGTGCCGCATTATCGCGGTGGCGAGTTCGAGCAACTGGCCGGTGCGGTGGAACACATGCGCACCCAACTGGAAGGCAAGGCTTACGTCGAGCGCTACGTGCACACCCTGACTCACGAACTCAAGAGCCCGCTGGCGGCAATCCGTGGTGCCGCCGAGTTGCTGCAGAGCGACATGCCGACGGCCCAGCGTCTGCGTTTCGTCAGCAACATCGACAACGAAAGCGTGCGCATGCAGCAGTTGATCGAGCGTTTGCTCAACCTGGCCCAGGTCGAGCAGCGACAGGGACTGGAAGAAGAGGTTGCCGTGCCGCTGGCGGCATTGATGGACGAACTGCTGGAGGCCCGCAGTGGCTGGATCGAAAGCCGGCATTTGCAGATCGAGCGGCACATTGCCGTGGACCTGACATTGACGGGGGAGCCGTTTCTGTTGCGTCAGGCCCTGGGCAATCTGCTGGCAAACGCCCTGGACTTCACGCCCGTCAACGGGTTGTTGCGCATGAGTGCCGAGCGTGTCGGCAACCGCGTCGAGATCCGGCTGTTCAATCAGGCCGAACCGATTCCCGCCTACGCCCTGCCGCGTCTGAGTGAACGCTTCTACTCCCTGCCGCGCCCTGACAGCGGTCGCAAGAGCACCGGGTTGGGCCTCAACTTTGTGGAGGAAGTGGTGCAGTTGCATGCCGGGGAGTTCAGTATTGGCAATGTCGAGGGTGGGGTTGAGGTGGTTTTGCGGTTGCCTTGAAACCGCCTCTGCCGCCTGACAGAACACAACCCTGTGGGAGCGAGCCTTGGGTAGTCTCCACACAATCTCCACAATCTCTCCATAACCCCAGCACACAGCCGGCTCAAGCTCTCCCTCATTCGAACAGGGAGAGCCCCACATGAACCGCAGCCTCGCCGTAAAACTGGGCATGATTGCCCTATTGATCCTCCTGCTGATGATCCCGTTGTTGATGATCAACGGCCTCATCGACGAGCGTCAGGAACTGCGCGACGGTGTACTGCAGGACATCGCCCGCAGTTCCAGTCACAGCCAGCAACTCATCGGGCCGATGATCGTGGTGCCGTTTCGCAAGGATGTGCGGGTCTGGAATACCAACGAGAAGACCGGCGCGCGGTTCCTGGAAACCGTCGAGCAAAGCGGTGAGTTATATTTTCTGCCGGAGCAATTGGACGTCGACGGCCAGATCCGCACAGAAACCCGTGCACGCGGGATCTACGAGGCGCGGTTGTTTCATGCCGACAACCGGATCGACGGCCACTTCAAGGTGCCTGAGCGTTTCGGCGTGGCCACCAAGGATTTTGCCGACTACCGCTTTGACGAGCCCTATCTGAGCGTGGGCATCAGCGACATCCGCGGTATCGAGAATGCACTGACCCTGAAGCTCAACCAGCAGACCGTCGATTTCCTGCCCGGCTCGCGGATCGGCTGGCTGGGGCAGGGCGTGCATGTGCCGCTGCCAATGGTCACGGCCCAGGGCAGCACTGAGCTGACCTTCGGTTTCGACCTGCGGCTGCAAGGCACCGGTCAGTTACAGATTCTGCCGGTAGGTAAGTCCACCCAAGTGCACCTGTCGGCCGACTGGCCGCACCCCAGCTTTATCGGCAACTACCTGCCGACCCAGCGCGACATCAATGAGCAGGGCTTCAGTGCCGACTGGCAGACCTCGTTTTTCTCTACCAACCTGCTGGAAACCTTGCAAGCCTGCGAGCCAAGCGATGGCTGTGAAGCGTTTCGCAGCCGTGCCTTTGGTGTGAGTTTCATCGACCCGGTGGACCAATACCTCAAGAGCGACCGGGCGATCAAATATGCACTGCTGTTCATAGCGTTGACGTTTGCCGGGTTCTTTCTCTTCGAAGTGCTCAAGAGCCTGGCGGTGCATCCGGTCCAGTACGCCTTGGTGGGCGTGGCGCTGGCGTTCTTTTACCTGTTGCTGCTGTCCCTGTCGGAACACATCGGTTTTGCCCTGGCGTATTTGCTGTCAGCCAGCGCCTGTGTGCTGCTGATCGGGTTCTATGTCTGTCATGTGTTGCGCAGCGTGAGCCACGGCCTGGGGTTTTCGGCGGGGTTGGCGGGCTTGTACGGTTTGCTCTATGGATTGTTGAGTGCCGAGGACTACGCCTTGCTGATGGGCTCGCTGTTGCTGTTCGGTCTGCTCGGTGTGTTCATGGTATTGACCCGTAAGCTGGACTGGTACCGGGTGGGAGCGAAGCCGACGGCTGCGATGACGTTCGATCTGGGAGAGGTGAAATGAGCCGGTCGCTGGGGTTGCGCGAGGACCGGCAATGGCGAGCAGTGCTGGTGACTCGCATAGGGCAGTTGTTTCCCTTGGATCCGCTGCGCTGCCATCGCGGGCAAGCCTTGCTCCCAAAGGCGGAGCAAGGTCTATGTGGGAGCAAGGCTTGCCCGCGACAAGGCCAGTATGGCTAACGCAGGGCTAGATTCTAGGCACTGTCTCGACCATCGAAGGCCGCAAGCTCACTTCGGCAAACCACGCTGCCAATTGTGGATTGGCCTTGCGCCATTCCAGATCGGGATGGCGCAGGTCCAGGTAACCCAGGGCGCAGGCCACGCTGATGGACGCAATGTCGAAATGGCAGGCCAGTTCGGCTATCGCCTCGGCTTCGAGCATGCCCAGGGCGCGGCGGATCTTGTCCCGTTGCGCATCGAGCCACTCGGCCCAGTGTTTTTCGACGGGTCGCAGGGCGGTTTCGTAGCGAATCATCACCGCGGCGTCCATGATTCCGTCAGCCAGGGACGCCAGGGTCAGGCGTCGCCACCGGGCTGCGCCGTCGCGGGGAATCAGCGGATTGCCGACGTGCTGGTGGTCGAGGTAATCAAGAATGACGCGACTGTCGTGGAGCACATTGCCATTGGCCAGGCGCAAGGCCGGGATCTTGCTCAGGGGGTTGTCATCAATGAGTGCCTGGTCTGGCCTGACCGGCGTGAGCTGGCTGAGCTGCAACGCCACGCGGTCTTGCTGGCCGGTTTCGTGCAGCAGCACCAGGACCTTGCGCACGAAAGGCGAAGCGGGGTTGTGGAACAACGTCATGCTGGGGGCCGACATGCAGGTATCCTCGATTAACGGGCAAGGGCTTAGCCTAGACAGTTCCGGTTCGGCTGGCGAGGCCTATTGGATGCCAGTGTGGGAGCGAGCCTGCTCGCGATAGCGCAGTGTCAGTCGATATCAATGTGACTGGTTCACCGCCATCGCGAGCAGGCTCGCTCCCACATTGGGTCCGCGTCGGGCTGAAGTTATCTGCGTTTGATCAGCCCCCAGGTTCCCAGCACCGTCGGCACGCCCAAACCCACCCAACTCACGGCATCCCAGACCCCATCGCCGAGCAATGCCGAAAACAACCCCGCCGCGCTCAGCACGCCGATTGCCACGGGAATACCAAACACTTTCCAGAAACTCGACTGCCGGGGCCTCACGAGACCACCTGCGCTGCGACCGCTGCGCGCTTGGCCGCTTTTCGCCGCACGAGCCACAGGTAGACGCCGCTGCCGAGGACGATGATGGTCAGCACGTCCAGGGTCGCCCAGAAAATCTGCATCGGCCGACCGCCGTAGTCGCCGAAGTGCAGCGGCAGGGACAGGCTCATCATATCCATGTACCACGGCCGTTCAGCCACGGCGGTGACGTCCAGGGTGCTGGCGTCGATCAATACGGGTGTCAGCAGATGGGAGGTCAGGTGGGTGTCACCTTTCATGAACACGCTGTAGTGGTGTTCGCTGGAAAACAGCGTACCGGGGAAGGCGATGAAGCTGGGTACCATGCCCGGCGCAACCTCTTTGGCGATGTCCAGCAAGCGGGTCGCTGGGGCCAGTTGCGTCAGCGGCGGGGCGTCGCGATAGGGCTCGACCATGGCGCTGAGGCTGTCATTGCGCCAGGCGGCGATGATCAGGTCGGCGCACGCCGCGATGACGCCGGTCACGCCCACCGTCAGCGCCCAGACCAGCGTGACCACGCCGATCAGGTTGTGCAAATCGAGCCAGCGCAGGCGCGTGGATTTATCCTGGCGCACCGTGGCGAATTTCAGGCGGCGCATGAACGGCAGGTACAACACCACACCGGAAACGATGGCGATCACGAACAACAGGCCCATGAACGCCAACAGCAACTTGCCTGGCAAGCCGGCGAACATGTCCACATGCAGGCGCAGCATCACCATCATGAAACCGCCGTTGGCCGAGGGCATTTCCAGGGCCTCGCCGGTGCGGGCATCGAGCATGAACGTGTGGGAGGAATTGGGTTCGGTGCCCGGCGTCGGCGCCATGATGGTGATGACACCGTTGGGATCATCCTCGTCCCAGCCAAAATACTGGACCACCTCACCGGGGCGATGGGCCTTGGCTTTTTCCACCAGTTGCGCAAGGTCCAATGGCGGTGTGTCGGCCGGCATTTCGCGAAGCTCGGGGGCGTCGCCCAGCAGATGCTCGATTTCGTGATGAAAAATCAACGGCAGCCCGGTGATTGCCAGCATCAGCAGAAATACCGTGCAGATCAGGCTGGTCCAGGTGTGGACGAAGGACCAGCGACGGATGGTTTTGCTTTTCATGATTGATCCGAATGCAAAAAGGGCCACAGGTGGCCCTTCAAAAGGTTTACGCAAATGCTAACCGTTTACCATTTGTAATTCACGCTGGCGACGACGCTGCGTTGATCGCCGTAGTAGCAGTAGAAACCGTCACACGTGGACAGGTAGTCCTTGTTGAAGACGTTTTTTGCATCCACCGCCACCGATACCCCTTTGAACGAGTTGTCCAGGCGACCCAGGTCGTAATGGGCCGAGGCGTCATACACGGTATAGGAGCCGACATGGCCCCAGTCGGTGTTGGTGGTGTTGCCATAGGTGTCGCCGACGTAACGCACACCCGCACCGACACCAAAGCCGTCCAGCGGGCCGTTGTGCCAGGTGTAGTCCGCCCAGGCGGTGGCTTGGTTACGCGGCACCTGGGCCATGCGCTTGCCTTTTTCCGCCGTCGTGCCTTTGGTGATTTCACTGTCGTTGTAGGTGTAGGAGCCGATGAGCTTCAGGTTGTCGGTCACGTCGCCCGAGGCCTCCAACTCCAGGCCACGTACCTGTACTTCACCCACTTGGCGGGTGACGTTGTTTTCGGTGACAGAGTTGTTTTTCTGGGTCAGGTCGAACACCGCCGCCGTCAGCAGGGTTTTGGTGCCGGGTGGCTGGTACTTGATGCCCGCTTCGTACTGTTCGCCTTCGGTCGGCTTGAATGCATCGGTGCTGTTGACGTTGGTTCCGGCCGCTGCCTGGAAGGACTGGGCGAAAGAAATGTACGGCGTCACGCCATTGTCGAAGACGTAGCTCAGCGCCGCGTTGCCGCTGAATTTCTTGTCGCGCTGGGTGTTGGTCGCGCCGGCCTGGTTGTGGAACTCGGTGCCGGTGTGGATCCAGTCTTCACGACCACCCAGGGTCAGACGCCAGTTGTCCAGGGCGATCTGGTCCTGGATGTAGAGACCGGTTTGCTGGGTCTTCTGGTTGTAGTCGTACATGGTGAAGTACTGGACGTTGGAGAAATCCTGTCCGTAGGTCGGGTTGTGGATATTGCTGGCCGGTACGCCGGTCGAGCCCCACAGCCAGCGCGAGTTGCTGTTGGAGCGCTGGTGATCCAGGCCCAGCAACAAGGTGTGGCTCAGGGCTGCGGTTTGGAAGTCGGCCTGGAAGTTGTTGTCCACGGCGAACTGGCTGACGTCTTCATCGACGATACCCGCTGTTCGCTGCACGGTTCCGTCGGCGCTGACCGCTTCGTCGGGGCCGGCCGGCCAGATCTGCCCGCCCGCAGTGACACCCTGAAACTCCAGGTCGCTCTTGGTATAGCGCAGGTTCTGGCGGAACTGCCAAGTGTCGTTCAGACGATGTTCAAACGCATAGCCGAGGGCGTAGTAGGTGCGGTCGTAGAATTCCCAGTCCGGGTCACCCAGGTTTTTGTGGTGGGAAATCTTGCCGGCCGGCGACGACAGCTTGGTGCCTTGCAGCGGCAGGAATTGCCCGGTGATGCCGGTGTCGTCGCGGGTGTACTGAGACAGGAAGGTCAGACGGGTGTCGTCGTTGATGTTCCAGGTCAGGCTGGGGGCGATGTTGTAGCGTTTGTCCGGGATGTGATCGACCTGGGCGTTGCTGTCGCGCACCGTGCCGCTGACCCGATACAGGAACTGGCCTTCGTCATCGACCTTGCCGGTGCTGTCGAAGTTGATCTGCTTGTGTTCGTAGCTGCCGGCTTGCAGTTCGACCTCGTGGCTGCTTTGAGCTTGCGGGCGACGGCTGACCATGTCCAGCATGCCGCCGGGTGGCGTCTGGCCGTAGATCGAAGACGCCGGACCACGCAGCACGGCGATGCGTTCGAGGTTCCAGGGCTCGATTTTCGGCGTGACGTAGTTGCCCTTGGGCAGCGGCAGACCATCGAGGAACTGCGTCGGTACAAAACCGCGCACCAGCAGCCAGTCGTTGCGTGAGTCCGAGCCGTAGCCGCTGCTCTGCACGCCAGCGGTGTAGCGCAGGGCGTCATTGAGGTTGAGGACCGAGCGATCTTCCATCTGCTGGCGTGTGACCACGGAAACCGAGCGCGGCAGTTCGACAATCGGCGTATCGGTCTTGGTGCCGGCTGCCGTGCGAGTGGCGACATAGCCATCGGTCGGACCCCACGCGGTCTCGCTGAGGCCGGCGCCGATCACGCTGGTTTCCGGCAAAGCCATGACGCCTTCGGGCACGGCCACCAGGCTGTAGGTGCCGGCGCTGCTTTGTTGCAGTTGAAGGCCGGTGCCGCGCAACGCCTCACGTAATGCGCCAATGGCATCGAACTGGCCCTGGACCGGTGCCGAGGTTTTGCCCGAGGCCAGGGACGGGGTCAGACTCAGGGCGAGCCCGGCCTGACTGGCGATCTGGTTCAGGGTGCTGGCCAATGGTGCGGCGGGCAGGTTGTAGGTGCGCACGCTCGAGGCTTGTTCGGCGGCCAGCAACGGGCCGCTGACCAACGGGGCGGCAAAAGCGATGGCAACGGCCAACAGACTGGGGCGCAACAGGGTGTCTAGCGGGCGGGACATACGGCGGCTCCTGAATGGAAATATTTCTCAATTGCCTTGGTGCCGGATGAAAATTCAAAAGTGATAGGGCTGGATGAAAATAATTTAGATTCAGGTTGGGGTGAGGTGTCCAACGGGTCTTCGGATCGGGACGGCTTCATCGCGAGCAGGCTCGCTCCCACAGCGGATCACTGAAGATCAAATGTGGGAGCGAGCCTGCTCGCGATGGGGCCTCAAGGCTTGGTCTCGGCCCTCGGCCCCACCATCACCCACCAGCGCGTGTGATGCTCGACCTGTACCGGCAAGGTCGGGAGCAGGGCGCTGAGTGCCAGATCGGTGTCGTGCAGCGGGAAGCTGCCAGTGATGCGCAGGTCTGCCACCTGTGGCTCGACACCCAGGTAGCCGCGACGATAGCGTCCCAGCTCATGGACCAGGTCTTCGAGGCGGGCGTTGTCCACCACCAGCATGCCGCGGGTCCAGGCATCGGCACCCGGATTCAGGGCCATCGTCGGCCCGAGGCCGTCGCGACGCATCAACACCTGCTGGCCTTCGCGCAGGATCTGCTCTTCGTCGGTGGCCTGCGGATGCGCCGCCACTGCCGACTTCAACACGCTCAGGCGCGTGCCTTCTGCTTCTCGCTTGACCAAAAACCGGGTGCCCAGGGCGCGCATGTTGCCTTCGCGGGTTTCAACGATAAACGGACGCGGGTCGTTGTGGCCGGTTTCCACCAGGATCTCGCCTTCTTGCAGGACAATGCGGCGCTGCTTGTCATCGAAACGCACGTCCAGCGCACTGTGGGTGTTGAGGTTGATCAGCGTGCCGTCGGCCAAGCGCAGGACGCGTTGTTCGCCGGTGGCGGTGCGCTGGTCGGCCAGCCAGTAATCCAGCGGCAAGTAACGATCTCCGGCAAACAACGCCAGGCCGATCACTGCAACAATGCTGGCCAGGCTGCTACCGAGCTTGCGCACCCGGCGACGGATGTTTGCTCTGGATTGCAACAACGCGGCTCGCCCAGGGCCGTTGGCGACACTGAAGCGTTGGTCAAGCATGCCCAGTTGCCGCCAGGCCCGGGCGTGTTCTTCGTCGGCGGCATGCCATTGGGCGAACGCTTCCCGCTCCTGGGCACTACCGCCGCCTGAGTCCAGGGACAGTTGCCAGGCAATGGCCGCATCCAGAACCCCGGTCGAGACGGGTTTGGAAGAAGGCGTGCTCATGTCGGCTCACCATAAAGCGCGATGTAGCACTGGCGCATGCCCTGGGCCAGGTACTGCCGCACCCGGGGCACGGAAACCCCCAGGCGCTCGGCGATTTCTGCATGGCTGAGGCCGTCGAGACGGTTGTAGAGGAAGGCGGCGCGGGCCTTGCTCGACAATTTGCCAAGCAGCCGATCGATAGCCTTGAGGTCTTCGACGATCAGTTGCTGCTCTTCCAACGACGGCTGTTCGTTTTCCGGGATCAGCATCAGCTCGGTGAGGTAGGCCTGCTCCAGCGCCGCCCGACGGAAATAATCGAACAGCAGTCCCTTGGCG
The DNA here is from genome assembly GCF_003033885.1 of Pseudomonas rhizophila. Classification (NCBI taxonomy): domain Bacteria; kingdom Pseudomonadati; phylum Pseudomonadota; class Gammaproteobacteria; order Pseudomonadales; family Pseudomonadaceae; genus Pseudomonas; species Pseudomonas rhizophila. The sequence continues at coordinate 5,305,089 of NZ_CP024081.1, read as the reverse complement.
ATCGCCACCAGAAACGCCCTGGGCTCTCGGGGCGCTGTCAGTTCCTCCCGGCCCAGCAGGCGCACGAAGGTGTCCTGGCTCAGATCTTCGGCCCGTTGCGGGCAGGCCACGTTGCGGCGCAGCCATGCCAATAGCCACCGGCGATGGTCACGGTACAACGCACCAACCAGATCACTGTGGGGGCTTGGGGCTGACGACACGAAGCATCACCGACGTTTTAAGTAACGAGAATTGTTCGCGATTGTCGCAGAGGCGGGGGAGAGAAAGCAATTGGCGCTGGTCGGAGCACGATCCGCGGGTTCAGGTGAGTCTGTAGGAGCAAGGCTTGCCCGCGATGGCATCGCCGGGACTGGCAGCCTGGCCGAGTCGCCTGCATCGCGGGCAAGCCTTGCTCCCACAGGTCAACCACCTTGGGCTAAAGCGAAGGCGCCCGTTGCCGTCGCTTCCATTGGCTCAGGTGCTGTTGCAGCTCAAGCGGGCTATGGATCTGCTGCTGACGGGCACGGCTGAACAGAATGAGCGCCAATTCGGCGGTGGCCAGGGCGTCGGCGCTGGCGTTATGACGGTCGAAGACTTGCAATTTGCACCAGTCGATCCAGTCGTCCAGGCCGGCCTTGCGCAGGTGCGCTTGAGGGCAGAGCATCGGCGCCAGGTCAGCGACATCCAGAAACGAATGCTGCAAGCGATAACCGAGGTAATCCTTCAGTGCTCGCCCCAGCATGTGGGAGTCGAACGGCGCATGAAATGCCAGCAGAGGGCTGTCGCCGACGAATTCCATGAACGCCAGCAGCGCCTCGGCGGGGTCGCTGCCGGCGGCAATTTCACTCGGCGCCAGGCCATGGATCAATACGCTGGGTCCCAGCTTCTGCTTGTCGCACTGCAAGGTGCGTTCGAACTGTTGGCTGAAGTCGATGGCGCCGTCCTCTATGACCACCGCACCGATGGACAGCACCTGATCCTTGTTCAGGTTCAACCCCGTGGTTTCCAGATCCAGCACCACCCAGCGTTGCTCCCTCAGGCTGCATTCACCCAGGGGCGCGGGGGCCGGCAGGCGCTCCAGGCGCTGTTGCACGTCTTCAGGCAACATCGGTTGGACCGGGCGTAACCAGGAAAAAATGCTCACAACTGGTACCTCAGCGTCAGGCTGCTTTGCAGCCGTTGGGCTTGGCGCAGGGATTCGCGCAGAATGCGCCGGTCCAGATGATTAAGGCTGTCGGGGTCGACCCGGTTGGAGTAGGGCAGGTTTTCGCGGGTCTGCAGTTGATGTTGTTGCATGCGGGTTTGCTGGATGAAGTGGTAGGCCTCTTCATAGGCCGCGCCATCGAGCGGTTGGATCACGTCCTTGATGACCAGTTGCCGCAAGCGCTCCAGGGTATTGTTGGCTTCGATGCCATTGGCCAGGGCCAGCAGGCGAGCGCCGTCGACAAAAGGCGTCAGGCCTTGCACTTTCAGGTCCAAGGTGGCTTTTTCGCCGTTCTTGCGGCTGAGCACGAAATCCCTGAAGCGTCCCACCGGTGGACGATGACGCAGCGCGTTCTCGGCCATCATGCGCTGGAACAAACGGTTATCGGCCACCTGTTCGAGCACTTGCTGGCGCAACTGCTCACAGCCTTGCTCATCGCCCCAGACCACCCGCAGGTCGAAATAGATACTCGAGCTCAATAGGTTTTCCGGCGTCGCTTCACGAATGAATGCGGCAAAGCGTCGGGCCCATTCGGCGCGGGACAGGCACAGTTCCGGGTTGCCGGCCATGATGTTGCCCTTGCACAAGGTGAAACCACAGAGGGCCAGGCTCTGGTTGATCTGTTGGGCGATGGGCAGCAGCAGCCCGCGGATCTGCGCCGCATGGGCGGCGTCCCGGGCTTCGAACAGGATGCCGTTGTCCTGGTCGGTGTGCAGGGTCTGCTCGCGCCGGCCTTCACTGCCGAAACACAACCAACTGAACGGCACGCCCGGGTCACCCTTGTCGGCCAGGGTCAGTTCGATGACCCGGCACACGGTGTGGTCGTTGAGCAGTGTGATGATCTGGGTGATCTGAGTCGACGACGCGCCATGGGCCAGCATGCGCTCGACCAATTGACCGATCTCGCCGCGCAGGGCCACCAGGGTCTCGACTTTCGGGGCGCTGCTGATGGTCCGTGCCAGATGCACCAGGTCGACCCGCTGCAGGGAAAACAGATCGCGCTCGGACACCACGCCGCACAAGCGATGGTCCTTGACCAGACAAACATGGGCAATGTGGCGCTCAGTCATGGCGATGGCCGCGTCGAAGGCGCTGTGGTCCGGCGAGAGATAGAAGGGTGTCGGGGTCATGTGCGCGGCGATGGCTTCGGAAAAATCCCCGGAGCCGTCGGCGACCACATGCCGCAGGTCGCGCAGGGTAAAAATCCCTACCGGCGCTTTTTGCTCGTTCACCACCACAATGCTTCCGACCTGCTGTTCGTGCATCAGTTTCACGGCTTCGCGCAGGGGCATGTCGGGGTTGCAACTCACCGGATGACGCATCGCCAGCTCGCCCAGCCGGGTGTTGAGGGAGTATTGGGTGCCGAGGGTTTGCGCGGACTTCTGCTGGACTTGCTGATTGAACTGGTCGAGCAGGCTGCTAACTCCACGCAGCGCGAAATCACGAAACGGGCTCGACAGGGCGAATAGCTTGATGAATGCCTGCTTGTTCAACTGCAGGCAGAAGGTGTCCTCGCCGGCACGGTGTTCGGTGCGCGTGGCCCGCTCGCCCAGCAGCGCGGCAAGGGGGAAGCATTCGCCGGTGGTGATTTCGAAGGTGGTTTCGGTGCCACCTTTTGCCGAATGCGGACGCTCGCCCACGACCCGGCCCTGCTTGACGATATAAAAGTGTTCCACCGTGCCGTCGGCCGGTTTGATGATGGTGTCCCCCGGTGCGTAAAAACGCAGCAGGCATTGCTCCACCAGATAAGCCAGGTGAGCGTTTTCCATTTGGTTGAACGGGGGAAAACGCTGAAGGAATTGCAGCGTTCCCTGGATGTTCTGCAACACCGCGGTTTTCCCAGCCTGGGTAAAGGCGTCCGTTTTTTTCATAACCATGGCGCAGTCTTTTTTGAATTGTTGTGGTCGGATCTGTCCCCATGGTCAACCCCTGAGGGTAGGGTGCCCATTGGACGTAAGTCTAGGTCAACGCAAAAGGCTGGGAACGATAGAAAAATCCCTCGTGTGGTCTATCCGAAGCCTGCAATAAATGTACTTGGAAAAAAATCCGACGAAGTGCACATTGAAGCGACGCAGAACGATGTCTGACCACTGTGCCAGGGGATCGATTAAAGAACGTAGAGAGCATCATGTCCGACCACGATATTTTGAGTGACGCCGAGCGCGAGGCGCTGAGTGCCGTCATGCTGGAACCCGACCTGCCGCCGCAACGAGTCTTGATTGTCGATGACGACAAGGACGCCCGTGAGCTGCTATCGGAAATTCTGGCCCTGGACGGCATTCACTGCATGACCGCCGCCAGCGGTGAAACGGCGCTCAAGTTGCTGGAAACCAAGCCGTCGATTGGCCTATTGATCACTGACTTGCGTATGGGCAATGTCGATGGCCTTGAACTGGTCCGCCTGGTCCGTGAGTCGGAGCGGGCAGCGCTGCCGATCATCCTCGTCTCCGGCGATGCCGACGTGAAGGACGCCATCGAAGCGATGCACCTGAGCGTAGTGGATTTTTTGCTCAAGCCTATTGATACGGAAAAATTGCTGGGTCTGGTCAAGCATGAGCTGGGGATGGATCTTTAAAATTGTCTGTGGGAGCCGATGAATCCCACAATGACTAGAGCATCAGCTAGGGCTTGGTGATTTTGCAATGAAAAAGCCCTGATCTTTCGATCAGGGCTTTTTCTTGTGCTGCGTTTTACCCTTCAATCACAGCCCATTGGCTGCCTTGAACTCGCGACGACGACGGTGCAGCACCGGCTCGGTATAGCCGTTAGGCTGCCGGGTGCCTTCGATCACCAACTCCACTGCCGCCTGGAAGGCGATGTTGCTGTCGAAGTCCGGCGCCAGTGGACGGTACAGCGGGTCGCTGGCGTTCTGGCGGTCCACCACCGGCGCCATGCGCTTGAGGCTTTCCATCACCTGGTCCTGGGTGACGATGCCATGGCGCAGCCAGTTGGCGATGTGCTGGCTGGAAATACGCAGCGTCGCACGGTCTTCCATCAGGCCAATATCGTTGATGTCCGGCACCTTGGAGCAACCTACGCCCTGGTCGATCCAGCGCACCACGTAACCGAGGATGCCCTGGGCATTGTTGTCCAGTTCGTTCCTGATCTGCTCCGGCGTCCAGTTCGGGTTCACGGCCAACGGGATGGTCAGGATGTCGTCCACCGAGGCGCGGGCACGTTGGGCCAGTTCGGCCTGACGGGCGAACACGTCGACCTTGTGATAATGCAGCGCGTGCAGCGCTGCAGCGGTCGGCGACGGAACCCACGCGGTGTTGGCACCGGCCATGGGATGAGCGATTTTCTGCTCCAGCATCGCTGCCATCAGGTCCGGCATGGCCCACATGCCCTTGCCGATCTGTGCGCGACCCTGCAGGCCGGTGCTCAGGCCGATATCGACGTTCCAATTCTCATACGCGGCGATCCACTTCTCGGCTTTCATATCAGCCTTGCGCACCATCGGGCCGGCTTCCATGGAGGTGTGGATTTCGTCGCCGGTGCGGTCCAGGAAGCCGGTGTTGATGAACACCACGCGTTCACTGGCGGCCTTGATGCAGGCCTTGAGGTTGACCGTGGTCCGGCGCTCCTCGTCCATGATCCCGACCTTGAGGGTGTTGCGCGGCAGGTTCAGCACGTCCTCGACGCGACCGAACAGTTCGTTGGTGAACGCCGCTTCTTCCGGCCCGTGCATCTTCGGCTTGACGATGTACACCGAGCCGGTACGGCTGTTGCGGCGCGAAGTATTGCCGTTGAGGCTGTGGATTGCCGCCAGGCTGGTGACCAGGCCATCCAGGATGCCTTCCGGTACTTCCTGACCGTCCTTGTCCAGGATCGCGTCGATAGTCATCAGATGACCGACGTTGCGCACGAACAGGAGCGAGCGGCCATGCAGGGTCAGGCCCGAACCGTCGACCGTCGTGTACGCACGATCGGGGTTCATGGTGCGGGTAAACGTCTGACCGCCCTTGGCGACCTGTTCCGACAGATCGCCCTTCATCAGGCCGAGCCAGTTACGGTAGATCACCACTTTGTCATCGGCATCGACGGCGGCGACCGAGTCTTCGCAGTCCATGATGGTGGTCAGCGCCGCTTCCATCAGGATGTCTTTGACGCCGGCGGCATCGGTCTGGCCGACGGGGGTGCTGGCGTCGATCTGGATTTCAAAGTGCAGGCCGTTGTGCTTCAACAGCACGGTGGTCGGTGCCGAAGCGTCGCCCTGGAAACCGATCAGTTGCGCGTCGTCACGCAGGCCGCTGTTGCTGCCGCCCTTGAGGGCAACCACCAGTTTGCCATCGACGATCTTGTAAGCGGTGGAATCGACATGGGAGCCGGCGGCCAACGGCGCGGCTTCGTCGAGGAAGGCGCGGGCAAAGGCAATGACCTTGTCGCCGCGTACCTTGTTGTAGCCTTTGCCTTTCTCCGCGCCGTCGGCTTCGCTGATGGCATCGGTGCCGTACAGCGCGTCGTACAAAGAACCCCAGCGGGCGTTCGAGGCATTGAGGGCGAAGCGGGCATTCATCACCGGCACGACCAGTTGCGGGCCGGCCATGCGGGCGATTTCGTCATCGACATTTTGCGTCGTGGCCTGGAAATCCGCCGCTTCTGGCAGCAGATAACCGATGTCTTGCAGGAAGGCTTTGTAAGCCACGGCGTCGTGGGCCTGGCCGGCACGGGCCTGGTGCCAGGCATCGATCTGTGCCTGGAAATCGTCGCGTTTGGCGAGTAGGGCTTTGTTCTTCGGGGCCAGGTCGTGGATGACTTTGTCGGCACCGGCCCAGAACGCATCGGCGGTGAGGCCGGTTCCGGGGATAGCTTCGTTATTCACGAAGTCGAACAGGACTTTGGCGACCCGCAGGCCACCGACTTGAACGTGTTCAGTCATTGCTTGCCTCACTCTGCTCAGCTATTTCGCTTTTCAGCTCTTCGATTTTGACAATGAAGCCTCGGGACATTTAAACCACAAACCCCGGAACCAGTACATGCCATCGTTGGCGGCTGGGTGGGACCTGTCACGGGCGTTAAGCCTTGCTGACGGGGCTTTCAGGGATGCGACCGCGCCTTGAACAGTCATTGGTCCAACATTATGTAGTGCGCGCTGCGGCATACTACATGATCAATTGCGGTTGTGAAAATTAGACTAATTGCGTCGTTCCGCGACCCACTAAAGTGTTACGGTCACGACGAGGCACGGGATGTTCTCAAAAAACGTATGGATTGTTCCATATAAATCTTGATCTTTGTACACGATGTATCTGGTTTCATCCTGTGGGAGCAGAGCTTGCTGCGATACAGGTGCCCTGGTTTCAGAAGGACCGAGTTGTTTTCATCGCGAGCAAGCTTTGCTCCCACAGAGGCGAGGTTTATATCTTTAGGGCACCAGCCTGTCCGCGACCACCTGCCTATACTCTTCTTTCCACAACAAGAGGGCTCGCGCCATGGACCATCTCGTCATCACTGTTTTCGCCCCGGACAAGCCCGGGTTGGTCGAGCAGATCGCCCTTTGCATCGCCGAGCACGGCGGTAACTGGCTGGAAAGCCGCATGTCCCGTCTGGCGGGACAATTTGCCGGGATCCTGCGCCTAAGCGTTCCGGCTGAATCCCATGATGAATTGATCGAAGCCTTGCAAGGCCTGTCGGCCCACAACATCCGCGTGCTGATCGCCGAGGGCATCGTCGAAGAGTCCTGCACTTGGAAGCCTATCGCGATGGAGCTGGTGGGTAATGATCGCCCGGGGATCGTGCGCGACATCACGCGCTTGCTGAGTGAGCAGGGCGTCAACGTCGAGCGACTGGTCACGGACGTGCGGCCGGCGCCGATGAGCAGCGAGTTGCTGTTTCATGCCGAAGCGATCCTCGGGGTGCCGGTGACCTTGTCCCTGGACACTTTGCAGGAACGTTTGGAAACCCTGGCCGATGAGTTGATGGTGGAGCTGAAACTCAGCGACGAGAACTGATACGGGTTATCCAAGGAAAAACTGCGCCTGCCTGTGGATAACCTGTAGAGACACCTCGCCAGCCCACGTCCGCCGGGCGCTGGCGGGATATGATTAAAAAATCACCAGTTTTCAAGGGCTTGTGCACAAACGGCGGGGATCACGCTGTGGATAACCTTGGGAAGGATAAGCGCAGGCCACGCCAGACGTGGCCTGTGGAGGTTCGTACGTTTTTTGATCAGTTGCGCCGGCGCATGCTGATCACGGCATCGACGCTATACACCGCAAGCCCAGCCCAGATAAACAGGAACGCCACCAATGTGCTGGACGACAGATGCTCACCGAACAGCAGTACGGCGAGCAACAACACCAGCGTCGGTGCGATGTACTGGAGGAACCCGAGGGTGGTGTAGGGCAAATGCCGCGCCGCAGCGTTAAAGCACACCAACGGCACCAGCGTCACGGGCCCGGCCGCCACCAGCCACCAGGCTTCGGAGGTGGTCCAGAAAACGGCTTGGGCGCTGGTAGCCGCCGGGTTGAACAACAACCAAGCAATGGCGATCGGCACCAGCATCCAGGTTTCCACTACCAGTCCGGGTAAAGCCTTGACCGGCGCCTGCTTGCGGATCAGCCCATAAAAGCCGAAGGTCAGCGCCAGCACCAGCGACACCCAAGGCAGGCTGCCCACTTGCCAGACCTGCTGCGCCACACCGACCGCGGCCAACCCCACCGCCAGCCACTGCATGCGCCGCAGCCGTTCACCCAGGATCAACATGCCGAGCAATACGTTCACCAGCGGGTTGATGTAGTACCCCAGGCTCGCTTCGAGCATGCGCTCGTTGTTCACCGCCCAGACATAGGTCAGCCAGTTGGCCGCGATCAACGTACCGCTCAGGGCCAGGATTGCCAGCCGCTGTGGATTGTCCCGCAGTTCGCGCCACCAGCCCGGGTGTTTCCAGACCATCAGCAACGCCGCGCCGAACAGCGCTGACCACAGCACCCGGTGGATGATGATCTCCACGGACGGCACATTGGCGATGGCTTTGAAATAGATCGGGAACAGACCCCAGATGATGTAGGCACTCAGGCCCAGGATATACCCGCGACGCGGGTTGGCGGCTTGCATGCAGAATCCTTGCTTAGGCAGCTAACAAAAGAGTGATTGTAAGGAGATTTGTCAGATTGTGCTGTGAACCTTTATGAGCGCCATCGCCGGCCCCTGTGGGAGCGAGCCCGCTCGCGATGACGATGGCCCATTCAACATGGATATCGACTGACCTACCGCGATCGCGAGCAGGCTCGCTCCCACAGGGGGGCGGCAGTGGCAAATCAGAACAACTTCAACGGCTCCTCATTGAGCGCCGCCAGTTGCTCGCGCAACGCCAACACCTGGTCGCCCCAGTAGCGTTCGCTGCCGAACCACGGGAAGCTGCGCGGGAACGCCGGATCGTCCCAACGGCGCGCCAGCCAGGCGCTGTAGTGCATCAGGCGCAAGGCCCGCAGAGGCTCGATCAAGGCCAGTTCACGCGGGTCAAAGTCATGAAACTCGCGGTAGCCGTCCATCAATTCCGACAACTGCCCCAGGCATTCCTGGCGATCACCGGCGAGCATCATCCACAAATCCTGTACCGCCGGGCCCATGCGGCAGTCGTCCAGGTCGACGATATGAAAAACCTCGTCGCGGCACATCATGTTGCCGGGGTGGCAGTCGCCGTGCATGCGGATGTTCTGGTGAGGCGTGGCGGCATAAACCTCTTCAACCCGTTTGAGCAGGTCCCGGGCCACCGACTCGTAGGCCGGAAGCAGGCTGCGGGGTACGAAACCGCTTTGCAGCACGGTGGCCAGCGAATCGTGGCCGAAGTTTTTCACGCCCAACGCTTCACGATGCTCGAACGGACGGGTCGACCCGACCGCGTGCAGACGCCCGAGCAATTGCCCCAGGCGATAGAGTTGGTCGAGGTTGCCCGGCTCAGGCGCGCGGCCGCCGCGCCGGGGAAACAGGGTGAAACGAAACCCGGCGTGTTCGTGCAGACTGACGCCGTTGTGAATCAGCGGCGCTACCACCGGCACGTCGCATTCGGCCAGTTCGAAGGTGAAGCGGTGCTCTTCCAGAATCGCTTCGTTGGTCCAGCGCTGAGGGCGATAGAACTTGGCGATCAGCGGCTCGGCGTCTTCGATACCCACCTGATAGACACGGTTTTCATAGCTGTTGAGGGCCAGCACACGGGCGTCGCTGAGCAAGCCCATGCTTTCAACGGCATCGAGCACCAGGTCGGGTGTGAGGGTTTCAAACGGATGGGACATGCTGACTCCTGCGCAGCGGCAGGGCTGCCGCGTCCGGCCCAGCATGGTAGCGCAGACGGAGGGAGATAGGTGACGGCTGTCGGTGATCGTTCCCACGCTCTGCGTGGGAACGCCTCATGTGACGCTCCGCGTTACTCTTTGGGACGCGGAGCGTCCCTGGCTGCATCCCCACGCAGAGCGTGGGAACGATCAGCGTGAGGGCTATCAGGCGCCGATGACCCCGCCATCCTCACGAGTAATCACCATCACCGACGACCGCGGCTTACCGTTGGGCAGGTGCTCAGGGAACGTCGAGCTGCCGCTGGGATGCTGGATGCCGACGAACAGGGTTTTGTAGTCTGGCGAGAAGCTGATGCCGGTCACTTCGCAACCCACCGGCCCGACCAGGAATCGACGGATTTCGCCACTGTCGGGGTCGGCGCAGAGCATCTGGTTGTTGCCCATGCCGGCGAAGTCCCCGGTATTGCTGAAATCACCGTCGGTCTGAATCCACAGCCGCCCGGCCTTGTCGAAGCCCAGGCCATCGGGGCTGTTGAACATGTTCTGGGCGTTGATGTTGGACGAGCCGGCTTTCGGCGTGCCGGCGTGTACCGCCGGGTTGCCGGCGACCACGAACAGATCCCAGGAGAAGGTCTTGGAGGCATGATCGTCGCGGTCGGTGCGCCAGCGCAGGATCTGCCCGTAGACGTTCTTGGCCCGAGGGTTTGGCCCTTCCACCGGTTGACCGGCATCACCGCGCTTGGAGTTGTTGGTCAGGGTGCAATAGACCTGGCCGTCCTTGGGGCTGACCACGATCCACTCGGGGCGGTCCATGCGCGTGGCGCCAACGGCACTGGCGGCCAGGCGCGCATGGATCAGCACTTCGGCCTGGTCAGCGAAACCGCTGCTGGCGTCGATGCCGTTCTTGCCGTGGGTCAGCTCGATCCACTGGCCCTTGCCTTTGGGGTGGTCCGGGTTGCCGTCGCCGGCATCGAAGCGCGCCACATACAAGGTGCCGTGGTCCAGCAGGTTGCGGTTGGCTTTGGCATTGCGATGGTTGATGCGCTCGCGGCTGACGAACTTGTAGATGAATTCGCCGCGCTCGTCATCGCCCATGTACACCACGGCGCGACCGTCATTGGTCTGCGCGAGGGCGGCGTTTTCGTGTTTGAAACGGCCCAGAGCAGTGCGTTTTACCGGGGTGGATTGCGGGTCGAACGGATCGATTTCCACCACCCAGCCATGGCGATTGAGTTCGTTGGGGTTCTTCGCCAGATCAAAACGCGGGTCGTGCAGGTGCCAGTTGATTTCACTGCTGGTGACAGTGGCGCCATAGCGTTTTTGTGCCGCGTCGAACTGCAGGTCCGCCTTGCTGCTGCCGAAGCAGTCAGTGAAGTTCTCTTCGCAGGTCAGGTACGTGCCCCACGGCGTCATGCCGTTGGCGCAGTTCTGGAAAGTCCCCAGCACTTTTTTGCCGCTCTTGTCGGCGCTGGTTTTCAGCAGGTCGTGGCCGGCTGCCGGACCACGCAGGCGAATCGGCGTGTTGCCGTGGATCCGGCGGTTGTAGCGCGATTCCTGGACGAACTGCCACTGGCCGCGACGACGCTGGATCTCGATCACCGACACGCCTTCGGCGGCTTGGGCCTTGCGCACGTCTTCGGCCGACTGCGGCTGGCCGCCGTGAGGGAACAGGTATTGGTAGTTGGTGTACTCGTTGTTGATCGCCATCAGCGCCCGGTTCTTGTCGCCGGGGAATTCGAACAGGCTCATGCCGTCGGTGTTGTCGCCAAACTGCTCTTCCTGAGCGCGGGCTGTTCCATTGCCACTGGGGTCGAACGCCGGTGCATTTTTGCGCAGTGGCTGGCCCCAACTGATCAGCACCGAGGCTTTGTAGCCCGGAGGCAGGGTAATGGTGTCGGCCGTGGCGGCGGCGATGCTTTTAAAGCCCAGCAGCTTGCTGTTGCCTTCGCTCACGGCGGCGGCCAGCACGCTGCGGCTCAGCAGGTTGCCGCCCAGGAACATCGCCGCGCCGCACAGGGCGCCGGCGCTGATGAAGCTTCGACGGCTCAGGCCGACGATCTTTTCCAGGTCGGTGGATTGGTTTTCTTCTAATAGGCTCATCATCAGGCTCCCTGCTGGTTTTGGCAGTCACCTTAAAGCGGGTCGATGAAACTATTGTTGCAGCGCGCTACAGCGGTGTGCCGAGCAGCACATTTGTCGGTGAAAACGCGACGTGCACCGCAGAACCGGTAGCCAGGTTTCGCTCATGCAATTGGAGCGGATCGGCCAGGGCGCACAATGTCTGGCCGTTGGGCAGGCCGATACGCACTTCACTGGGGCCGTCTTCGGCGGCGGCAACCTGCTCGATCACGCCGCGCAACGTGTTGATTCCCGATTGCTCCGCTGACTCGATGGGGTGCAACTCCAACCAGCCGGCCTTGATCAGGGCCACCACTTCGGTGCCGATAGCCAGCTCCAGACGTAAGGTGCTGTCATGGGTGATTTGCGCCTCGATGACCAGACCCCGGGCCAGTTCCAGGCGTACCCGGTCATTGTGGCCCTGGGCCTCGATCCCCAGGACTTTGCCATGCAGTTGATTGCGCGCGCTGGTGCGCAGCATCAAGCGACTGAGCAGGCCCAGATCCCCGGCGTCCTCGCTGGCTTCCAGTAACTGCGCCTGCAGCGCTTGCAAGCGCTGATACAGACGCAGCACGCGTTGCCCCTCCTCTGACAGCTTGGCGCCGCCACCGCCCCTGCCGCCGACGCTGCGTTCCACCAGCGGCTGGTCCGCCAGGTTATTCAACTCGTCGATGGCATCCCACGCCGCCTTGTAGCTCAGGCCCGCGCTCTTGGCGGCGCGGGTGATCGAGCCTTGTTCGGCAATGTGCTGCAACAAGGCGATGCGTTGTGGGCGCCGGACGATGTGCTGGGTCAGGAGCGGGGGCAATGACATGATGGAGAACTGCGCCAAGGAATCATGAGCGGACGTTGGCGCCTCGCAGGCGGCGCGTCAAGCCGGCTCACCGGGTTTCGGCGTGCGGGCCAGGCAATACACATCGACCCGGGCGGCGCCGGCATCCAATAGTAGGCGAGCCAGCGCCTGGGCTGTGGCGCCGGTCGTGAGCACATCGTCGACCAACGCCAGATGACGGTTGCCGAGCACGGCGTCGGGTGTGATGGCAAAGGCTTGACGCAGGTTTCGGCGCCGGGCCCTGGCATCGAGTGCCTGCTGGGCGGGGGTGTCCAGGACGCGCCGCAGCAATTGTTCTTCGCAAGGGATCTTCAATGTCGCGCTGAGCCAGCGTGCAAGCATCGAGGCCTGATTGAAACCCCGTTGACGCAAGCGCCGATTGGCAAGCGGTACTGGCACCAGTGCGTCGGGTGGCTCCAGTCCTTCATTGAAGTGATGCTGCAGGGACTGCGCCAGCAGTTCGCCCATCAACCGACCGAGCGGCCATTTGGCCTGATGTTTGAAACGTGCGATCAGGCTGTCGATAGGAAAGTCGTAGGCCCATGGCGCCAGGACCCGCTCGAAGGCTGGCGGTTGAGTGGCGCACTGGCCACAACGCAGCCCGGCCATGGGCAGTGGCAAGGCGCAGATACTGCACTGGTCACCGAGCCAGGGCAGTTCGCTCTCGCAGGGGGTGCAAATGGGTTGGGGCGTATCGGTGGTTTCGCCACACAACAGACAAGATTGTTTGTTTTTTAACCAGATGTAAACCGCCCCATCGTATCGTGGTTGACAGCGCATGACTCTTCCTTAAATATGCCGAACATCCGTGTCGCGCCTGTGGGTATTCCATGTCCCCAGGTGCCAGCCAAGCATAATCAAGGAAATGCCCATGAGCGCCAGCACCACTGCCAACCTGCGTCATGACTGGTCTTTGGCCGAAGTCAAAGCTCTCTTCGTCCAGCCCTTCAATGACCTGTTGTTCCAGGCGCAGACCGTGCACCGCGCGCATTTCGACGCCAACCGCGTCCAGGTGTCCACGCTGCTGTCGATCAAGACCGGCGCCTGCCCGGAAGATTGCAAATATTGTCCGCAGTCCGGCCACTACAACACCGGGCTGGAAAAAGAAAAGTTGCTGGAAGTGCAGAAAGTCCTCGAAGAGGCCGCCCGTGCCAAGGCCATCGGCTCGACCCGTTTCTGCATGGGCGCGGCGTGGAAGCATCCGTCGGCCAAGGACATGCCTTATGTGCTGGAGATGGTCAAAGGCGTGAAGGCCATGGGCCTGGAGACCTGCATGACCCTGGGCCGCCTCGATCAGGACCAGACCCAGGCCCTGGCCCAGGCCGGCCTGGACTACTACAACCACAACCTCGACACGTCGCCGGAGTTCTACGGCAGCATCATCACCACTCGTACCTACAGCGAGCGTCTGCAAACCCTGGCTTACGTGCGAGATTCGGGGATGAAGATCTGCTCCGGCGGCATCCTGGGCATGGGCGAGTCCCTGGACGATCGCGCCAACCTGCTGATCCAGCTGGCGAACCTGCCGGAGCATCCGGAATCGGTGCCGATCAACATGCTGGTAAAAGTCGCCGGCACGCCATTGGAAAACGCCGAAGACGTCGACCCGTTCGATTTCATTCGCATGCTCGCCGTAGCGCGGATCCTGATGCCCCAGTCCCATGTACGCCTGTCCGCCGGCCGCGAAGCGATGAACGAACAGATGCAGGCCCTGGCATTTTTCGCCGGTGCCAACTCGATTTTTTATGGCGACAAACTCCTGACCACCGCCAACCCGCAAGCCGACAAGGACATGCAACTGTTCGCTCGCCTGGGCATCCAGCCGGAGGCCCGCGAAGAGCATGCTGATGAAGTGCATCAGGCGGCTATTGAACAGGCGCTGGTGGAGCAGAAGAGCAGCGAGCAGTTCTACAACGCCGCCCTCTGAGCTGACGCAAAAAAAATGTGGGAACGAGCCTGCTCGCGATGGCGATGGAGCATTCAACATTTATGTTGACTGGCACGCCGCTATCGCGAGCAGGCTCGCTCCCACAGGGGGATCTCCTCCAGTCTTTAAATAGCGGTTCACCCCGAGGCCTGCATGCCCTTCGATCTCGCCGCACGCCTGACTGCCCGTCGTGCCGAAAACCTCTATCGCCAGCGCCCGCTGCTCGAAAGCCCACAGGGGCCAGAGGTGGTGGTGGACGGCCAGCCGCTGCTGGCGTTCTGCAACAATGATTACCTGGGCCTGGCCAATCATCCGCAAGTGATCGAAGCCTGGCGCGCCGGTGCGGCGCGATGGGGAGTGGGTGGCGGTGCTTCCCATCTGGTGATCGGCCACAGCGGGCCTCATCATGCCCTGGAAGAAGCCCTGGCTGACTTGACTGGCCGCCCGCGGGCACTGCTGTTCACCACTGGCTACATGGCCAACCTTGGCGCTGTCACCGCATTGGTGGGGCAGGGTGATACGGTGCTGGAGGATCGACTCAACCACGCTTCGTTGCTCGACGCCGGGTTGCTGTCCGGCGCGCGCTTCAACCGTTATCTGCACAACGATGCCCAGAGCCTGGCCAACCGTCTGGAGAAAGCCACCGGCAATACGTTGGTGGTTACCGATGGTGTGTTCAGCATGGACGGTGACATCGCCGATCTGCCGGCCCTGGCCCGTGCAGCCAGGGCCAAGGGCGCCTGGCTGATGGTCGATGATGCCCACGGTTTCGGCCCGTTGGGGGCCAATGGCGGCGGGATCGTCGAACATTTTGGCCTGAGCCAGGATGACGTGCCGGTATTGGTCGGCACCCTGGGCAAAGCCTTCGGTACTGCCGGTGCTTTTGTCGCCGGCAGTGAAGACCTGATCGAAAGCCTGATCCAGTTCGCTCGTCCCTACATCTACACCACCAGTCAACCGCCGGCTCTGGCCTGCGCTACGCTCAAGAGCCTTGAGCTGCTGCGCAGCGAGCATTGGCGGCGCGAACATTTGCAGGTGCTGATCCGCCAGTTTCGCCACGGTGCCGAGCAGATCGGCCTGCAATTGATGGACAGTTTCACGCCGATTCAGCCGATCCTGATCGGCGATGCGGGGCGGGCGATGCGCTTGTCGCAGATGCTGCGTGAGCGGGGACTGATGGTCACTGCGATCCGCCCACCCACCGTGCCGGCCGGCAGCGCTCGTCTGCGCGTGACCTTGACCGCCGCTCACAGTGAGGCTCAGGTGCAGCTACTGCTGGAGGCATTGGCCGAGTGTTTTGCACAACTGGGACCGGAGCCAAGCCATGCGTGATCGACTGATATTGCTGCCTGGTTGGGGCTTGGGCGTTTCCCCGCTGGAGCCTCTGGCGGCTGCGCTGCAAGGGCTCGATGAACATCTGCGGGTCGAGATCGAGCCGTTGCCGGCACTGACCTCAAGCGACCTCAATGAATGGCTCGATGAGCTGGATGCCACATTGCCCCAGGATGCCTGGTTGGGTGGCTGGTCGCTGGGCGGCATGCTGGCCGGCGAGCTGGCGGCGCGTCGGGGCGAGCGCTGTTGCGGCTTGTTGACCCTGGCGAGCAACCCTTCTTTCGTGGCCCACGATCAATGGCCGAGCGCGATGGCCGGTGAAACCTTTGATGGGTTTCTCGCCGGGTGCGCCGCCGACCCGCGCCAGACCCTCAAGCGCTTCAGTTTGTTATGTGCCCAGGGTTGCAGCGATCCGCGCGGCTTGTCGCGATTGTTGCTGGCGGGTGCGCCTGTCACTTCGCCCGATGTGTTGATGGCCGGGCTCGAGCTGCTGGCGCAACTGGATACCCGCGCCGCCTTGCAGGGCTTCGGCGGCCCGCAGCTCCACGTGTTTGCCGGGCTCGACGCCCTGGTACCGGCTGAGGCAGCGGGTGAATTGCTGGTGTTGCTGCCCGATGTTGAAATCGGTCTGATCGAACAGACCGGCCACGGATTCCCTCTGGAAGACCCCCACGGTGTGGCGGGGGCGATTCAGGCTTTTTTGCATGAGTCCGATGATGACTGATTTGTCTGTTGCCAAATTGCCCGGTGCCTTGCCGGACAAGCGCCAGGTGGCGGCCTCGTTTTCCCGGGCGGCGACCAGTTACGACAGCGTGGCCGAGCTGCAGCGCGACGTAGGCCAGCAGTTGCTGGACCGGCTGCCTGCTTCGATCATGCCTGAGCGCTGGATGGACCTGGGTTGTGGCACCGGCTATTTCACGCGGGCGCTGGGTACGCGCTTCGGCGAGGTGACCGGGTTGGCGCTGGATATCGCCGAAGGTATGCTCAACCATGCTCGCCCTCAGGGCGGGGCTGCGCACTTTATAGCCGGTGATGCCGAGCGGTTGCCCTTGCAGGCCTCCAGCTGCGATCTGGTGTTCTCTAGCCTGGCGGTGCAGTGGTGCGCGGATTTTGCCTCGGTGTTGAACGAAGTCCATCGGGTTTTGAAACCCGGTGGCGTGTTTGCCTTTACAAGCCTTTGCGTCGGCACGTTGTACGAACTGCGCGACAGCTGGCGTCAGGTGGATGGCCTGGTGCACGTCAACCGTTTTCGCGGGTTCGAAACGTATCAACAGCTATGTGAGGCCAGCGGGCTGAACGTTATCAGCCTGGAAAACCGTCCCCATGTGATGTATTACCCGGACGTGCGCGGTCTGACCCATGAATTGAAAGCCCTCGGCGCCCACAATCTGAACCCCGGCCGGCCCGGCGGGTTGACGGGCAGGGCGCGGATCCTCGCACTGGTTGACGCTTACGAACAGTTTCGTCAGGTACAGGGTTTGCCCGCGACCTACCGGGTGGTTTACGCCGTGCTGGAGAAACCGCTATGAGCCAGGCTTATTTCATCACCGGTACCGACACCGACGTGGGCAAAACCACCGTCGCGGCTGGCCTGCTGCATGCTGCGCGACAGGCTGGCATGAGCACCGCCGCGGGTAAGCCCGTGGCCTCTGGTTGTGAAGTAACGCCCAAGGGCCTGCGCAACGCCGATGCCTTGGCGCTGTTGGCCGAATGCTCGGTGCCGCTTGAGTATGCCCAGGTCAATCCGGTGGCGTTCGAGCCGGCCATCGCGCCTCACCTGGCCGCTCGGGAAGCCGGCGTGGCCTTGACTGTGCAATCGTTGCTGGGGCCGATGCGTGAAGTGTTGGCCTTGGAGGCCGATTTCACTCTGATCGAAGGCGCGGGCGGCTGGCGCGTTCCGCTGGCCGATCAGGACAACCTCTCGGACTTGGCGATGGCGCTGGGGCTACCGGTGATCCTGGTGGTGGGCGTGCGCCTGGGCTGCATCAGCCACGCCCTGTTGACCGCCGAGGCCATCGCCCGGGACGGCCTGCAACTGGCGGGTTGGGTGGCCAATATCATCGACCCCAAGACATCGCGGCTGGAAGAAAATCTGGCGACCCTGGCCGAACGCCTGCCGGCGCCGTGCTTGGGGCGTGTGCCGAGAATCAAGGGCATCACCGCCGAAGCCGTGGCTGCGCATCTGCACCTGGATTTGCTGGACTACTAAGGTTTTCACTATGACAAGGCACTGTGCCATTAGTGTTTTTGTCGGGCCTTTTCCCCAGGCTTCTGTTTCAATGTCCGCTGTCTACCCTTCAAGAAGACGAGTTCTGCCATGGAAATCTCAGGAAATACCGCGTTCTATGCCGGTCTGAGCACTATTCAGACAGGGCAGAACCGTGTCGATCAGGCCTCTAGCCAGATTGCCAACAATACGATCGAGCGTTCGGTCACCAGCCAGTCGTCCGAACTGCAAGCCGATCGCTTGCGGTCGGTGGATCGCAGCCAGCAATCGGACTTGGCCAGCAACATGGTTGAAATGTCCCAGGGCAAATTTCAGGTCGAACTGGGCGTGAACGTGGCCAAGGCTTCCGATGAAATGCTCGGTACGTTGATCGACACTTTCGTCTGATTCTCTACTTCAGGTTTGTCAAAACGCCGCGATTATTCGCGGCGTTTTCGTCTCTAACTCCTTCTGGCTCAACTAATCTTTTCCTACGGACGCTGTGAGTGTTTCGCTGCGGTGAATTGCTGTGCCTGGGATTTTTTCAGGGACGATGACGAACGGCAAAAGATCGACGCTTGACAAGATTTAGGCGTAAACGTATGTTTCAAACAACTGTTTGACCGTCACAACAAATCCATGCGGTCGTTCATTCCCGGTTACATCAGCAGAGGTTTATCGCTATGCCTGACTACAAGGCCCCCTTGCGTGATATTCGCTTCGTTCGTGACGAACTGCTTGGCTATGAAGCGCACTATCAGAGCCTTCCGGCTTGCCAGGACGCAACGCCAGACATGGTTGACGCCATTCTTGAAGAAGGCGCCAAGTTTTGTGAGCAGGTGCTGGCGCCGCTGAACCGTGTGGGCGACATCGAGGGCTGCACCTGGAGTGAATCCGGTGTGAAGACCCCGAGCGGCTTCAAGGAAGCCTACAAGCAATTCGTCGAAGGCGGCTGGCCAAGCCTGGCCCACGACGTTGAGCATGGTGGTCAAGGCCTGCCGGAGTCCCTGGGCCTGGCGGTCAGCGAGATGGTCGGCGAAGCCAACTGGTCGTGGGGCATGTACCCAGGCCTGTCCCATGGCGCGATGAACACTATTTCCGAGCACGGTACGCCCGAGCAGCAAGAGGCCTACCTGACCAAGCTGGTTTCCGGCGAATGGACCGGGACCATGTGCCTGACCGAGCCGCACTGCGGCACTGACCTGGGCATGCTGCGCACCAAGGCCGAGCCTCAGGCCGACGGTTCGTACAAGGTCAGCGGCACCAAGATCTTCATTTCGGCCGGCGAACACGACATGGCCGACAACATCGTCCATATCGTTCTGGCACGCCTGCCGGACGCTCCGGCCGGTACCAAAGGTATTTCGCTGTTCATCGTTCCTAAGTTCCTGCCTAACGCCGACGGCTCCATCGGTCAGCGCAATGCGGTGAGCTGCGGTTCGCTGGAACACAAGATGGGCATCCACGGCAACGCCACTTGCGTGATGAACTTTGACGCGGCCACCGGTTTCCTGATTGGCCCGGCGAACAAAGGCTTGAACTGCATGTTCACCTTCATGAACACCGCACGCCTGGGCACCGCGCTGCAAGGCCTGGCTCACGCCGAAATCGGCTTCCAGGGCGGCCTGAAGTACGCCCGTGACCGTCTGCAAATGCGTTCCCTGACTGGCCCGAAAGCGCCGGACAAGGCTGCCGACCCGATCATCGTGCACCCCGACGTGCGTCGCATGCTGCTGACCATGAAGGCCTTCGCCGAAGGTAACCGGGCGATGGTTTACTTCACTGCCAAGCAAGTGGACATCGTCAAGTACGGCGTCGATGAAGAAGAGAAGAAAAAAGCCGATGCACTGCTGGCGTTCATGACGCCGATCGCCAAGGCGTTCATGACTGAAGTCGGCTTCGAATCGGCCAACCACGGCGTGCAGATTTATGGCGGTCACGGTTTCATCGCCGAGTGGGGCATGGAGCAGAACGTTCGCGACAGCCGCATTTCGATGCTGTACGAAGGCACCACCGGCATCCAGGCCCTCGACCTGCTGGGCCGCAAAGTGCTGATGACCCAGGGCGAAGCGCTCAAGGGCTTCACCAAGATCGTTCACAAGTTCTGCCAAAGCAACGAAGGCAACGACGCGGTCAAAGAGTTCGTAGAACCTCTGGCTGCGCTGAACAAGGAATGGGGCGAGCTGACCATGAAGGTCGGTATGGCGGCCATGAAAGACCGCGAAGAAGTTGGCGCGGCCTCGGTGGATTACCTGATGTACTCCGGTTACGCCTGCCTGGCCTACTTCTGGGCTGACATGGCGCGCCTGGCGGCGGAAAAACTCGCCGCCGGCACCACCGAAGAAGCTTTCTACACCGCCAAGCTGCAGACCGCGCGCTTCTACTTCCAGCGCATCCTGCCACGCACCCGCACTCACGTGGCAACCATGTTGTCGGGCGCCAACAACCTGATGGACATGAAAGAAGAAGACTTCGCACTGGGTTACTAAGCCTTACGCGGTTCTTCTAAAAAAGCCGCTGCTTCCTTCGGGAGCAGCGGCTTTTTTGCGCCTGACCGCAACCCCTGTGGGAGCGAGCCTGCTCGCGATGACGGCGGCATATCCAACATCATTGTGGGCTGACCCACCGCTATCGCGAGCAGGCTCGCTCCCACAGGAGTTGTTGGCAATCGTGGAGCAACATTCATCCAACAAAGCCCTAAGAAAACATCCCCCCCTGCCGTTACAAGGATGGCAGTGTGACATCTGTCACATCTCGCGTGCCTTAATGCCCCAGTAGCAGGCACAATGCCATCTTTGATCAGCCGGGTCGGAGCTTTTACCCTTGCCGCGTTCTTCCGCTGTACGTCTCAGTCATTTCCTACCGTCATTGGTGCTATTGCTGGCGGGGCTTGCGGCTGCCTACGTCAAGGATCTCAATGTCTTTTTCACCTCCCTGTTCAACGTTCTTCCTACATTGGTGTTGTTGCTCGGAGGGGCGTACTGCGCCGTTTACCGACGTCAGCGTGAGCTGTTTCTGATGATCACGGTGTACATCGCCTATTTCCTGCTGGACACCCAGACCGACTTCTATCGCGACAACGGCAAGGTGCGCGATGACGCAGCGGTGGTGTTTCACCTCGTCTGCCTGTTGTTGCCGCTGTTATTTGGCCTGTTCGCCGCGTGGCAGGAGCGGACTCATTTGTTCCAGGACATGGTGGCGCGGTTCGCGGTGCTGCTGATCTTTGGAAGCGTGGCGCTGGCCCTGGAGCAAAGTTTTCCCCAGGCACTGCTGTTGTGGCTTTCGGAGATCCGCTGGCCAGCATTGCACGGTGCCTGGATGAGCCTGATCCAGTTGTCCTACCCGGTGTTCATCGCCGCCTTTGTGTTGCTGGCCTGGCAATACTGGCGCCATCCGCGACCGTTGCATGCCGCGCAATTGGTGGGTTTGCTCGGCGTGTTCTGGATGTTGCCCAAGACCTTCATCCTGCCATTCACCCTGAACATCATGTGCAGCCAGGTGATGCTGATGATCGCGGCGGCGGTCGCCCACGAGGCTTATCAGATGGCGTTCCGTGACGAACTGACCGGCCTGCCGGGGCGTCGGGCACTGAATGAGCGCATGCAGCGCCTGGGTCGCAATTATGTCTTGGCGATGAGCGACGTGGACCATTTCAAGAAATTCAATGACACCCACGGCCACGACGTGGGCGACCAGGTGTTGCGTCTGGTCGCCAGCAAACTGTCGAAAATCAGCGGTGGCGGTAGGGCTTATCGCTACGGTGGAGAGGAATTTGCGCTGGTATTCGCAGGAAAAACCATCGAAGAGTGCATGCCTCATCTGGAAGTCATTCGCGAATCCATCGCGAACTACAGCATCCAGCTACGCAATCCCGACAGTCGTCCCCAGGATGATCAACAAGGTCGCCAGCGTCGTGCCGGTGCCGGGGCATCCAGTGTATCGGTGACGGTCAGCATCGGTGTGGCCGAGCGCATCGAACAGCGCACCCCCGAAGAAGTGCTCAAATCCGCTGACCAGGCTCTCTACAACGCCAAGGGAGCCGGGCGTAACTGTGTGATTGCCTATGGGCAGAACCGTCGCGGTGCGGTGCGCATGGAAGCGGCCGCGGGTTGAGTGATGATGGCGCATTCAGCGTCTGGACTGTGATTGTGAGCCTCGGTGGCCGGCAGTAGGTTTGAACGACCTGTTACCGGAGAAGACCACCATGCCCGAGTACAAAGCCCCGCTGCGCGACATGCGCTTTCTGATCGATCACGTCTTCGATTTCCCTGGCCGCTATGCCGAACTGGGCGCCAGCGATGCCAGCCCGGACATGGTCAGCGCGATCCTCGAGGAAGGCGCCAGGTTCTGTGAGAATGTGCTGGCGCCGCTCAATCGCTCCGGTGACGAAGAAGGCTGCCATTTCGACAACGGCGTGGTCACCACGCCTACAGGTTTCAAGCAGGCGTTCGCACAGTACGTAGAGGGCGGCTGGCACGGGCTGGCGGCGGACCCGACTTACGGCGGCCAAGGATTGCCCAGTTCCCTGGGCCTGGTCATCAGCGAAATGGTCGGCTCCAGCAACACCTCCTGGGGCATGTACCCGGGCCTGACCCATGGTGCGATGTCGGCCATTCATGCCCACGGCACCGAAGAGCAGAAACAGGCCTACCTCACCAAGCTCACGGCCGGTCAATGGACCGGCACGATGTGCCTCACCGAAGCCCATTGCGGCACGGACCTGGGCATCATCAAGACCCGAGCCTTGCCTCAGGCCGATGGCAGCTACGCGATTACCGGCAGCAAGATTTTCATTTCCGCCGGCGAACACGACATGAGCGACAACATCATTCACTTGGTGCTCGCCAAACTGCCGGATGCGCCTGCCGGGACCAAAGGTATCTCGCTGTTCATCGTGCCCAAGTTCCTGCCAGACGCCAGTGGCGAAGCGGGACCGCGCAATGGCGTCTCCTGCGGCTCGATCGAGCACAAGATGGGCATCAAGGCGTCCGCCACCTGCGTGCTTAATTTCGACGGGGCCAAGGGATTCTTGATCGGCGAGCCGAACAAGGGCCTGAACTGCATGTTCACCATGATGAACCATGCCCGGCTGGGCACCGGCATGCAGGGTCTGTGCCTCGGGGAAGCGAGCTTCCAGGGCGCGATCAAATATGCCAACGACCGTTTGCAGATGCGCTCGCTGACCGGCCCCAAGGCGCCGGAAAAAGCCGCCGATCCGATCATCGTCCACCCCGATGTGCGCCGGATGTTGCTGACCATGAAAGCCTTCAACGAGGGCAACCGGGCGCTGACTTACTTCACCGCGCAACTGCTGGATATCGCACACCTGAGCAGCGACGAAACCGCCCGCCAGGAGGCCGAAGACCTGCTGGCGTTCCTCACCCCGATCTGCAAGGCTTTCATGACCGATACTGGCCTGGAAGTAACCAACCACGGCATGCAGGTGTTTGGCGGCCATGGTTTCATTCGTGAGTGGGGCATGGAACAGCTGGTGCGCGACTGCCGTATTGCGCCGATCTATGAAGGCACCAACGGCATCCAGGCCTTGGATCTATTGGGGCGCAAGGTGCTGGGCAGCCAGGGCAAGTTGCTGCGAGGGTTCACCAAAATCGTCCATAAGTTCTGCGCCGCCAACGCTGAACATCCACAGCTCAAGGATTACGTCGCGCAACTCAACGGGCTCAACCAGCAATGGGGCGAACTGACCACCCGGGTTGGCATGGCGGCCATGAAGAACCCCGATGAAGTCGGCGCCGCTTCGGTGGACTATCTGATGTACAGCGGTTACATCATCCTGGCCTATCTGTGGTTGCGCATGGCGTTGGTGGCCCAGGCGCAACTGGATGCAGGCGAAGGTGATGCGGATTTCTGCCGGGGCAAACTGGCGACCTGTGAGTTTTACTTCAAGCGCCTGCTGCCAAGGACCGCTGCCCATCGGGCCGCGGTGGAGGCGGGGAGCGATTGCTTGATGAAGCTGCCGGCGGAGTTGTTTGCCCTCTGATGTGAGGGGGACAAAGATCGCAGGCTTCGCCAGCGCCTACAGAAGTGCGCATATTCCCTGTAGGAACTGGCGAAGCCTGCGATCTTTTCTTTGGTGACTAAAAATAACAAAACAGTCACCGGCTGACCCTATGTGTCGCAAAAGTTGTTGGGGTACACTCAGGCCACTGCAAAACCGTTTTCTTACGAACCAATTGTTTAGATCTTGCGAGGTTTGCCATGGCTGACTACAAAGCGCCCCTGCGCGATATGCGCTTCGTCCTCAATGAAGTGTTCGAGGTCGCGAAGCTCTGGGCTCAACTGCCGGCGCTGGCCGAGACCGTAGACGCTGAAACCGTCGAGGCGATCCTTGAGGAAGCCGGCAAAGTCACCAGCAAAAGCGTTGCCCCCCTCAGCCGTGCAGCTGACGAAGAAGGTTGCCACTGGGCTGACGGTGCCGTCACCACGCCAGCCGGTTTCCCACAGGCCTACAAGACTTACGCTGAAGGCGGCTGGGTCGGTGTCGGTGGTGATCCGACCTACGGCGGCATGGGCATGCCCAAGGCTGTTTCGGCTCAGGTCGAAGAAATGGTCAACTCCGCCAGCCTGTCCTTCGGCCTGTACCCCATGCTGACCGCCGGGGCTTGCCTGTCGATCAATGCTCACGCCAGTGAAGAGCTGAAAGCAGCCTACCTGCCGAACATGTACGCCGGCGTCTGGGCCGGTTCCATGTGCCTGACCGAGCCGCATGCCGGTACGGACCTGGGCATCATTCGCACCAAGGCCGAACCTCAGGCCGACGGTTCCTACAAGGTCAGCGGCACCAAGATCTTCATTACTGGCGGCGAACACGATCTCACCGAAAACATCATCCACCTGGTGCTGGCAAAGTTGCCGGACGCACCGGCAGGCCCGAAAGGCATCTCGCTGTTCCTGGTGCCCAAGTTCATGGTTAACGCCGACGGCAGCCTGGGGGCGCGTAACGCGGCCAATTGCGGGTCGATCGAACACAAGATGGGCATCCAGGCGTCCGCCACCTGTGTGATGAACTTTGACGACGCCGTGGGTTATCTGGTCGGCGAGCCGAACAAAGGCCTGGCGGCGATGTTCACCATGATGAACTACGAGCGTTTGGGTGTGGGTATCCAGGGCCTGGCCACCGGTGAGCGCTCCTACCAGAACGCCATCGAATATGCCCGTGACCGCCTGCAAAGTCGTTCGCCAACCGGCGCGCAGAACAAAGACAAAGTCGCTGACCCGATCATCGTCCACCCGGACGTGCGTCGGATGTTGCTAACCATGAAAGCCTCGAACGAAGGTGGCCGGGCATTTTCCACCTACGTGGCGATGCAACTGGACACCGCCAAGTTCAGCGAAGACCCGGCCACCCGCAAGCGTGCCGAAGATCTGGTGGCTTTGCTGACCCCGGTGGCGAAGGCGTTCCTGACTGATCTGGGACTGGAAACCACTGTCCATGGCCAGCAGATTTTCGGCGGCCACGGCTACATTCGCGAATGGGGTCAGGAGCAACTGGTGCGTGACGTGCGCATCACCCAGATCTACGAAGGCACCAACGGTATCCAGGCGCTGGACCTGGTAGGTCGCAAGATCGTCGGCAGTGGCGGGGTGTTCTACAAGCTGTTCGCTGACGAAATCCGCCACTTCACGGCTACCGCGAGCAGTGATCTGGCCGAGTTCACCAAGCCGTTGAACGACGCTGTCGGTACGCTGGATGAACTGACCGAATGGCTGCTGGACCGGGCGAAAAGCAACCCGAACGAAATCGGCGCGGCTTCGGTGGAATACCTCCAGGCGTTCGGCTACACCGCCTACGCCTATATGTGGGCACTGATGGCCAAAGCGGCCTTGGGCAAAGAAGCGCAGGATGACTTCTATGCGAGCAAACTGGGCACGGCGCGGTTCTACTTCGCCCGTTTGCTGCCGCGCATCCACTCCCTGAGTGCCTCGGTGAAGGCGGGTAGCGAGTCACTGTTCCTGCTGGACGCTGGGCAGTTTTGAAATCTGACGACGTGTAAGCAAATGCTTACACGTCGTGCTGGCGTTTTCCCTCTATCGGCGGATTGGATCCAGAGCTAATCTACTTCACATGGACGTCGCGCAGGATGCGCAAAGCAAAAACACGGACACGTAGGATTCTGCCAGGATGGCGGAGCGAAATGGATGTCAGGGAAACAGTCTGCAAAGCCCCGCTTCGGCGGGGTTTTCTTTTGTCCGCGTTTTTATCTTCCCGCGCTTTATCCCTTCTGGATGGCTTCGCACTGAACCCTGACGAGCGGTCGGGTGTCCATGTGCTATATGGCAATGTGGCCATCGCCAATCAGGAGTCATCCATGGATATCATTCGAATCATCATCGCCATCCTGCTGCCGCCATTGGGTGTGTTTCTGCAAGTGGGCTTCGGCGGGGCATTCTGGCTCAACATCCTGCTGACTCTGTTGGGTTACATCCCGGGTATCGTGCATGCGGTGTACATCATCGCCAAGCGCTGAATTTGTTGGTTTGCACAAATCCCCTGTGGGAGCGAGCCTGCTCGCGATAGCGGTAGATCCAGTCAAAATCTCCATGGACTGATCCACCGTTGTCGCGAGCAGGCTCGCTCCCACATTTGGTTTTGCATTTGCCCTATAGGGGGCCATCCATCACCCTGCGATAGAACAACCATTCATGTTCCAGCGCATGAGCCTGGTTGATCGCCTTGCGAAAGCCATG
This sequence comes from Pseudomonas rhizophila, assembly GCF_003033885.1. Classification (NCBI taxonomy): domain Bacteria; kingdom Pseudomonadati; phylum Pseudomonadota; class Gammaproteobacteria; order Pseudomonadales; family Pseudomonadaceae; genus Pseudomonas; species Pseudomonas rhizophila. The sequence continues at coordinate 5,278,548 of NZ_CP024081.1, read as the reverse complement.
GCGCTCATCGGCGTAGTAATGCGCTTCTACCGCGATGCCGTTGTTCTGCAATGCCTCGACCATATCGCGTGTCTGCTGCGGCACGACCACGGCATCCAGTTCACCCTGGAAAAATATCACCGGGGTGCGGATCTGATCAGCGTGCAGCAGTGGCGTGCGGTCCCGGTAGCGTTCGGCGTCCTGTTGCGGGTCGCCGATCAGCCAGTCCAGATAATCGCCTTCGAATTTGTGCGTGGCCTGGCCCAGGGCGACGGGGTCGCTGACACCATAGAGACTGGCGCCGGCGCGGAACACGTCATGGAACGCCAGGGCGCAAAGGGTCGTGTAGCCGCCAGCACTGCCGCCACGAATGAACGCGCAACGACCATTGATCAAGCCTTGTTCCTCAAGGTACGTGACCACCGCGCAGGCATCCTTGACGTCCACCACCCCCCAATTCAAATACAGCGCCTGTCGATAGGCCCGGCCATAACCGCTGCTGCCGCGGTAATTGAGATCGGCTACGGCAAAGCCGCGCTGGGTCCAGTACTGGATGCGCGGATCAAAGATGGGATAACACGCCGAGGTCGGTCCGCCATGGATGAACACCACCAATGGCGGCTTCTCTTCGGCGTTCATGGCCGGGTAAAAGAACCCATGGGCTTGGCTGGAAGCCGAGGGATAGCGCAGGGTCCGGGGGCGACTGATGTGTTCGACGGGCAACGGCGCAACGCCACCGGCGAGCACCACCACTGCATGGTTTTGCCGCTCAATGGCTATCACCGCCGACGGGCTGATTGGCGAAGCGGCGATGGCATAAATGAACCGCTCATCGAGTGCCAGGCTGCGAAAACGCGAATAGGAGCCGGTGAAATCCTCGGATACGCCGTCACTGCGGCAGAGGCCCAGTCGCCCGAACCCCGCCTCGGTCCAGCTCGCCAGGTAAGCGCTTTCGCCCAGCGGCAGCCAGGTACAGCCGCCCAGTTGCCAGGGTGCTGGGGCGTGATCGGCTTCGGCGGCGGGCAGTGGCTCCAGGTCGTCGGCGGATTCAATCCAGGGCTGCCAATAACCGCCACGATCGCTCAGGCAATAAAGGCGACCGCAATCATCAAAACGCGGTTGCTGAATAGACTCCTCGTGACCGCTGCCCGCGACGCAACGCGGCTCATTCCAGGCGCCAGCGTTGCGCTCGGCCAGCATCAGTCTCGTTGACGTCCACGGTTGATGGGGGCGGCTCCACTCAATCCAGGCCAGTCGTCGACCATCCGGACTCAAGGTCGGCGCGGCGTAGAAGTCCGCACCTTCGGCCAGCAGATGTCGTTGATGATCTGCCAGGCCGATCGAGACCAGGCGATGCTGATTGGCCTGCTCCTCCACCGCCAGCACCTGGCCGCAAGCGAAGTGAAGATCGCCATATCGACAATCACTTGAGGTCAGCGCCACGGGCTGTTCGCCGGCCAGCGACTGGTGATACACCTGCTGATCGGCCTCATTGACGAACAGCACACCGTCGTCGCTCAGGCAGAACGAACCGCCGCCGTATTCATAAACCCGGCTGCGGACACTGAACCCGTCCGGGGTCAGGCATCGGGCCTTGGCATCCTGCCAATGCCAGATCCGGCAGGCACCGTCTTCGGGACGGTATTGATTCCAGAACAGTCCAAGGGGCCCGGCTTGCAGCTCAGCAAAGTCGATGCCTGCCGCAACGGCCTGGGCTGCGCTGAAAGAATCAGCCTTTGGCGATGAGGCGTGAGTTTCGTTCATTGCGAAAGGCCAGTTGTTCAATCGTCTGAGTGGCATGCTCGGCGTCTTCCCGAGCCTGAAGAATCATCCCGTGATGCTCGGATTTGCTGCACACCGGGTCGGCATTGCTCGCATCGCCCGTGAGCATGAACGCCTGGCAGCGACAGCCGCCGAAGTCCTTTTCTTTTTCATCACACGAGCGGCACGGCTCGGGCATCCAGTCATAGCCGCGAAAACGATTGAAGCCGAACGAGTCGTACCAGATGTGCTGCATGCTGTGGTCACGCACGTTGGGAAATTGCACGGGCATCTGACGGGCGCCGTGACAGGGCAATGCAGTGCCGTCCGGCGTGACGGTCAGGAAAATGCTGCCCCAGCCGTTCATGCAGGCCTTGGGGCGTTCTTCATAATAGTCCGGGGTGACGAAGATCAACTTGCACGGATGCCCTTGGGCTTCCAGTTTGGCGCGGTATTCGTTGGTGATACGTTCGGCACGCACCAGTTGTTCCCGGGTGGGCAGCAGGCCGACGCGGTTGAGCTGTGCCCAACCGTAGAACTGGCAGGTGGCGAGTTCGACGAAGTCGGCTTCAAGGGCGATGCACAGCTCGATAATGCGGTCGATCTTGTCGATGTTGTGTCGATGGGTGACGAAGTTCAGCACCATCGGATAGCCGTGGGCCTTGACCGCCCGGGCCATTTCCAGTTTTTGCGCGAAGGCTTTCTTTGAACCGGCCAGCAGGTTGTTCACCTGTTCGTCGCTGGCCTGGAAACTGATCTGGATGTGGTCGAGGCCGGCCTTTTTGAAATCGCTGATTTTCTGCTCGGTCAAGCCGATGCCAGAGGTGATCAGGTTGGTGTAGAAACCCAGCCTGCGCGCCTCGGCGATCAGTTCGGCCAGGTCCTGGCGCACCAGCGGCTCGCCGCCGGAAAAGCCCAATTGCGCGGCGCCCATCTCACGCGCCTCGCGAAACACCTTGAACCACTGCTCGGTACTCAGCTCCTTGCCCTGTTCGGCGAAGTCCAGCGGATTGGAGCAGTACGGGCATTGCAACGGGCAACGGTAGGTCAGCTCGGCCAGCAGCCACAGCGGCAGGCCGACTTCAGGCTTGGGCGGCAGGCTTGTGGTGTCAGACAAGTTCGATCCAATGCTCTGCACGGGCGACCTCCATGAATTGCTCGATGTCGTCACCGAGTTCCGGCACGTCGGGGAACTGTCTGGCCAACTCGCCAATGATGGCGGCCACATCCCGTTCACCGTCGATCAGGCCGCCAATCAGCGAAGCGCTGTCGTTGAGCTTGATCATGCCTTCAGGATAGAGCAGCACGTGGCCCTTCTGTGCCGGCTCGTACTGGAAACGATAGCCGGGGCGCCAGCGTGGGGTCTTGCTGCGATCGAAACTCATAAGGTAATTCCTTTGTGCCACACCCGTTGCCCGGTCACGCTGTGATAGGGCGGGCGGTTCAATTCGTAGGCCATGCTCATGGCATCGAGCATGCTCCAGAGGATGTCCAGTTTGAACTGGAGAATCTCCAGCATGCGCTCCTGGCCTTCGCGGGTGGTGTAATGCTGCAAGGTAATTGCCAGGCCGTGCTCCACGTCACGCCGGGCCTGGCCCAGGCGGGTGCGGAAATATTCGTAGCCGGCGGGGTCGATCCAGGGGTAATGCTGCGGCCAGCTGTCCAGGCGCGACTGATGGATCTGCGGTGCGAACATTTCGGTCAGGGAGCTGCTGGCGGCTTCCTGCCAAGAGGCGCGGCGGGCGAAGTTGACGTAGGCATCCACCGCGAAGCGCACGCCCGGCAGCACCAGTTCCTGGGAGCGCAGTTGATCGGGATCCAGGCCAACCGCCTGACCCAGCCGCAACCAGGCTTCGATGCCGCCGTCTTCGCCGGGCGCGCCGTCATGGTCGAGCAGGCGCTGGATCCACTCGCGGCGGATTTCCCGGTCCGGGCAGTTGGCCAGGATCGCGGCATCCTTGAGCGGGATGTTCACCTGATAGTAAAAACGGTTCGCGACCCAGCCCTGGATCTGCTCGCGAGTGGCGCGGCCCTCATACATCGCCACGTGATACGGGTGATGAATGTGGTAATACGCACCCTTGGCGCGCAGGGCCGCTTCGAACTCGGCGGGGGACAGGGGGGTGTCAGTCATTGCGGTTCTCCGGGCAATTCCCGTGGATTCTGTGGCGTCAGGGTTGGCCCCATCGCGAGCAGGCTCGCTGCCACACTCGATCTGTAACGCATGAAATATCCGGTACGACTCAAACTTCTGTGGGGGCGAGCCTGCTCGCGATGGCTTCTCATCCGCCAGCAGCGATTGGCTGACACAGCGCACACCCACGCCCACAATCGTCGCGCCCGTCCTACAACTCAATACTCATTCCGTCGTAAGCCACTTCAATCTTTCGACGTACAAGCTCGGCCCGCTCGGGCGAGTCTTCATCAAGGATCGGGTTGGTATTGTTGATATGAATAAGGACCTTGCGCGGCTCGGGCAGTTGCTCCAGCACTTCGATCATCCCGCCAGGCCCGTTCTGTGCCAGATGGCCCATCTCGCGGCCAGTGCGGCTGCCGACGCCACGACGCTGCATTTCATCGTCGTCCCACATCGTGCCGTCCACCAACAGGCAATCGCTGCCGGCCATGATCTCCAGCAAAGGCTCGTCGACTTTGCCCAGGCCAGGGGCGTAAAACAGCTTGCCGCCGGTGCGCAGGTCTTCGACGATCAGGCCGATGTTGTCGCCTGGGTGCGGATCGAAGCGGTGCGGTGAATAGGGCGGCGCGGCGCTGCGCAGCGGCAGGGGAGTGAAGCGCAGGTTCGGGCAGGCCGGGATGGTGAACGGCTGGTCGAGTTCGATGCGGTTCCAGCTCAGCCCGCCGTTCCAGTGGGTCAGCATGTTGAACAGCGGAAAACCCGTGCTCAGGTCTTCATGGACCATGTCGGTGCACCAGACTTGATGCGGGCAGCCTTCGCGCAGGCTGAGCAGGCCGGTGGTGTGGTCGATCTGGCTGTCCATCAGAATGATGGCGCCGATACCGGTGTCCCGCAGTGCCCGACCCGGTTGCATCGGGGCGAATCCTTGGAGCTGGGCGCGAATGTCCGGGGAGGCATTGCACAGCACCCAGTTCACGCCATCATCGGAAATCGCGATGGACGACTGAGTGCGTGCCTGGGCTCGCAGGCTGCCGTTGCGAAAACCTGCGCAATTGGCGCAGTTGCAATTCCACTGGGGGAAACCGCCGCCGGCGGCGGAACCTAGAATCTGGACAAACATGGCCGCTCCATCTGCAAACCGAAATAAAAAACGCCCCGGCTGACCGAGGCGTTGTGCTGCGCGTTCAACCGCCTGCAGCAATCAACGGCTGGCGAAGTACATGGTGACTTCGAAACCGATACGCAGGTCGATATATGCGGGTTTGGACCAAGACATGGAAATACTCCTTTAGGTGGGATGCTGTAATCAGGATGGGTCGGTTGAGACCTATACATATAGTCCACCTCCGAAGGGAGATGTTCAGATGCTTAGGCGGCTATGTTACTAAATCTGACATATTCGTTGGCCGCAATTCTCCAAGAAAGCTCATTGCACAGACTGTAATGATCACGGCACCGCGTGCCAGGGCTCTCCAGGGCAGGCTCCATTGGTCAGGCAGTAGCGTGCACTTTCGGCGCTAGTCAGATGCCCCACGGCGTCCATCAGCTGTTCTCGATTCACACGCATGATGGCGTCGGGCAATTGCTCTAGATAATCCGACGGATGGCCAGCGAGTTTGCCCTGCCAGAGCAGTTCGGCCGCTTGGGTGCAGGGTAGGGCGGCGCTCTGGAACTGGGCGGCGAGGGCCTGCTGCTGACTGGCCAGCGTCGAATCGTCGAGCTGCTGGAGACGGTCCGGCAGGCCGCTCAGGAACTGGTCGATATGGGCGATCAACTGGGCCGCCGAGGCGCTGGGTGATTGGACACCGAACAACAAACCGGTCTGCCCATCGATCTGCTTCACACCGCTGAACACTGCGTAACCCAACTGCAACTCGACCCGCAGGCGCTGGTAAAACGCTGTTTGACACAGCTGTGCCAGCAACCGCCATGCGGCTTCGTCGTGCAGGGCTCGGGTAGGCGTGGGACAAAACAACAACACGGCCTGTTCGTCGCCGTGGGTCTGAAGGGTGTGCCAGATCGGCTGCCGGCAAGGGGAGGTCGGTTGGGCTTGCTGGCCGGCAATGCCGGGCACCCGGGCCAGCACCGGGCCCATTGCTCCCTGGGTGGCGGCCGAGAGACCGATGGCCAGTGCGTCCCAATGCGCCGTCGTCCACACGCTGTTGTCGCGATCAGGCAGCGCCAAGGCTGACGATGGGGAGTTTTGCTGGCAATGAATCGGCAGCTCCTTCAACAGGTGTCGAATCGGTATCAGCGCAGGTTCGCTCTTCGCTGGCGCCGGCGGCAGTGGTTGTCCCAGCTTCGTCAGGATGTGCTTGAGCACCAAGGGCATCGGTGCCTGCACGCCAATCAGCTTCAGCAGCCATTGGTCGGCGCAGGGCTCAAAGGTGACTTCCACGCCGGCCTGCTGCGCATCTTCACGCAGATCCTGCAGATGCCGATCAAGCCTGGCCGGGAGGTCGAGCGGGGGCAGCGTCGCCAGGCGCCAGCGCAGATACACCGCGCCTTGCGAGGTGTTGTCCGCCAGCCCTTGGCTGAACTGCATGGGGGAACGTTCCCGCCGGCCCCGGGAGCGGTCCTGGGCGAAGGTGCGCAGACCGCGATGGGCGCTGGTCTGGCCGCGTATCAAGCCGGTACGGGGTGGTTCGCTTGCCGTTTGCAGGAACGGGTTGGGCGCGGGCAGTTGCCATCGCCCGGTGATGTTATCCGCCGGGTGCAATTGCTTGAGAACTTCCCTGAGCCGCGACAGATCGTTTTCCGACAGTTGAACAGCGCGTTCTTCATTGTCCCAACGGGCCAGTTGCAACGCCGTCGCGGTCTCCTGCCGACGTTGCAGGCGGGCGCTGAACTCATCGCGCAAGGGCGCCCAGTCGTCCTGGGCGGCGAAAAATCCCAACCAATCGTGCAGCAATGGCTGAATGTCGTTCAGTGCGTGATCGTTGTCGAGTTTGAACTCGATGTGCAACAGCGCCTGCTCGGCAAACTCGTACAGCGCCGATGCCTTGAGACTGTCAGCCAGACCGCGTTGACGCAAGGTGGCGAGCAGGCCGCCCGGTTTGCTGTTGTTCAGCCATGTGCAGAGAAAATCCATGGCTTGCGGCGAGGCGACGGGCAAACCTTCGAAGGCATACAGCAGATCGAGACGTCCTGGGCTGACCTGTTGATAACCGGCCTGGTGCGATGCCATCAGCTCCGGCGCTGGCTGTCGGGTGACCGCTTCACCCGCAGGCACATCGCCGCTGAACTGCTCGGCCAGTGCCTTCAAGGCTTCGATGCTTTGCGGGCCTGCCAGACTCAGCGTCATTTGGCCGCTCTGGTAGAACCTTCGATAAAAGTCTTGCAGTGCCATTTGGAACTCGGCCCGCTGCACCGCGAGGCTGTCGCGATTACCCGCATGGAAACCTCGCAGTGGATGAGCTGCGGACAGTCCTTCGTGCAGGGCCACTTGTCGCTGGGCCGTGGGGTCCTGAGACCAGGCGATGAATTCCGCGTGCAGCACTTCTCGCTCGCGCAATTGGACGGTTTCATCCAGGCGCGGATGGGAGAGCATGTCCCCGAGTCGCTCCAGACCGCCGGCAAAGGCAGCCGGTGGTAATTCGAAGAAGAAATCGGTGGTGCGATCGCTGGTGCGGGCATTGACCTGGCCGCCATGCCGTTGCACGTAGGTCATCAGGTTCTGCTCTGTGGGAAACCGCTCAGTGCCGAGGAAGAAAAGATGTTCGAGCAAGTGCGCCAGTCCCGGCCAGGCGAGCGGCGCATCATGGCTGCCGACCGCCACCCGCAGCACCGCAGCGCTGCGCTTGAGGCCGGGGACATGGCGCAATGTCACTCGCAAGCCGTTGGCCAGGGTTTCAGTGTGGGGGCAGAAGGAATCGACGGCCGACATGAGCGTTTCCAGAACAGAGAAGCGCTCATGCTAGCGGATTAGGGAGCGTTCTCAATCAGTGTTTGTTCAAGTCGTCGTAAAGCTCAGGGCGGCGGTCATGCAGGTAGTTGTAGGCTGCACGGCAATCCTCAATCAGGTGCCGATCCAGTTCCCCCACAATCAAGGCCTCGTCCAGCCCGGCAAGGGCAGGGCGGCTGCCATCCGGGGCGGCGATGCTGCTTTGCCCGCAGTACTGCAATTCACCTTCATGACCGCAATAGTTGGCGTAAGCCACAAAACACTGGTTCTCGATGGCCCGGGCGCGCACGGTGACATCGGCGATGAACTCATAGGGCTGCATGTTGGCGGTGGGCACCAGGATCAGTTCGGCGCCGGCCAGGGCCAGGCGCCGGGCGTTTTCCGGAAACTCCAGGTCATAGCAGATCAGAAAGCCGAGCTTCCAGCCGTTAAGCTCGACGATGGGCAGCTCGCTATCGCCAGCGCTGAACATCGCGTGGTCCAGATCGCCAAACAGGTGACTCTTTCGATAATTTGCCAGGCGTTCGCCGTGGGCGTCGATCAGTTGCACCGCGTTGTAAATCTGCCCATCTTCGCTGCGTTCCGGGTAGCCATAGGCGATCGCCAGACTGGCCGCCTTGGCGATGCGAGCGATCTGCTGCGCCCATTCGCCGTTGTAGACCTCGGCCAATACATTCACCGCGTCGACGCCAATGTTGTAGCCGGTCAGGAACATTTCCGGCAACACCAACACATCGGCGCCCCTGGCCTCCAGCGCCACCTGATGCAGGCGTTGCAGGTTGGCGGCCGGGTCCAGCGGCAGCGGTGAACATTGGTAAAGGGCTACACGCATCAAAAACTCCTTTTATTCGGGCAGGGCGATCGGACCGATTTCGTCGAACACATCACCTGGCCCCGGGTTCTCGGGGTGAGTTTCACCGCCGAAGTGCTTCATGATTCCCCACACGGCATTGAGTGAGGTTTGTACCGCGCCCTCAACCCAGGCCGGTGTCCATGAGACGTCATCGCCGGCGATAAAGATCCCTCGCTGTTCGGCCGGCATGTCGTCCTGCATGAAATGGGCGTACATGCGCTGGTTGTAGCGATAGTGGCCGGGCAGAGCACCTTTGAATGCGCCAAGGAAATGCGGGTCGGCTTCCCAGGACACGGTGATCGGATCGCCGATGATCCGTGCGGCGATGTCCACCTTGGGATAAATCTTCTTCAAAGCGTCGAGCGCCAGCTTCACGCGTTTTTCCACCGGATGGGGGAGCATTTTCAGCGCATCGCTCATCCACGAGTACGACAGGCAAATGACCCCCGGCTTGTCATCGCCATTGTCGAACAGATAGGTGCCACGGGTGAGGCGGTCGGTGAGGGTCATGCTCATCAGGTCGCGGCCGGTTTCCGGATCCTTGTCCTTCCAGAAGGGCCGGTCGACCATCACGAAAGTCTTCGACGATTGCATGTAGCGGGTGCGGTCCAGGGCCATCCACATTTTTTGCGAGAACAGCGCCTCTTCGCATTCGATCTGAGTGGTCAGCAGCCAGCTTTGGCAGGTGACCAGCACCGCGGCATATTCGCGGGTGTTGTCCCATACGTCGGTCACGCTGAACCGGCCATCGTCGGCACGCGCGATGCGCTTCACACCGCTGCGCGGGGCGCCCAGGTGCAACGAGTTGAGGCTGGTACCTTCTGGCCAGTGCGCGCAGCGCTCCGGCACATGCTTCCAGATGCCATGGGGCACCTGCTCGACGCCACCGACCACCAGATGCTGATGATCGTCGCAATTGGTCATCACCACGCGGAAAATTTCCAGCATCGAATTGGGAAAGTCCGAGTCCCAGCCGCCGGTGCCGAAACCCACCTGGCCGAACACTTCACGGTGCTGGAACGAGAGTTTGGCAAACGCCTTGGACGTGGCGACGAAGTCGTAGAAAGTGCGGTCGTCCCACAGGGGGACCAGGGTGTTCCACAGTTCCTTGAGGCGTGGCACGTCGCGGTCGCGAATCGCCTGCTGGATATCGCCGAAGCGCGACCCGTCCTCCAGCGCATCGGCCCAGGCGTCGGCCACTTCCTGGAACAATGCCGGCAGGTCGGCCAACTTTTGTGCGTAGTAGGTCTGGCCTTCCAGATCGATGACCGTGCTGCCCGAGGCCGGGGTCAAAGGGTTGGGAAACGGTTTGGTCTCCAGGCCCAGTTTGTCGACGTAGTGATAGAACGCCGTGGACGACACCGGAAACCGCATGCCCCCCAACTCGGCAACGACACCCTCGGCGCCGTTGAACGCTTGTGAGCGCAGGCGCCCACCCATCTTCGACGCTTCGTAGACCACCGGCTTGAGGCCCAGCTTCATCAACTCGTAGGCCGCCACCAGACCGGCGATCCCGGCACCGACAATCGCGACTTCTGCCCCGTGGTTGTGGGCGGGAATACTGCCCAGGCCGGCGGGATGCTCGATCCAGTCGTCAAAAGCGAAAGGAAAGTCCGGCCCGAAAATGGTGATGGGCTTCTTGCCGTCTGCTGGGTGGCGATTGTTTTTGTTCATGGCTGACCTTGATTGGGCGACTCGACGCGGCTTTCGCGTCTGAGTATAGGAAAGATGCCAGCCATTCTAGAGAGGGTGAAACACGTTAATAAGACGCAATGTGTCGTCGTTCTGGATTGTTATCAGTCATTTTGATGCGTGGGTTAGTCGTAATGACGAGTGTGAGCCTGGTGAGTATGGACCTTCTGGTGAAGGCGGTGGGCGGTTACTGGGGAGGCTGGTTGTGCTCGGGTTTTCGTGAGCAAGCCCGCTCTGACAGGTAAGTCGCACCCTCTAGACCGGCTGCCCCCGATCGATCTTGCTGCTGAGGATGATCGAAGTGGTGGTTTTCTCCACCCCATCGACACTGCCAATCTGATCCAGTAACTGATCCAGCTGCTCCGGTGAATCCGTGCGCAGCCAAGCCACATAGTCGAATTCGCCGCTGACCGCACACAGTTGCTGGACCTGGGCCATCGCACTCAAGCGCCGCAGCACGTCCTTGCCGGAGCGCGGTTGAACCTTGATGCCGACGTAAGCCTGTAACCCGCCGTCTATCACCCGCTGCCCCAGACGCACGCCGTACCCGGTGATGACCTTGGTTTTTTCCAGCCGCGCCAGCCGCGAAGTCACGGTGGTGCGGGCGATGCCCAATTGTCGGGCGAGCATGGCGACGCTTTCCCGGGCATTGATTTGCAGGGCGGCAATCAGTTGGCGGTCGATTTCGTCGAGGACGGGAGGGCGGGTGTCAGACAAGATGGGCTCCGGCGTGGATATCGGTGGCTGGCATGTTACAGGCTCCCATGCCTTTGCCACCTACTCCATTGGGATGCGCTCGGGAATGCCTGCCACCATGACGTTGGTCATGGTGGCAGTATCCGCAGATTTGACGATGCTGGCATCAGCCCGTTTCAGATGCGGCCACAGCCCAATCCAGGCTGCGACCGGGCCGGGATCATTTCCAGCGATTGGTATCCCATGCCTTGCGGTCGAGATCGAGGTCGGGGAAATTTGCCGGATCGAAGACCGGCCTTGCCACACCGGCTTTCAACTGCGCGCGGAAGTCGTTGATCACCCGTATCGCGGTAGGGAACAGCATCAAAATCGCAATCAGGTTCACCAGTGCCAGAATGCCCATCATCGGATCTGAGAAGAAGAACACCGAGGTGGCGTTCGGGGCCGCGGCGCCGAGGAAAATCAAGCCCAGGATAAACACGCGCAGCACCAGCAGGGCCGGTTTGGATTTGGTGATGGCCGCCAGTGCGTTCTCACCCAGATAGACGTTGTAGATGATGGACGAGAAGGCGAAGAGCAGGATCGCCAGAGTCAACGCGTAGCGCGACCACTCACCAAAATGGCTGGCCAGTGACTGTTGTGTCAGTACGACACCGTCGATACCTGTAGCACCGGCAACATAGACATCACCCAGCAGGATGATGAAAGCCGTGCACGAGCAAATCACGATCGTGTCGATGAAGACCGAGAACGATTGGGTGATGCCCTGGCTGACCGGGTGATGTACCAGCGCTGTGGCTGCAACGTTCGGTGCGGAACCAAGCCCGGCCTCGTTTGAGAACAGCCCGCGGCGCAAGCCTTGTGCAATCGCAGCCCCCATGCCACCGGCGATGGCTTCTTCATAGCCGAAGGCGCTAGAGACGATGCGTACGAAGAGCGCCGGAATTTCACCGATGTTCATCACGATGACGATCAGGGCAAGCGCCAGGTAACCCAGCGCCATGACGGGCACCACGACATCGGCCGCCTTGGCGATGCGCTTGATTCCACCAAAGATCACAAAACCGGTGACAAGCACCAGGAGTGCCCCGGTCACAAGGCGGCTGATCCCGAACGAATCCTGCATCGCGCCGGCCACAGTGTTGCCTTGGAAGGCATTGAAGCCAAGGCCGAAGGCTGCCAGCAGGCAGACTGCATAAACTATCGCCAGCCAGTTGTAGTTCGAGCCGAGGCCGTGCCGGATATAGTCGGCTGGGCCGCCACGGAAGGAGTGCTCCCCGTCGGTGCGCTTGTAGATCTGGGCAAGCGTACATTCGACGAGACTTGTCGCCATGCCGACGAGCGCGATGCACCACATCCAGAAAACCGCGCCGGGCCCACCGAGCGTGATCGCGACGGCTACACCGGCAATGTTTCCGCCGCCCACGCGGCCGCCCACGGATACGAGTAGCGCCTGTCGCGCGCTGAGGTTATTGGGGTCGCTGTTCTGGTTCTTCCCTGACAGCACGCGGAACATCCGGCCGAAGAATTCGAACTGGACGAAACCCGACATGATCGTGATGAACACTCCGAAGACCACGAGAATGGGTATGAGCGACCACCCCCACGTGAGGCTGTCGACATACCCAAACAGCGTTTGCAGGAATTCCATCTGTTTCTCCTATATTTCTTATTATCGGCGGAATCGCTCTCTTGAGCGTCCCGCGATCGGTTTATGCCTGGTTTTACATCCGATTTCGCGTCTCCGGACGTTTCGGTGCCGCCGATCGTTCCCGATCCGAAAACCCGCCATATGGCACCGTCGAGTCGTTCGAGGGCTAAACCGACCTTTATCGCTGGCAGTGGCCGGGCCCTGGCGGGCGCAACTGTACTACAGAGCGGTACTTTCGGCGCCCTGAGAGTTGTGCTTAATCAGCCTCAGGGGCTGCCCAATGTCTGTTCAGTTGAGTGCTACTGCCAGTTTGATCTTCTAAACGTCCGGTATAGGCGAAATTCACTATAGCTGGGCGGGTATACATCGCATGGATGACGTGCTTATTGCGCAGCGGTTGTTTATGAAGACCTTTGGCCAGTGCGCCCAGTCTCGCCGCTCAAAAACGCAAAAGCCGCGCAATGCGCGGCTTTGAGTATGGTGGGCCCACACGGACTCGAACCGTGGACCAAAGGATTATGAGTCCTCTGCTCTAACCAACTGAGCTATAGGCCCTCAGTAGGCCGCGGATTATAGCGACGGTTTCTCGGCTGTGCTATCCGAAAAATCCGATACGGTCATACGAAGAAACGTTGCGGCGAACTCTTCGGCGCACAGGGGCAGGCTGACGATGTAGCCCTGGATCTGTTCGCACCCTTCTTCAGCCAGGAATTGTTGTTGGGCCAGGGTCTCGACGCCTTCGGCGATGATGGTGAATTGCATACTGCGGCCCAGCGCGATGATTGCCCGCACGATGGCCACGTCGTGCGGGTCATCGGGCAGGCCACGGACGAAGGACTGGTCGATCTTGAGGAAGTCCAGTGGCAAACGCTTGAGATAGCTCAGGGAGGAGTAGCCGGTGCCGAAGTCGTCTATCGCCAGTTGCACACCGAGTTTTTTCAGCTGGTGCAGCACCGCGAGGGCTTCTTCGGCCTGGCTCATGATGAAGTTTTCGGTAATTTCCAGTTGCAACAAGCCGGGCTTGAGGTGGTGCTCACGCAGCAACTGTTCGATACGCCCCAGCAGGTTGGGTTGGCGCAATTGGGCTCCGGCAAGGTTGACCGACAGCGGGCCGAGGCTTTCGTAGGCGTCGTTCCATTCGGACAGTTGTCGACAGGCATGTTCCAGTACCCAGTCGCCAATCTGCAGGATCATGCCGTTTTCTTCGGCCAGCGGGATGAAATGCTCCGGCGGTACGTCGCCAAATGTGGGGTGGGTCCAGCGAATCAGCGCCTCGGCGCCCACCAGGCGATTGTCGGCAAGGCTGAATTTGGGTTGGAAGGACAACGATAATTCGTTGCGCTCGATGGCGCGTCGCAACTCGTGTTCCAGTGCCACCCGCTCACTGGCCTGGGCGGTGAGGTCGCGGGTGTAGCTTTCAACCCGGTTGCGGCCCTTGGCCTTGGAGCGGTACATCGCCGCGTCGGCATTCTTGACCAGCGTGGCGACGTCGCAGCCATCCTGTGGGTACAGGCTGGTGCCGATGCTGGCGCTGATGAAAAACTCATGTTCACCGGCCTGGAACGGTGCGGCAAAGCAATTCAACAGTTTTTGGGCAATGTGTTCGGCGTCGCTGGGTTGTTGCAGGCCTGGCAGCAGGATGATGAATTCGTCACCCCCCAGGCGCGCCACGGTATCGATATCGCGCAACTGCTCGCGCAGGCGCACGGCGATACCCTTGAGTAGCAGATCTCCCACCGGGTGTCCCAAGCTGTCATTGATGTGCTTGAAGCGGTCCAGGTCCAGGAACAGCACCGCACCCTGGCCGCCATCTTCCTGCTGGCTGTTGAGCGCCGTCAGTAATCGGCTTTCGAACAATGTGCGATTTGGCAGGCCGGTGAGCGGGTCGTGGTGCGCCTGGTAATCGAGTCGGGCCTGGGCGTGCTTGAGGCTGGAAATATCGGCAAAGACCGCAACGAAATGGGTGATTTCCCGATCCCGGTTACGCACCGCGCTGATGGTCAGCCAACTGGGATACAACTCGCCGTTTTTACGCCGGTTGGAAATCTCCCCCTGCCAGTGTCCCTCGGCGGTCAACTGGTGCCACATCGCGGCATAGAACGCACTGTCATGCAGGCCGGAAGCCAACAGCCGCGGCGTGTGACCCAAGGCTTCGGTTTCGCTATAGCCGGTGATCTCGCTGAAGGCGCGGTTCACCGCGCTGATGTGCTGTTGTGTATCGGTGATCAGCACGCCTTCGGCAGTGCTTTCGAACACGGTGGCTGCCTGTTGCAGTTTTTCCTGCATCAGGTGGCGTTCGGTGATGTCCCGGGCGATGGTCAGCATGCAGTCTTCGTTGCCGATGGGCAGAGGGCGGCTGGACACTTCGCAGAGCCTTATCTGCCCATCGTTACGGCGGATATGACATCTGAAGTCCCTGACATAACCGTCTCGTTGTAATTGGTCGAGCATCTGTTTGCGCTCATTGAGGTTGACCCAGATACCCAGGTCCAGGGTGGAACGGTCCACCGACAAGGCGCTATTGAAACCGGTAATACGGCTGAAGCCTTCGTTGACCTCAATCAGCAGGCCGTCGCTTTGCCGGGACAGTAGCAGGCCGTCGGGCGAGGCATGAAAGGCCTTGGCGAACTTCTCTTCGGAAGTCTGCAACTGCTGCTGTGTTTCCTTGAGCTGGCTGATATCACGGACTACCACGACCAGGGCTGGGGTGGTGTCGAGGTCGAAGGGTTCGGCCGAGATCAGCCCGGTGAACACCTGGCCATTGCTGCGACGGAAAGGCATCTCCAGATTGCGGATACTGCCGGCCTGTAATCGTTGCAGCAGGCCCGGGCCGACGTCCTGGATGCCCCAGATGTTCAGTTCGGTCGCGGTTTGGCCCACCACCTCTGCGGCGCTCAGGCCAATCTGCTCCTCGAAGGCTTTGTTGACCTCCAGCAGGCAACCGTCCATCAGGCGCGCTATCACCAGGATGTCCGGACATTGACGAAATACCGAGGCGAATTTTTGCTCGGAGAGGCGCAGCGCTTCCTCGGTGCGTTTGGCTTCGCTGATGTCGATCATCAGCCCGCGCATCACCGGTTCGTGGCCGTGTTCGATCAGGCTGACAATGTCGCGCACCCACAGGCAGCGGCCGTCAGCAGTGATCACGCGGTAATCAATGCAATGGTCCCGGCCCGCCAGCACTTCATGCTCACAATAGCTCTGGGCGCGGATCAGGTCGGCAGGATGAATGATGTTGCGCCAGAACCCTGGAATCAGCCAGTGGGAGAGGGGATAACCGAGTAGATCTTCGGCGTGAGGCGACACGTAGCTGTAGGTGAAGTCACTGACCCTTGCCTCCCAGGCAATTGCTGAAAGGCTCTCCACCAGCCCGCGGTAGTGGTATTCGCTGCTGCGCAGTTCTTGTTCCAGATCGACTCGTCGCGCGATCTCTGAGCTGAGGCGGCGATTGATGCGAATCACCGCCGCAAGGACACCGCTCAAGAGGAGCAGCGCCGGCAAGCCGTAAACCAGCAGGTCTGACCAGAACCTTCGGTAATCTCGGACATTGCCGACCCATTTCTCCTGGATTTCGCTGATCTGGGCCGGGCTCATGTCCGCTATCACCTTGTCCAGGATACCCACCAGTATCCTGTTCTCCCGGGGGACGCCCATGGCCAGTTGATAGCGATAGGGTGTTTCTCCGCTGACATAGAGCCCGTCAAGCTTGAGTTGGCGCAGGCTCCAGACACTGGAAGCCAGGTCGCCCACCACCGCATCCACTTTATCTGTGGCCAAGGCTTGCAAGGCTGAGCTGACATTGGGCAGCGCCACCAGATTCAGGTCTGGATGGTGGTTGCGCAACAGTTCGTGGGGCGCATAGTTTTCCACCACGGCGATTTTCAGCCCGTACAAATCCTCAAGGTTATGAGGTTCTGCACCGCCATGATGGGCCAGGATGACGATGGGGAAGTCCAGATATGGGCGGGTGAAGGCCAGGTAGTTCTGACGTTCGGGCGTGGACATGATGCCGGGTAAAAGATCGATTTTGCCCTGTGCGACCTGCTCCAGCACCATCGTCCAGCTGACGGGCTCGATAGGCGTGAGCGTGACAGCCAGCCGCTCGCGGATAACATCCACGTAGTCGGCGGCCAGGCCCTGATACCGCCCCTGATCGTCGCGAAATTCGAACGGTGGCCAGGAGGCGTCGACACCCAGGCGCAGGTCGGGGTGGTCCTTGAGCCAGCGGCGCTCTTCGTCGGTGAGCGTCAGCGCGCCAGCCGTTGCGGTCCAGCTCATCAATGACAGCAAAATCACGGCCGTCAGTCTGGGCATCACGGTCTCGTCATGGCTTGGGGAGGATGTTTCGAGTGTAGACGGGCAATAGGGCGGGGGGGCGTAGCGGGGGGATTTTATCTGCACATAACAAAACCCCCGGCAGGGCCGGGGGTTTTTAACATCACTCGTCGAGGAAGGAGCGCAGGTGCTCGCTTCGCGTCGGGTGGCGCAATTTGCGCAAGGCCTTGGCCTCGATCTGACGAATCCGCTCGCGGGTTACGTCAAACTGCTTACCGACTTCCTCAAGGGTGTGGTCGGTATTCATGTCGATGCCGAAACGCATGCGCAGTACCTTGGCTTCACGGGCAGTGAGGCCGGAGAGTACTTCGCGAGTCGCTTCCTTGAGGCTCTCAACGGTGGCGACATCAATCGGCGACTGCATGGTGGAGTCTTCGATGAAGTCACCCAGATGGGAGTCTTCGTCATCACCGATCGGGGTTTCCATGGAGATCGGCTCTTTGGCGATCTTCAATACCTTGCGGATTTTGTCCTCAGGCATTTCCATGCGTTCGCCCAGCTCTTCCGGAGTCGGTTCACGACCCATCTCCTGCAACATCTGCCGGGAAATGCGGTTGAGCTTGTTGATGGTCTCGATCATGTGCACCGGAATACGGATGGTGCGGGCCTGGTCGGCGATCGAGCGAGTGATCGCCTGACGGATCCACCAGGTGGCATAAGTCGAGAACTTGTAGCCGCGACGGTATTCGAACTTGTCCACCGCTTTCATCAGGCCGATGTTGCCTTCCTGGATCAGATCGAGGAATTGCAGGCCGCGGTTGGTGTACTTCTTGGCGATGGAGATCACCAGACGCAAGTTCGCTTCGACCATCTCTTTCTTCGCGCGGCGGGCCTTGGCCTCACCGATCGACATGCGACGGTTGATGTCCTTGATCTCGGCGACGGTCAGGCCGGTTTCGGCCTCCAGCGCGGTCAGCTTCTGCTGGCAACGAATGATGTCCGGTTGCAGGCGGGCAATGGCTTCAGCGTATTTGCTTTTGCCTTTGGCCAGTGCATCGGTCCAGCTTTCGTCGACTTCGTGGCCAGGGAACTGACGCAGGAAATCAGCACGTGGCATGCGGGCATCACGCACGCACAGTTGCATGATCGCGCGCTCTTGCTGACGCAGACGATCCAGGGCGCCGCGGACACGCTCGACCAGGCCTTCGAATTGCTTTGGCACCAGTTTGATCGGCATGAACAGCTCGGCCAGTGCCAACAGCTCGGCAATTGCCTGCTTGTTGTTGCGGCCATGCTTCTTCAGCGCCTTGCGGGTGATTTCCATCTGGTCGGCCACAGCGCCGAAACGCTGGGCAGCGATGACCGGATCCGGACCGCTTTCGGCTTCTTCTTCGTCGTCGCTGGCTTCGGCGTCGTCGTCATCGGTGTCGTCGTCGGCCTTGGCGGCTTTCGCGTCGATCGGCGGCGGCACTTCGGCTGCAGGCGGCGCGATACCGTCGTCCGGGTCGATGTAACCGCTCAGGACGTCGGACAGGCGGCCACCTTCGGTGGTGACGCGGGTGTACTCGGAGAGAATATGGTCAACCGTGCCAGGGAAGTGCGCGATTGCGCCCATCACTTCGCGGATGCCTTCTTCAATGCGCTTGGCGATTTCGATTTCGCCTTCACGCGTGAGGAGCTCTACCGTACCCATTTCACGCATGTACATGCGCACGGGATCGGTGGTGCGACCAATGTCGGTCTCGACCGCTGCCAACGCTGCGGCCGCTTCTTCAGCGGCCGCCTCGTCGGTATCGGCGTCGGCCAGCATAAGGGCATCCTTATCTGGAGCAACCTCGAATACGTTGATCCCCATGTCGTTGATCATGCGGATGATGTCTTCCACCTGTTCCGGATCTGAAATATCCTCCGGCAGGTGGTCGTTGACCTCCGCGTAAGTCAGGTAGCCCTGCTCACGACCCAATAGGATCAACTCTTTGATACGAGACTGCTGTTGCGCTTTTCCGGACATAACACCCTATCCACTGAAGGTCTTGGCGGGCAAAAAACAAGCCGAGGATTATACCTGAGCTGTGACCTCACGCGCCAGTTGAGGTCGGGTTTGATGCGCAAACATTGCGGCTGAGTAAATCGCGCAATTGGTTTTTCTCTTCGCTGGTCAACTCGCTCTGGCGAGCTTTTCGCAGAAGTTGTTCCAGATTTCGCTCGCGTTGGCGGGCGGACAAGCTAGTAATGGTGTCGAAAAACTGTTGTTCAAGGTTGTCTCCATCAATCAACCATTCCTTCTCGGCCAGGGCCTTCAACAGGCGCCCTTGTTCGGTGCCGTGCCACCGGGCGATCAACTGGAAAGAGTTAAGTTTGGGGTTCTTCTGCACGGCTTCAAGGAGTGCGATCAGCAATTGCGTATTGCTGTGGTCCTCGGCGGCGAAGTGCCCGGCGTCCTCGACCTTTTCAGCCAGTTGCGGGTGGTGCAGCAGAGTCCGCAGGGCGGCCAGTGTTGGTGGTTCGACGGCGGCCGGCACGCGCGGGGCACGTGGCTGGTCGCGATCGCCGCGCTTACCGTTCTTGTCCCAGGGTTTTTTGTCCCATTTCTTGCCGCCGCTGCCCGGTTTCTTGGGTGTCCATTCCTGCGCAGGCGCGTAGTCCTGCTGAGGTTGATGATAGTCGGCGAAATCCGGCATCGCGTCGTAATCAATGCCTGGGTCGTAAGCCGGCGGTGCTTCCTGGGGGGCGCTGTGGACCAACTGATTGACCGTTTCACTGTTCAGGCCGGTGATTTCGGTCAGACGCTGGCGCATCAGTGTGCGCAAGTTGGCGCCGGGTACCTTGTCGATCAACGGTGCCGCGAGGGTGGCCATATGAGCCTTGCCTTCGAGGGAGCGTGGATCGGCTTCTTCGGTCAACTGCTGGAAAAAATAATCGGCCAGCGGTTGCGCGTGCTGGTTGATCCGCGCACGGAAAGCATCGGTGCCTTCGGAGCGCACCAGGGTATCCGGGTCCTCGCCCTCGGGTAAAAACAGGAAGCGCGCTCGCCGCCCATCCTGCAGGCATGGCAATGTCGCTTCCAGTGCTCGCCAGGCGGCATTGCGGCCGGCCTGATCGCCGTCGAAGCAGAACAGCACGCTGGGCACGACGCGAAACAGGCGCTTCATGTGCTCTTCGCTGGTGGCGGTGCCCAGGGTCGCAACGGCATTGCGTAAACCTTGCTGGGCCAGGGCGATCACGTCCATGTAACCTTCGACGACGATGATTTCGTCGAGGTTGCGGTTGTTCTTGCGCGCTTCGTACAGCCCGTAGAGTTCCTGTCCTTTATGGAATACCGGGGTCTCCGGGGAGTTCAGATACTTGGGTTTGTCGTCGCCCAGGACCCTGCCGCCAAACGCGATGATCCGTCCGCGCGTGTCACGGATCGGGAACATTACCCGGTCGCGGAAGCGATCATAGCGCTTGCCGGTTTCGGCATTCTCGATCAGCAGGCCGGCGTCGATCATCGCGCGTTGCTGCAAGGTGTCGCTGCTTAAGTGCTTGTACAGATTGTCCCAGCCGGGTGGGGCAAAGCCGAGGCCGAAATCCCGGGCGATTTCCCCGGTCAGGCCGCGGCCCTTGAGATAATCCACGGCTGCCTTGCGGGCAGGATGGCTTTTGAGGGCCTGGCGATAAAAATCGGCCGCCGCGGTTAGCAATGGGTAGAGCGGCGAGTCGGTGGGTTGGCGCGGTTTGTGCGCTCGGCCACTTTCCTCGCGGGGAATTTCCATGCCGGCGGCTTTGGCCAGTTCTTCGACAGCCTGGGGGAAGTCCAGGTTGTCGTGGTCCATGATGAAGCCGAGGGCATTGCCGCCAGCGCCACAGCCGAAACAGTAGTAAAACTGTTTGTCGGGGCTGACGCTGAAGGACGGGGTCTTTTCCTTGTGGAACGGGCAGCAGGCCGTGTAATTCTTGCCGGCTTTTTTCATTTGCAGGCGAGAGCTGACCACATCGACGATGTCGGTGCGGTTCAGGAGGTCGTCAATAAAGCTCTGGGGAATCAGCCCGGCCATGGCGTTCTCATCATCACTGCGCGAAATATGGACCCGAAATCAGCAGGCGTAACCGACTCTTGGTCTTGAGGCACGGTAAAACGGTGGCTCGACCGGGTCGTCTGCATCATCGCTGTCGGGAAGTGTATCTGCCGATAGTCCACTGACGTTAATCACTAATCAGTATTCGACTGTTTGAATATGTTGCGCTGAGTCCGGTAACGGCCGTTCAGGCCTCGGATCATCAGGCGGGCACGCAAGCAGGTGCCTTGGGCTGATCGTCGTTAGAGGAATCAGGGTGTGCTCGTCAGTAGCCTTGGAAGGCTCGTCAGAAGAGACGTGCACCGCTGGCAAAAGAGCCAGGTCTGACGTGGTAAAGCAGGTTGTCTCGGTCGCATGTGCGACTTTGACAGTGAAGCATCAAGCGTTTTCCGCAAATGCCATAAGCCCGGCTTGAGGGCCGGGCTTGGCAGAAGCTTGCTACGGACGTCTGTGTATTAGTACAGACGTACGGCGCGGCGCTGTTCGCGCTGAACTTTCTTGGCGTGACGCTTAACAGCGGCTGCTGCTTTGCGCTTACGCTCGGAAGTCGGCTTCTCGTAGAATTCGCGGCTACGAACTTCAGCCAGAACACCGGCTTTTTCGCAGGAGCGCTTGAAACGACGCAGAGCTACGTCGAAGGGTTCGTTCTCTTTTACTTTGACGGCTGGCATCCAGAGCTACCTTCATTCATTACCGGGGTCAACATCCTCGCGGCAAAAGAGCACTTGAAGACGTCGGTTTTTAAGGGTTGCGGATGTTAACCCCTCATCGCTCGGAATGCAAAGCCTCTGATCGAAAACCGCTGGTCGGGGCACAACGTGACGACTATTATGCGCGCCTTCGAATTCAGCCTCTACAAGGCGCAAACCCATGCTAGTACTGGGATTAGAAACCTCCTGCGACGAAACCGGTGTCGCATTATACGACAGTGAACGCGGCCTGTTGGCCGATGCGCTGTTCAGCCAGATCGACCTGCACCGCGCCTATGGCGGCGTGGTGCCCGAGCTTGCGTCCCGCGATCACGTCAAGCGCATGCTGCCCTTGATTCGCCAGGTCCTGGCCGAGGCCGGCTGTGTGCCGACCGAGATCGACGCCATTGCCTACACCGCCGGGCCGGGCCTGGTGGGCGCGCTGCTGGTGGGTGCTTCCTGTGCCCAGGCGCTCGCCTTCGCCTGGGGTATCCCGGCCTTGGGTGTGCATCACATGGAAGGTCATTTGCTGGCGCCGATGCTGGAGCCGCAACCGCCTGAGTTTCCGTTCGTCGCTTTGTTGGTCTCTGGCGGTCATACACAGTTGGTCCGGGTCGATGGCATCGGCCAATACGAACTGTTGGGGGAAACCCTGGACGACGCTGCCGGTGAAGCCTTCGACAAGACCGCGAAGATGATGGGCCTCAATTACCCGGGCGGACCGGAAATCGCACGGTTGGCGGCCCACGGAGTGGAAGGGCGTTTCGTCTTCCCGCGGCCGATGTGTGACCGCCCCGGCCTGGATTTCAGCTTCAGCGGCCTGAAAACCTTCGCCCTGAACACCTGGCAGCAATGCGTCAGCGCCGGAGACGACGGCGAGCAAGCCCGTTGCGACATCTCGCTGGCGTTCCAGCAGGCGGTGGTGGAGACTTTGACCATCAAGTGCAAGCGCGCCCTGAAACAGGCCGGACTCAAGCGTCTGGTGATCGCTGGCGGAGTCAGTGCGAACAAGGCTTTGCGCTTGTCACTAGAGAACATGCTTGGCAGCATGAACGGCGACGTTTACTACGCCAGGCCGGAGTTCTGCACAGATAACGGGGCGATGATTGCCTTCGCCGGATGCCAGCGTTTGCAAGCCGGCCAGCACGAAAGCCTGGCAATCAGCGTGCAGGCGCGCTGGCCCATGGAGCAGTTGTCACCGCTGTAGGGCGATTGGATTAAAAATGCCGTTCGCGCCCGGCAAACAGGTCGCGTAGATTGCCCCGGTGGCGCCAGACGATCAGTGCAACGAGTGCCGTCACCGGCAGCAAGGCCGCCGGCTCCTGCCAGGCCAGCAATGGCAGGATCAGCGGTGTGGCGATCAGGGCGGCCAGGGAGCTGGTACGGGTCAGGTAGAACGTCAGCAGCCAGGCAGCGACGGCCAGCAGGGCGGCGGGTGGATACAGACCCAGCAGCATGCCGGCGGCGGTGGCGACACCCTTGCCGCCGCGAAAGCGAAAGTACAGCGGGAACAAGTGACCGAGGACGGCGCAGACACCGATCCAGGCCTGTTGCTGCAACGAAAGTCCTGCAAGATTGGCGAGCAGAACCGGGACAAGGCCTTTGCAGAGGTCGCCAAGCAAGGTCAGGATGGCAAGTTTGCGTCCGGCCAGGCGCAGCATGTTGGTGGCGCCGGCATTGCCCGAGCCACTCATTCGCGGATCCGGGCGACCGGTCAGGCGGCTGAGCAAAATGGCGAAGGACAGCGAGCCAAGCAGGTAGGCGAAAGTCGCCAGTAACCAAAACATGCTAACTATTCCGGGCGAGGACGCCCTGATTCTAACGGCGCATTGCGCCCTTGTCGTGCTGCGGAGAAGAGTGCTTGGACAGAGTGTTTATCGAAGGCCTGGAAGTCGACACGGTCATTGGTGCCTACGACTGGGAGCGCGGCATCCGCCAGTGTCTGCGGCTGGATCTGAGTTTCGCCTGGGATAACCGTCCGGCCGCCGCCGGCGATGACCTGACCCTGGCGCTCGATTACGCCAGCGTATCGTCGCGCATCCAGGCATTTGCCGAGCAAGCCCAGTTCCAATTGGTTGAGACCTTTGCCGAACGACTGGCTCAGGCGCTGATGGACGAGTTCAAGATTACCTGGCTGCGTCTGAAAGTGACCAAGCCCGGCGCTGTGCCGGCCGCCAGTGGCGTGGGCGTGGAGATCGAGCGCGGATGTCGCTGACTCAGGTTTTTCTCGGGCTCGGCAGCAATATCGAGCGCGAAGCCCACTTGTGCGCAGGTCTTGAAGCCCTTGCCGGTTTCCTGGTGGACATACGCTGTTCGGCGGTGTTCGAGAGCCAGCCGGTGGGGATCAAGAGCGGGCCTTTTTTCAATTTCGTCGTAGCTGCCTACACGGATCTGCCGCTGATGGAGCTGGACCGTCGCCTCAAGTTCATCGAAGCAGACAACGGTCGTTATGCGCCGGACCGTAAAGGGCTGCCGCTGGATATCGACGTGTTGTTGTATGGCGAGCAGGTCGGCAATTTCGACGGCTTGATCCTGCCCCGCGCCGAAATTCTCAAGAACGCCTTTGTCCTGTGGCCATTGTCGTTGATTGCACCCGATCGGATACATCCTGGCGTAGGCAAAAGCTTCGCGACTTTGTGGGATGAGTCGCAGATTGACCAGGTGTTGGCTCCGGTGGCTTTTGAATGGCGGGGTGTACCGCTCACGCCTTTGGAGCTGCTGTCAGGCCTCTGACGTCATCGCGAGCAGGCTCGCTCCGACATTGCGCCTGAGCGGCCCGCGATGCCTGTGGGAGCGAGCCTGCTCGCGATGGCCGAGATGCAAGCCGACACAAAGCTTTCTCAGCTCGCCGCGTCTTTATACGCTTTCAATGCCCGAAGACGCTCACGCTTGATCGCCTCGCCCAATTCAGGTCCCTTGAAGCCTTTTTCCAGCAAGGGCTGCACCGCTACTCCGCGTGCGGCCGCTGCCGCTCCACGCAGGTAATCCGCCTGTGGATAACTTCGACTCTCCAGGCCCTTGCGGCCGCGCGCATCCATCTCGCACGCGGCGATGAACTCCTCGAAGCGCTGAGGGCGGCGATACACGTCAAAACTCTGCAACAGCTCAAGCAAAGTGGATGCCTTCAGCTCAAGCGCACGATGGCCGTGGGTATGGTATTGACCGACCAATAAAGCCAACTCCTGACAGTCGCGCGGTGCCTTGAAACGTTCATTGACCGCCTTGATCAGCTTCAGGCCCGTGTGTTCATGGGCGATATGCCGGGGCCATTCGTGCGCGGGCGTCAGGCCTTTGCCCAAGTCATGCAGTAGGCACGCCCAACGAACCGTCAGGGGCTGTTCATGCAGCGCGGCCTGCTCCAGCACGCTCAGGGTGTGGACGCCAGTGTCGATTTCAGGGTGATGGGCCTCGGGTTGCGGCACGCCGAACAGTGCATCCACCTCGGGCATCAAGACTTTGAGGGCTGTGCAATCGCGCAGGACCTGGATAAACACCTGCGGTTGTTTTTCCATGAGGGCGCGGGAAATTTCTTTCCAGCTGCGTTCGGCGGTCAAGGCTTGCAGTTCGCCCGAGTCGCTGAGCTGGCGCATCAGTTCCAGGGTTTCGTCCGCCACTTTGAAACCGAGCGGAGCATAGCGCGCGGCAAAGCGGGCAACCCGCAGGACCCTGAGTGGATCTTCGGCGAACGCGGGGGAAACATGGCGTAGCAGGCGGGCTTTGAGATCGCGTTGGCCGTGATACGGGTCGGTAAGATTGCCATGGTCATCTTCGGCCATGGCGTTGATCGTCAGGTCCCTGCGGATCAGGTCTTCTTCGAGGGTCACTTCAGGGCTGGCATGGAACACGAAGCCGCCATAACCGCGGCCACTTTTGCGTTCGGTGCGGGCGAGGGCGTATTCCTCCCCGGTCTTGGGATCAAGGAATACCGGAAAGTCAGCTCCCACCGGGCGAAAGCCCTTGGCGAGCATATCCTCGGCCGTAGCCCCCACCACGACCCAATCAATGTCGGTGACAGGAATGCCCAGCAGGCGATCGCGAACGGCGCCGCCGACTTTATAGATCTGCATAAAAAACCTCCGTTGGTCTGACAGGATAACCTTTGCGCCAGGCCTTCGGAGGTGAAAACGGGTTCAAAGATGAATGACAGCCAAGTCCAACCGGCCATAATCTCCTTCGGTTTGCTCGGTTCTGGGGGGCACGTGATGGGTTTTCATCACCTGCTCGCCTTGCAGGGTTTCGAGATGGATGTCGAAACCCCAGAGGCGGTGCAGGTGCTTGAGGACTTCATCGGTTGAGTCGCCCAACGGTTTGCGATCATGCGCCTGATGGCGCAGCGTCAGCGAGCGATCGCCCCGGCGATCGATGCTGTAGATCTGAACGTTGGGTTCGCGGTTGCCCAGGTTGTATTGCGCCGCCAGTGTCTCGCGGATGACGCGATAACCGCTTTCATCGTGGATGGCAGGCACCAGCAGGTCATCTTTCTGGTCATCATCGAGGATGCTGAACAGTTTCAGGTCGCGGATGACCTTGGGCGAGAGGTACTGGAGGATGAAGCTCTCGTCCTTGAAGCTGCTCATGGCGAATTTGATAGCGGACAACCAGTCCGAGCCGGCGATGTCCGGGAACCAGCGCCGATCCTCCTCTGTGGGGTTTTCACACATGCGCCGGATATCGCGGTACATGGCAAAGCCCAGTGCATAAGGGTTGATGCCGCTGTAATACGGGCTGTCGAAACCGGGCTGGAACACCACGCTGGTGTGGGACGTGAGGAACTCCATCATAAAACCGTCGGTGACCAGGCCTTCGTCGTACAGGTCGTTCATGAGCGTGTAATGCCAGAACGTGGCCCAGCCTTCGTTCATGACCTGGGTCTGGCGTTGCGGATAAAAATATTGAGCGATCTTGCGCACGATGCGCACGATCTCCCTCTGCCACGGCTCCAGCAGCGGAGCGTGTTTTTCAATGAAATAGAGGATGTTTTCCTGAGGCTCGGCAGGGAAGCGCGCGTTGTCTTTCTCGCTGTACTTGTCGGCCCCTTTGGGAATGGTGCGCCACAGATCGTTGATCTGCTTTTGCAGATGTTCTTCGCGATCCTTTTGACGCCGGCGTTCTTCTTCGGCGGAAATCGGATACGGTCGTTTGTAGCGGTCCACGCCGTAGTTCATCAGCGCGTGGCAGGAGTCCAGCAGGTCTTCCACGGCATCGATGCCGTGACGCTCCTCGCATTGCATGATGTATTGCTTGGCAAATACCAGGTAATCGATGATCGAGCTGGCATCGGTCCAGGTGCGAAACAGGTAATTACCCTTGAAGAAGCTGTTGTGGCCGTAGCAAGCATGGGCCACCACCAAGGCCTGCATGCAGATGGTGTTTTCTTCCATCAGGTAGGCGATGCAAGGGTCGGAGTTGATCACGATCTCATAGGCCAACCCCATCTGGCCGCGGCTGTAGGACTTCTCGGTACTGAGGAAGTGCTTGCCGTAGGACCAGTGGTGATAGCCCAAAGGCATGCCGACCGACGCGTAGGCGTCCATCATCTGCTCGGCGGTGATCACCTCGATCTGGTTCGGGTAAGTGTCCAGGGCATAACGGTCCGCGATACGGCTGATTTCCCGGTCGTAGGCCTGGATCAGCTCGAACGTCCATTCGGAGCCGGTGGAGATGGGTTGACGCTTCTGCTCTTTTTTGGCGGTCATGTCACTAACCTGCGCTGGAAGAGTTCACGGAAGACCGGGTAGATGTCCCCGGCCGAGACCAGTTGCTGCTGGGCAAATGTGTCGGAAAACGCTTCGGCAATGCGTTCATATTCGTACCACAAGGCCTGATGTTCCCGTGGAGTAATTTCCACATAGGTGTAGTACTGGACGAACGGCATGATCTGGTTGATCAGGATGTCGCGGCAAATGGGTGAATCATCGTTCCAGTTGTCGCCGTCGGACGCCTGGGCGGCGTAGATGTTCCATTCATTGGCCGGATAGCGTTCGGCCATGATTTCCTGCATCAGCTTCAGGGCACTGGAAACGATCGTGCCGCCGGTTTCCCGGGAATAGAAGAACTCCTCTTCGTCGACTTCCCTGGCGCTGGTGTGGTGGCGGATGAACACCACATCGATCTTGTCGTAGTTCCGTTTGAGGAACAGGTACAACAGGATGAAGAAACGCTTGGCAATATCCTTGGTGGCCTGGGTCATGGACCCCGACACGTCCATCAGGCAGAACATCACGGCCTTGGAGCTGGGGTTGGGTTGTTTCACCAGCAGGTTGTACTTGAGGTCGAAGGTATCGAGAAATGGCACACGGTGAATCCGCGCGCTAAGTTTTTCGATCTCCGCTTCCAGCTCCTGAATATCGCCAAAATTGTCGGGTTCTTCGCGCTTGAGGCGGGCGAGCTCCTCCTTTGTCTCGCGCAACTTTGCCCGGCTGCTGCCAGACAGCGCGATGCGCCGGGCATGGGCCGAGCGAAGCGTACGGATAATGTTGATACGCGAAGGATTGCCTTCATTGCTGATGCCGGCGCGCACCGTCTTGAACGTATCGGTGCCGGTCAGGTTGCGCTTGACCAGATTCGGCAGCTCGAGGTCCTCGAACATGAACTCCAGGAATTCCTCCTGGGTAATCTGGAACACGAATTCGTCCATGCCCTCGCCGGAGTTACCGGCCTTGCCCGGACCTCTCCCGCCACCTCCGCCTTGCGGACGCGGAATGTGTTCGCCGCTAGTGAATTCCTTGTTGCCGGGGTGCACGACAGTCTGTTTGCCGCCACGCCCGTGGTGAAGCACCGGCTCGTCGATGTCGCGTCCGGGGATGCTGATCTGCTCGCCATGTTCCATGTCGGTAATGGAACGGCGACTGACCGCCTCTTCGACGGCCTTCTTGATATGGTCGCGGTAACGCCGCAGAAACCGCTGGCGGTTCACCGTGCTTTTGTTCTTGCCATTAAGG
The DNA here is from genome assembly GCF_003033885.1 of Pseudomonas rhizophila. NCBI lineage: Bacteria > Pseudomonadati > Pseudomonadota > Gammaproteobacteria > Pseudomonadales > Pseudomonadaceae > Pseudomonas > Pseudomonas rhizophila. Next base: position 5,249,912 of record NZ_CP024081.1, on the reverse strand, counting down.
CGTCGGTCGATCACATAGCTCATAGGTGGCCCTCTGGGCAGCTTCAAGTTCTCAGCTTCAAGCTGCAAGCCGCAAGCGCAGGGACGGTGAGCGCCCCTGCAGCTCAAGGCTTGAAGCTTGCCGCTGCTTCACTGCCTCACTGCGATTTCCGGACCCGCAGGTACCACTCGGAGAGCAGTCGTACCTGTTTGTCGGTGTAGCCACGTTCGACCATGCGTGTGACGAAGTCGTTGTGTTTTTGCTGGTCCTCCTTGCTGGCCTTGGCGTTGAAACTGATGACTGGCAGCAGGTCTTCGGTGTTGGAGAACATTTTCTTCTCGATGACCACCCGCAGCTTCTCGTAGCTGAGCCAGGTCGGGTTCTTGCCGTTGTTGTTGGCCCGGGCCCGCAAGACGAAGTTGACGATTTCGTTGCGGAAATCCTTGGGGTTGCTGATCCCGGCCGGTTTCTCGATTTTTTCCAGTTCCTCGTTCAGCGCCACGCGGTTGAGGATTTCGCCGGTTTCCGGATCGCGGTATTCCTGATCCTGGATCCAGAAGTCCGCGTAAAGCACGTAGCGATCGAAGATGTTCTGCCCATATTCGCTGTAGGACTCCAGGTACGCGGTCTGGATTTCCTTGCCGATGAACTCGATATAACGCGGAGCCAGATACTCCTTCAGGAAACGCAGGTAACGCTCGCGGGTTTCCGCCTGGAATTGTTCCTGCTCGATCTGCTGTTCCAACACATACAGCAGGTGAACCGGGTTGGCTGCGATCTCGTGTGGATCGAAGTTGAAGACCTTGGACAGAATCTTGAAGGCAAAACGTGTGGACAGACCATTCATCCCTTCATCGACTCCCGCGTTGTCGCGGTATTCCTGGATCGACTTGGCCTTCGGATCAGTGTCCTTGAGGTTCTCACCGTCATAGACGCGCATCTTCGAATAGATGTTGGAGTTTTCCGGCTCCTTCAGGCGCGACAGCACCGTGAACTGGGCAAGCATCTTCAGTGTGTCGGGGGCGCAGTGGGCCTTGGACAACGAGCTGTTGAACAGGAGCTTGTCGTAGATCTTGACCTCATCGGTGACTCGCAGGCAGTAGGGCACCTTGACGATGTAGATCCGGTCGATGAAGGCTTCGTTGTTCTTGTTGTTGCGGAAGGTGTGCCATTCCGATTCGTTGGAGTGCGCCAGCAGGATGCCGCTGAACGGAATCGCCCCGAGGCCTTCAGTGCTGTTGTAGTTGCCTTCCTGGGTTGCGGTCAGCAGGGGGTGCAGCACTTTGATGGGCGCCTTGAACATTTCGACGAATTCCATCAGGCCTTGGTTGGCCCGGCACAGCGCACCCGAATAGCTGTAGGCGTCGGCGTCGTTTTGAGGAAACTCTTCCAGCTTGCGGATATCGACCTTGCCCACGAGGGCCGAAATGTCCTGGTTGTTTTCATCCCCCGGTTCGGTCTTGGCCACCGCGATCTGGTTGAGGATCGAAGGGTAGAGCTTGACCACCCGGAACTGGCTGATGTCACCGCCGAACTCGGCCAGGCGCTTGGTGGCCCATGGCGACATGATGGTATTGAGGTAGCGGCGCGGAATACCGAAGTCTTCTTCCAGAATCGCGCCATCTTCGGTAGCGTTGAACAGCCCCAGGGGGGATTCGAACACGGGAGAACCCTTGATGGCGTAGAAGGGCACCTTTTCGATCAGTTCCTTGAGCTTCTCGGCCAGGGACGATTTACCGCCACCGACGGGACCAAGCAGGTACAGGATCTGTTTCTTTTCTTCCAGACCCTGAGCTGCGTGGCGGAAATAGGACACGATCTGGTCGATGCACTCTTCCATGCCATGGAAGTCCTGGAAGGTCGGATAGCGGCGAATCACCTTGTTGGAAAAGATCCGCGAAAGCCTCGAATTGGCCGAGGTATCCAGCAGTTCCGGTTCTCCGATTGCCAGCAACAGGCGTTCCGCAGCCGATGCGTAGGCGCTGCGGTCCTGCTTGCAGAGATCGAGGTATTCCTGCAGCGAGTATTCCTCCTGCCGCGTGGACTCGAAACGTTGCTGGAAGTGGCTAAAAATACTCATGACGTCACCTCGCTCGATACGTGGAGCCGGTGTCGGATCAATCAGTCGATGCTGGTCGGCCGCTGGGAACCCAGCTGCCGTTTACCCCCCAGAATGCTTTCAGAAATGCCGTCTCCTGAAAGCTGTCTCCCGATGAACCCGCGCGCCGGTGTACCGGCTCTCCCCTGTTTTGGATGGCCTGAGGCTAAGGATAGTTCGGAATCGGAGAGGTAAAGGTTGAATGCGTAATTAGTTGTGGCAGACCGTTCGTCCGCCATCACCCAAACCCGCGGTTCACGTGGGCTTGGGCGTCATAAAAATTATTCCGGGTTACCTGGGGCTGTTTCTGCAGGATAAGTCGTGCGCCACAGCTCAAAACCGCCGTCCAGGCTATAGACATCGGAGAAGCCTTGGCTGACCAGGTAAGCGGCTGCGCTCTGGCTGGAGTTGCCGTGATAACAGACCACCACCACGGGGGCATCGAGGTCCGCATTGCGGATGAAATCGGAGAGGGAGTGGTTATCCAGATGGGTCGAGCCGCTGATGTGCAGGGCGGCGAAGGTGGCCGGATCTCGAACGTCGACGACAACCGCGCCTGTTTCACGCAGGGCCTGGGCCTGCTCTGGGGGGATGCGTTTAAAAGCGGTCATTTGGGACTCCTGTAGCCTGACGCGCGGCATCGATCAAACGATGGTAGCGGCCGTTACTGATGCAATGGTCGGATGATGAAGGGATTTGGCGTGACCCTGTTCGTCACACTCGCAACGCAGTTGCTCGCCAGAGTCGACGTTCATCAGCGTCATCGCGCTACCCCATACGCATCCGGTGTCGAGGGCGAAAACCCCAGGTTCGTCGGATTGGCCTTCCAGTGCCGCCCAGTGCCCGAAAATGATCTTCAGATTACGGGTCTTGCGCTCTTTGTGTTTGAACCAAGGGGCGTAGCCAGGTGGCGCGGTCTCGATGCCTTCCTTGCCCTTGAGGTCCAGCTTACCGTCGCGGGTGCAGAAGCGCATGCGGGTGAAATAATTGGTGATGACTCGCAGACGGGCGGTGCCGGTGAGATCGTTGTCCCATTTGACCGGTTCATTGCCGTACATGCCATCCAGGTAGGGGCCGAACAGGTTGTCGTCGCGCAGCGCGTGTTCGACTTCGCCGGCGTACTTGAGCGCCTTGCGCAAGGACCACTGGGGTGGGATGCCGGCGTGCACCAGCGCCAGGTTGCGCTGCTCGTCGTAGTGCATGAGCTTTTGCAGGCGCAGCCATTCCAGCAGCTCGACGCAATCGGGAGCATCGAGGATCTCGCTCAAGGTATCGGATTTTTTCAGGCGCTCGATGTTCTGCCAGGCGGCCAGCAGGTGCAGGTCGTGATTACCGAGCACGCAGACCAGCGAATCGCGGATGTTGTAGAGAAAGCGCAAGGTCTCAAGCGATTGTGGGCCGCGATTGACCAGATCGCCCACCAGCCACAGCGTGTCTTTCTGTGGGTCGAAGGCGACCCGTTCCAGCAGGCATTTGAGCGGGTCCAGGCAACCTTGCAGATCGCCGACCGCATACGTCGCCATCAGTGCAGGGCTCCGGGTACCGCCAGGCGAAACGGCTTGATGATCGCGTCGAAACGCGTGCCGTCCTCCGCCAGCATCTGGTACGTGCCCTGCATGGTGCCGACCTTGGTCGTCATCACCGTCCCGCTGCTGTAGCTGTGGCTTTTTCCAGCGTCGATCAGCGGTTGCTGACCGACCACACCCTCGCCCCGCACGTGCTCAACATGACCATCGCCGTCGGTGATGACCCAGTGGCGTGATAGCAGGCGGGCTGGCAATGAGCCGTTGTTGCTCACGGTAATGGTATAGGCGAAGGCGAAACGGTTGTGCTCAGGTTGCGACTGTTCTGCCAGAAAGCGGGTGGCGACGCTGACGTCGACCTGATAACGAAGATCGGACATGCAAAAAGGCCTTAAAAGCGAAGCGGGACGCGGGCGTAGCTGAGAAGATCAGTCTAGGCCATGTATCGGGTAGTAGACCAGACGTCCCACCCGATAGCGATGAGCTTGTCAGATGGCGTCGGCTTTGGGCGTTACCTGTTCGCTGAGTTTGTCGGCCAGGCGCACGAACGCCGCCAGGTCCAATTGCTCGGGACGCAGGCTGCCGTCAACGCCGGCGGCTTCGATTTCGGCGCTGCTGAGCAATAGCTTCAGGGTGTTGCGCAGGGTTTTGCGACGCTGATTGAAAGCTTCGCGTACGACGCGCTCCAGCAGGCGATGATCCTTGGCCGGGTGCGGCAGGACGGCATGGGGTACCAGGCGGACGATGGCCGAGTCGACTTTGGGGGGCGGGTTGAATGCCCCGGGGCCTACGTTGAACAGATGTTCGACCCGGCAATGGTACTGAACCATGATCGACAGGCGACCCCAGTCACCGCCGCCAGGGCCAGCAGCGAGCCGTTCGACCACCTCTTTTTGCAACATGAAGTGCATGTCGCGGATCAGGCCAGCGTTGCTCAGCAGATGAAAGATCAGCGGCGTGGAGATGTTGTACGGCAGATTCCCCACCACCCGCAGGCTATTGGGCGCAGCCTCCAGGCTATTGAAGTCAAACTTCAGCGCGTCGCCCTGGTGCAGGTTGAAATTGCTCATGCCAGCGAACTGCTGGTTGAGGATCGGGATCAGATCCTTGTCCAGTTCCACCACATCCAGTTGCGCACCGCTGCCGAGCAGGCCTTCGGTCAGCGCGCCCTGGCCCGGGCCAATCTCCAGCAGGCGATCGTCGGGTTTGGCATTGATGGAGCGCAGGATGCGATCGATTACGCCAGCGTCATGCAGGAAGTTCTGGCCGAAGCGCTTACGCGCGCGGTGTTGGTATTGCTCGGTCATAAATGGGTCTCGGCCATCTGGTAGGCGGTTTCCAAGGCGACCTGCAGGCTGCCGGTATCGATCCTGCCACTGCCGGCCAGGTCCAGGGCGGTGCCATGGTCCACCGATGTGCGGATGATCGGCAGGCCCAGGGTTACGTTGACTGCCGCGCCGAAGCCTTTGTACTTCAGTACGGGCAGGCCCTGATCGTGGTACATCGCCAGCACCGCGTCGCAGTGCTCCAGATATTTGGGGGTGAACAGAGTGTCGGCAGGCAGCGGGCCACGCAGGTCCATGCCCTCGCTGCGCAAGCGCTCCAAGGTGGGTTCTATGGTGTCGATTTCTTCATGGCCCAGATGTCCGCCTTCACCGGCATGGGGGTTGAGCCCGCACACCAGGATACGGGGCCGGGCGATGCCGAACTTTTCCTGCAGGTCGGCGTGCAATATCCGCGTGACCCGCTCCAGGCGTTGCGGGGTGATGGCCTCGGCGACGTCCCGCAAGGGCAGGTGCGTGGTCACCAGTGCCACGCGCAGGCCGCGGGTGGCGAGCATCATTACCACCTGCGTGGTGTGGGTCAGGTCCGCCAGGAACTCGGTATGCCCGGAAAAGGCAATCCCGGATTCGTTGATCACGCCCTTGTGCACCGGAGCGGTGATCATGCCGGCGAAACTCCCGTCCAGGCAGCCCTGGGCAGCGCGGGTCAGGGTTTGCAGGACGAATGCCGCGTTGGTCTTGTCCAGTTGCCCGGTAACCACCGGGGCGCCCAGTGGCGTATCCCAGACATACAGGCTGTTGGCGGGTGCCGGGACATCCGGCCAGGCTCCCGGTGTCACCAGCAGCAGGTCGACGACCACCCCCAGCTGCGCAGCCCGCTCGAGGAGCAGGTCGCGGCTGGTGATGGCTATCAGGGGATGTGGCTGGGGTTGCGAGGCGAGCAGCAGGCACAGGTCGGGACCGATGCCGGCAGGCTCGCCGGGTGTCAGCGCGAAACGCTTGGGTTTCACTGCGCTGCCTGGTCTGCACCAGGGAGTTTGATTTCGACGTAGGCTTCATCGCGAATCTGACGCAGCCAGGTTTGCAGCTCTTCGTCGTATTTGCGGTTGCGCAGCACGGTCATCGCCTGTTGTTCACGAGCCTGGGTGGTGCTGTCGGTGGCGCGGCGGCCAAGGACTTCCAGTACGTGCCAGCCATAAGGGCTCTTGAACGGCTTGGACAACTGGCCTTGTGGTGTCTCGGCCATCACCTGGCGGAACTCGGGCACCAGTGCGTTCGGGTCAACCCAGTTCAGGTCGCCGCCGTTGAGGGCTGAACCCGGGTCTTCCGAGAAGCTCTTGGCCAGCTCGGCGAAATCTTCACCCGCTTCGATGCGCTCATAAAGCTTTTGCGCCAGACGCTGGGTCTCGGCTTCGCTGCGGATCTCGCTTGGCTTGATCAGGATATGACGAACATGCACTTCGTCACGCACCTGAGCACCGCCACCGCGCTTTTCCAACAGCTTGAGGATAATGAAGCCGCCGGGCGTGCGGGCTGGTTGAGTGATGTCACCCACGGCCATGCTGCTCAGTTCGCGATCGAACGGAGGGGGCAATTGGGCGGCTTTGCGCCAGCCCATATCACCACCTTCCAGGGCGTTGTCACTGCCAGACCTGGCAATGGCCATCTGACCGAAGTCGGCGCCTTGCTTGAGCTGCTGGTAGATGTCCATCGCCTGGCGGTAAGCATTCTGGATGGCTTCGGAGTTGGCGCTTTCCGGGGTAGGAACCAGGATGTTCGCCAGGTGCAGTTCCTCGGAAAGCTGCATCTTGCCCAGATCGGAGGCGAGGAAGTTTTTCACTTCCTGCTCGGACACCTGGATGCGTTCGGCTACACGACGCTGGCGCACACGGCTGATGATCATCTCGCGGCGGATCTGATCGCGAGCGTCCTCGTAAGAGAGGCCGTCGCGAGCCAGGGCGGCGCGGAACTGGTCGACGCTCATGTTGTTGCGCTGGGCAATGGTGCCGACGGCCTGGTTCAATTCTTCATCAGTGATGCGGATGCCCGAGCGTTCGCCAATCTGCAATTGCAGGTTTTCGACGATCAGGCGTTCGAGCACCTGTTGATCCAGTACGCCCGGAGGCGGCAAGCCACCACCGCGCTTGGCGATGGTCTGCTGCACTTCATGGACGCGCTGGTCCAGCTGGCTTTGCATGACCACGTCGTTGTCGACGATAGCCACCACTTTGTCGATGGGCTGTACCGCGGCGTTGGCCGCAGTACCCAGGAACAGCGCGCCCAGCATCAGCGGGCGCAGACAATCAGAAAGCTTGGTCTTCACGTTCACGATAACCTTGGATGCCTTTGTCGAGGAAGCTCTCTACCTTGGCGCCGGTGAGGCCGCCGAGTCCCTTCAGGACAATTTGGAGGAAGATGCCGTGGTCGCCCTTCTCGTTTTCCGGGGCGGCTTGACTGAACTCTTCATAGTCGACCCAGTAACGGTTGATCAGGCGCAGTTTCCAGCAGCAGTTGTCGTATTCGAAACCACCGAAGGCTTCCAGGGTACGGTTGCGGTTGTAGTCATACTGCCAGCGGCTGATGAGATTCCACTGCGGCACGACCGGCCAGATGACCGAGAAGTCGTGCTGCTGGATCTTGTAGTAGTCCTTCACGTAGCCCGGAGTGCCCGGAGTGCCATAGTCGCCACCACCCACGGACCATTGGCCAGTAGTCTGGTCGTAGCGCACCTGGTCGTTGCGGTAGCGGTAACCGGCGTTGATGACCTTGTTCGGGTTGTCTTCAGGCTGGTAGTGGAACATCGCGCTGCCAGAGCGGGGGCTGCGGGTGTCCGGGTCCCAGTTGTACGTAGCCGTGGTTCGCCAATCGCGGTTCCAGCGGAATTCGTACTCCAGTGCATAAGGAGATACGTCTGACTTGGCATCTTCACGCGTGTTGAAATCGATGCCTGGCAGTTGAACTTCGCGGTCCTTGAAGTAAAAGGCCTGGCCGACGCTGACGCGCTGGCGCTCGAAACCGTTTTCCTGGATCCAGCGGCTGGTCACGCCCAGGGAGAGTTTGTTCTCGTCGCCGACACGGTCGGAGCCGGAGAAACGGTTGTCCCGGAACAGCGAGGAGTAGCTGAAGGTGGATTCGCCAGTGTCGAAAACCGGGATGTCGCTCTGATCTTTCTCCGGAACATAGAGGTAGAACAGGCGCGGCTCCAGGGTTTGACGGTAGTTACTGCCAAACCACTGGGTGTCCCGGTCGAAGTACAGACCGCTGTCGATGCTGGCGATTGGGACGCCGCGGCTCTGGCTGCCACTATAAGTACCCCGCAGGCGATCAGCCTCGGCAGACTGTGCGGCAATTTGCGACTTGCCCGTGCCATCCAGGTCCAGATCGTATTGGGTGTACTGGTATTTAAGCGACGGCTTGATGAAGCCATAGCTTGCTTCCATTGGTAGGCTCACAACCGGCGCCAGGTTCAGGCGATTGCCGTTAGCCCGTGCCAGGCCGCGAACGTTGGTGTCCAGCCATCGCTCGGCGTTGCCGTCCTCATCGGTGTAATTGCCGGTCCGTAAATCTCGATCAAACCGCACCAGCTCCGTCTTGTAGGCGAAATCCAGACCATACGGGTGCTGCGGCAGGTCGCCAATGAAGGTGATCTGCGGCAGGCGGTTATACGGCGTGATCTTCGAAATCGTCGCCATCTGGTAAGCCTGGGCATTCAGCCGCGCAACGTAGTTGTCACCCCGATAGCTGACGGCGCCCTGCTGGTTCACGTAGTCATTTGACTCGACACCAATCTGGTCGGACTGCAGATCCTGGAAGTAATAAGGATCGCTGATCTTGGTGTAGTCGACTTCCGTCAGCACACGCGAATCGAGCCCGCCCTTGTGCTGCCAGTTGTACATGTAGCGGGTCTTGTCGTAGTCGGACTGGCCGCTGCGTTCATCGTCTTCATCGTTGAGGTACGCCGCACCGAACTGACCTTCGCTGGACTTGGTCAGGTAGCGGAATTCGCCTTCCATCAACAGGCCGCGCTTGCTCATGTAACGTGGGTACAACGTGGCATCGTAGTTGGGTGCCAGGTTGAAGTAATACGGGGTGACCAGCAAAAAGCCGGTATCGCTGCCAGTGCCGATTGTCGGCGGCAGGAAGCCGGACTGGCGACGGTCATCGATCGGGAAATAGATGTACGGCGTATACAGGACCGGGAAGTCCTTGACCCGCAGCGTCACGTTGGTGGCGGTGCCGAAGCCGGTAGCCGGGTTCAGGGTGATGTTGTTGCCCTTGAGTGTCCAGGCGTTGCTGCCCGGCTCGCACGTGGTGTACGTACCGTCCTTGAGGCGGATGATCGCGTTTTCAGCACGCTTGGCGTACAGCGCGTTACCGCGGATGCGCGACTTGTGCATCACGTATTCGGCGTTGTCGACCTTGGCTTCGCCAGTGTCCAACTGCACATCGGCGTGGTCGCCGACGATGAGCGCACCGTTATCGCGAACGCGCACGTTGCCGCTCAGCTCGCCGCGGTTTTCAGCCTGGTACAGGTTGGCCTCGTCGGCCTCGACCTGCATGCTGCCTTGACGCATGACCACGTCGCCGGCCAGCGTTGCCACCTGCTCTTCCTGCTGGTAGCGCGATGCTTTGGCGCCAAGGAAGGTCGGAGCGTCGCTTTTGTCCGTCTTGTCATTCATGCCAGGACGAACGGGCTCGATATAGGCGCCGGCGCAATAAGGACCGGTTTCGGCCAATTGGGCAGGGGTGAGGTTCTCCCGTGGAACCCAGTCCAGGTGACTGTAGTCCGCACTGCGAGACTTCAGGCCGCGGCCTTTGGCTTCGGTGACGAGCACGGGCTTGTCGCCGGCTTCTTCGCCCGAGCTGCTGTCGGCCGGGGCCTCGCCGCTGGCGGAAACCGCACTGCCGTCATGCACCGGACGTGGCGGCAATGCAGCAGCCGGCGTCTTGGGCGAACAGTCCCAGGCACCCGAAGCGGAGACGGAGCAGTCATACTGCTCTGCCGCGACGACGAATGAAGAGGCCAAGGGTTGCAGGGCCAGCAGACTGCCGGTGACCAGCAACGGAAATTTTTTACGAAACGCGGGGGATTTCAATGCCATCTTATTAGTCCGGGCTTCCTGCGTGCCATCTGCCCGCGGTGTGGGCCGCACGCCTCTCGATGGTCTGAAAAAGATGCTGGATAATAAAGCATGACCCGCTTGACGGCTAGCGCCGTCGGAGACCCTTGCAATGCCTGACCAAGATGTACGCCTGCAACACCTGAAAGTTTGGCTCGATGAGCAGCTGCCGATCCTTTTTGTTCAGCAGGGCTGGGGCGCCGTACCCCCGGCCACGTTGACTGCGGCCAGCAGCGACGCGAGTTTTCGCCGTTATTTCCGCTGGGAAGGCGAGGGCCGCAGTTTGATCGTGATGGATGCGCCACCGCCCCAGGAAAACTGCAAACCCTTCGTGGACATTGCTTTTTTGCTGGCTAAATCCGGCATCAACGTGCCAAAAATTTATGCCGAAGACCTTGAGCGCGGTTTTCTTTTGCTCAATGACCTGGGCAATCAGACGTATCTGGACGTGATCAACGGCGACAATGCCGACCCATTATTCCGTGACGCCCTGCAGGCCCTGCTGGCTTTCCAGCAACTGCCGATGGTCGCGCCACTGCCCAGCTACGACGTCGCTTTGCTGCGCCGGGAGCTGGAGCTGTTTCCTGAGTGGTACGTCAAGCATGAGCTGGGTATCGAATTCGATGCTGCTCAACAAGCGCTCTGGCAGCAGGCCAGCGACCTGCTGATCAACAGCGCGCTGGCTCAGCCGAAAGTGCTGGTTCATCGCGACTACATGCCGCGCAACCTGATGCTCAGCGAACCGAACCCCGGCGTACTGGACTTTCAGGATGCGGTCTACGGCCCGGTGACCTATGACGTCACGTGTCTGTTCAAGGATGCCTTTCTCAGTTGGCCCGAGGAGCGCGTGCGTGGCTGGCTCGAGGATTACTGGCAGCAGGCCGGTGCGCTTGGCATCCCGGTCCAGCCGGACTTCGAGGATTTCCTGCGGGCCAGCGACCTGATGGGCGTGCAGCGCCATCTCAAGGTCATCGGGATTTTCGCGCGTATTTGCCACCGCGACGGCAAGCCGCGCTATCTGGGCGATGTGCCGCGCTTCTTTGCCTATATAGAAGCGGTCATTGCCCGTCGCCCTGAACTGGCGGAACTGGATCAGTTGCTCTCCAGCCTGCGTCAGTCGGCCGGAGCGACGGCATGAAAGCGATGATCCTGGCGGCGGGTAAAGGGGAGCGGATGCGGCCCTTGACCCTCACCACGCCCAAGCCGCTGGTTCGTGCCGGCGGTGTTCCCTTGATCGAATACCATCTGCGTGCCTTGGTTCGGGCCGGGTTCAAGGACATTGTGATCAATCACGCCTGGCTCGGTCAGCAAATCGAAGATTATCTAGGGGACGGTTCACGTTTTGGCGTGAGCATTCATTTCTCGCCCGAAGGTGAGCCGCTGGAAACCGGCGGTGGCATTTTCCGCGCCCTGCCGTTGTTGGGCGACGAGGCGTTCCTGGTGGTCAACGGCGACATCTGGACCGATTACGATTTCAGCGCCTTGCGCCGACCTCTGGACGGCTTGGCGCACCTGGTACTGGTGGATAATCCCGAACACCATCCGGGCGGCGATTTCCTCCTGGCCGACGGACAGATTCATGATGGCGGGGCGGCTGCCGACAAACTGACCTACAGCGGCATTGCCGTCTTGCATCCGCGGTTGTTCGAGGGTTGCCTGGACGGCGCGTTCAAACTCGCACCGCTGCTACGCAAGGCCATGGCCGAGGGCCAGGTCAGCGGCGAGCACCTGAAGGGACACTGGGTGGATGTGGGGACTCATGAACGTTTGGCGCAGGTTGAAACCTTGATAGAAGCGAGCCGTTGATATGTGGTGGCCAGGGACTCTGATTGGAGCCGGGGCGGGCTTTGCCATAGCCAGCATTCCGGGGGCCATGCTGGGAGCGTTATTAGGACAGGCGCTGGATCGGCGACTTAATCTGCAAGGCTGGGCGCAGCTGCGCGAGCGTTTGGGTGGCCGTCCGGCATTACGCAACGATGAGTTGCTGTTTGTATTGCTGGGCCGGCTGGCCAAGAGCGATGGACGAGTGGTGGATGGGCACATCCAGCAGGCGCGTCAGGAGATGCGCGCGCTGGACCTGAGCGAGCCAGCGCAACGCCGGGCCGTCGCCGCATTCAACCGGGGCAAAACCGGAAACGACCATTTGCGCGGTTATTTGCGTCGCCTTGCGACCCAGCCCCATGCGGCTGAGGGTGTGCTGCGCGCCTGCTGGCGGATGGTCTGGGCCGACGGTCGCGCGGGCATAGCCGAGCGTGAGTTGCTTGCTCAGTGGGGCAAATGGCTGGGGTGGACGCCGCAACAGGTCCAGGCACTGGCGGCGGATTACGAACCACACAAACAGTCGTTGCCCAACAGCGGCGCGACCTATCAGGAGGCGTTACGCTTGCTGGGAGTTTCGGCCACCAGCGAGCCGTCGCAGATCAAGCGGGCTTATCGCCGTCTGCTCAGTCGTCACCACCCGGACAAGATTGCCGGCAGTGGGGCGACGCCGTTGCAAGTGCGTGACGCCACCGACAAGACCCGGGAGTTGCACAACGCCTATCGGTTGATCCGCGAGCGCCGGGACTTTCGCTAGAAGGGGATCACCACGGTGGCTGGCTTGGGGCTTGTCTAAGCCTCACTCCCCCGGCTTCTGCGGGTTCAACCAACCCCGTACCCGACGAAACAGCTGTTCTTGCTGCGCCGATGAGTTGGGCACCGCTTTGAGTGACACCTGACTGAAGCTCGACCCTTTAAGACGCTTACTGGCCTGTAAACGCTCCAGCGCTGCATTGCGATCCTGCGGTTTGTCCATGTAGAAGATGTCGGCGGTGGCCAGTTTCAAGGTGGGAGTCAGTTCGGCCAGGGCGGGCTTGACTGCGAGCGGGGTCTGGGCGGCGACCATCACGAAACGCTCGATCTGCGAGGGCTGTTTTTCATTCAGGTAACGTGCCGCCCAATAGGCGCCGGTGCCGTGGCCCAGCAGAACAATACTGCGGGCGCCCTGCTGTTCGGCGTAGGCCAGTGCGGCATCGATGCGGGCAAAGATACGTTCGGCATCGGCCAGGAGGTGTTCCTCGCTGGTTTGGGCAACGACCGGATCTACAGCGTCAGCCTCGCCGCCCGCCACTTGTTCAATCGGTGCTGCGGTCGTGGCGTCCGGTGCCGCGCCAGCCACGTCGGCCGGTTTGGTCTCGGGCGGTGTTTCCACCACGCGCGGTGCGATGACGTCGCTTTGCAGGTCCGGCAGGGTGATACTCAGGCTGCTCCACTCGATATCCGGTAACTTTTTGCGCATCGGGCCGATCACTTGAGGCCAGTCAGCGGTTTCGCCGGCGCCGGGGACTATGATGACCGCACCCTTGGGTTCGCTGGTGTTGGCTGGTTTCCAGAGAGCCAGGAAGGTGTCGCTGCCGGTTTGTAGCTGTTGTTGCTCCTGGACCGGGATCTCCCGTTCAAGTGCTGTCGCTTCTTCCTCGCTGCGCTCGAGCAAAGGCGGACGCTCGACCGGTTTTTCCTCGGTGGCTTGATCCGCCGCCGCGGGGGCCGGTTCTTCAGCCTGTACAGAAAAGGCACTCGGCAGGATCAGCGACAGGCACAATGCTGGCAATGCCAGGCGATAAACAAAGGGCATCGGATATTCCATGACCAGAAGTATTTCCGGCAGCCTAATGGGTTGGTCAGTATTTGTCAGTGCATGAGACTTCGATGATGCGTTTTTGCTGCCTGTGGGTTATCGGCTGTTTATGGCTTCCCTTGATGGCGTGGGCCGCGCCCGCACCGTCGTTGACTGGGGTGCAACTGGACGCGGGCCAGCGACAATGGCTGCTCCAGCATCCGCAACTGCGCGTCGGCCTCGTGTTGCAGGCGCCCTATGCGCAATATGACCGGCGCTTGCAGCGTCTGTCCGGCACCAATGTCGAGCTGATGCAGTGGTTGGGCAAGGCGTTGAATGTCGAACTGACCTGGCGCAATTTCCAGGACGTGGCGCAGTTGGAAGCCGCGTTGCGCTCCGGTGAGGTGGATATTGCCCCAGGGCTGAGCCAGACCCCGGCCGGGCTGCGACTCTGGCGGTTTTCCGACCCCTACATGCGCGTGCCGCAATTGATCGTGGGCCAGAAGAAGGGCGCCGAAGGGGTCGAGCTGGAAAAGCTCGATGCTCAAGTGCGGGTGGCGGTGCGCATGCCCAGTACCACGGCCGATTATTTGCGTAGCAACTACCCGACGTTGAATCTTCAAGGCGTACCGTTGGAGCGTCAGGCGTTGCAACTGTTGTTGAGCCAGCAGGCCGGTTACGCGGTGGTCGATGAGGCGCAGTTGGGGCGACTGATGGTCGAGCCTGAATTCGCCGGGCTGGTGGTCGTAGGCGATATCGGCCTGCCGCAACTGTTGCGCGTCGCCACTCGCCGGGATTGGCCGGAGTTGGCCAACATCATCGAGAGCGGTTTGCAGGCGATCCCGGCCAAGGAACTTGAGCAACTGCACAGTCGCTGGCTCAAGCCCAAATATCCGCGGCTGACCGACACCCCGGGTTTCTGGCAAAACCTGACCCTGTTGCTGCTGGCCCTGCTCTTGAGCTGCGTGGCGATCGTGTTTTGGCAGCGCCGCGAGCAAAGGGCGCTGGAGCGGCGCCTGCGCAATGCGCGAAATGACATCGCCCAGCGGGCCGCCAGCGAGGAAGCCCTGCGCCTGACACAATTTTCCATCGACCAAAGCACTGTCGGCATTCTCTGGGTCAATTGGGATAGCCATGTACGGTATGCCAACCGCGCCGCCGAAATCATGCTGGGCTATGCGCCGGGCGCGATCATTGAGCGCCCCTTGATCGACTTCGAACCGGGCCTGCACATGGATCGCTGGCTGAACCTGTGGAAACGCGCCCGGGCCAGCGAGGAGGGGCCACAGAGTTTCGAAACCGAATGCGTGCGGGCCGATGGAAGCATCCTTCCGGCCGATGTTTCCTTGAGCTTCCTGCGCTTTCGCGATGCCGAATACCTGGTGGTCTACATAAACGACGTCACCGAGCGCCGTCGCGCGCTGGCGGCGCTGCGCGAAAGCGAGGCGCGCTTGCAGGGGATCGCTGCCAACGTCCCGGGCCTGGTCTTTCGCCTGGAGCGGGCGCCGGTAACCGGGCAGATCGACTTTGCCTACATCAGTGAGGGTAGCGAAAGCCTCGTGGGGTATTCGCCAGCGACCCTGGCCCGTAGCGACACCGGCCTGCGCAGCCTCGTACACCCCCAGGACAAGGCCAGTTATCACCGCACTCAGGATCAGGCGCTGGACAGCGACAGCGACTGGTCGTGGCAGGGGCGCATCCTGACCCGCGAAGGCCGGGAGCGCTGGGCCGAGATCAAGGCCATTACCCGTCGTCTCGAGGACGGCGCTTACGTGTGGGACGGTATCGTCTGGGACATCACCGAAAGCAAGCGCATCGAACTGGAACTGGCCAGCTCCAGGGAGCAACTGCGCGAATTGTCGGCGCACCTGGAGAGCGTGCGGGAAGAGGAAAAGGCGCGCATAGCTCGGGAGGTCCACGACGAGTTGGGGCAAATGTTGACCGTCTTGAAGCTGGAAACGTCCATGTGCGAACTGGCCTATGCGCAGCTCGACCCGGGCCTGCAAGAGCGGCTCAACAGCATGAAGCGCCTGATTGCCCAGTTGTTCCAGTTGGTGCGGGACGTGGCGACGGCATTGCGACCTCCGATCCTTGATGCGGGCATCGCCTCGGCCATCGAATGGCAGGCGCGGCGTTTCGAGGCGCGCACGCAGATCCCATGCCTGGTACAGGTGCCGGACAATCTTCCGCCCTTGAGCGACGCCAAGGCCATCGGTCTGTTTCGAATTCTCCAGGAAGCGCTGACCAATGTGATGCGCCATGCTCAGGCGCATACTGTAGAACTGACGCTGGTGCAGGAAGACGACCAGCTTTGTCTGACGGTGAGCGACGACGGTGTAGGATTCGTTCCCGCCACGGGGCGGCCGACCTCCTTTGGTCTGGTCGGCATGCGGGAACGGGTGTTGATCATGGGCGGGCAGTTATCGTTGGAAAGTGAGCCTGGGGAGGGGACGACCCTGGCGGTGCGGGTACCGGTGAATGAGGCCTGATGATTTTTGTTTGGCTTGGCTTGGCTGACGCTATCGCGAGCAGGCTCGCTCCCACATTGATTGAGATGCACACACGCACAACCCTGTGGGAGCGAGCCTGCTCGCGATGAGATTCTGAATCTGGAGAAAAACGTGATCCGTGTACTGGTAGCCGAAGACCACACCATCGTGCGCGAAGGCATCAAGCAGTTGATCGGCCTGGCGAAGGACCTGGTGGTCGTGGGGGAGGCGAGCAATGGCGAACAATTGCTGGAGACCCTGCGGCATGTGCCCTGCGAAGTGGTGCTGTTGGATATCTCCATGCCTGGCGTCAATGGTCTGGAGGCGATCCCGCGGATCCGTGCGTTGAACAATCCGCCGGCGATCCTGGTGTTGTCGATGCACGATGAGGCGCAAATGGCGGCGCGCGCGCTGAAGGTCGGTGCCGCCGGCTACGCGACCAAGGACAGCGACCCGGCCTTGCTGCTCATGGCGATTCGCAAGGTCGCGGCCGGCGGACGTTACATCGACCCGGAACTGGCCGACCGCATGGTTTTCGAAGTGGGCCTGACCGACAGCCGACCGCTGCACTCGCTGCTGTCCGAGCGCGAATTCTCTGTCTTCGAGCGCCTGGCCCAAGGGGCCAACGTCAACGACATCGCCCAGCAATTGGCCCTGAGCAGCAAAACCATCAGCACTCACAAAGCGCGGCTGATGCAGAAACTCAACATCACTTCCTTGGCGGAACTGGTGAAGTATGCGATGGAGCATAAGTTGCTCTAAGCCCACCACAATCCCCTGTGGGAGCGAGCCTGCTCGCGATGGCGGTGTGTCAGTCAACCACGATGCTGGCTGATCCGCCGCCATCGCGAGCAGGCTCGCTCCCACACGGGCAGTGTGTCGGCATATCCATTTGCGACACGCCCCAACACCGCTTTTGTCCCTGCTTGCAGCTTGCAGCTCATAACTCACGACTGTCCTTATCCAATCCCGCCATCCTTGTAGGGAAATCCCTACACCGACTCTTCCATCCGGCTGAGGCGATTCTCTCCTGCGCCCCGATTTGCGCAGGCCCCAGGCTCCACTAGGCTTGATTCACAAGCAGTCATCAATACAAAAGGTGCGGGTATGAGCCAGGTCGATTCAAGCGCGGGGGCCAGTGATGTACTGGTCAGCTTTCGTGGTGTGCAAAAGAGCTACGACGGCGAGAACCTGATCGTCAAGGACCTCAACCTGGACATTCGCAAAGGCGAATTCCTGACTCTGCTCGGGCCGTCCGGTTCCGGCAAAACCACCAGCCTGATGATGCTCGCCGGGTTTGAAACACCCACTGCCGGTGAGATCCAGCTGGCCGGACGCTCCATCAACAACGTGCCACCCCACAAGCGTGACATCGGCATGGTGTTCCAGAACTACGCTTTGTTCCCGCACATGACCGTTGCCGAGAACCTGGCCTTCCCGCTGACCGTGCGCGGCTTGAACAAAAGCGACGTGAGTGATCGGGTCAAGCGCGTCTTGAGCATGGTCCAGCTGGACACGTTTGCCCAACGCTACCCGGCTCAGTTGTCCGGCGGCCAGCAACAGCGCGTGGCCCTGGCCCGGGCGCTGGTGTTCGAACCGCAACTGGTGCTGATGGACGAACCCCTTGGCGCCCTGGACAAACAACTGCGTGAACACATGCAGATGGAGATCAAGCATCTGCATCAGCGCCTCGGTGTGACAGTGGTCTATGTGACTCACGACCAGGGCGAAGCCTTGACCATGTCCGACCGGGTAGCGGTGTTCCATCAAGGCGAAATCCAGCAGATTGCCCCGCCACGCACCCTCTACGAAGAGCCAAGGAACACCTTCGTCGCCAACTTCATCGGCGAGAACAACCGTCTCAACGGCCGCCTGCACAGCCAGACCGGCGATCGTTGCCTGGTGGAGCTGGGGCGTGGTGAAAAGGTCGAGGCCCTGGCGGTGAACGTCGGCAAACCCGGCGAGCCGGTGACCCTGTCGATCCGCCCGGAGCGGGTGAGCCTCAACGGCGCAAGCGAACAATGTGTCAACCGCTTCTCAGGGAGGGTGGCGGAATTCATCTATCTGGGCGACCACGTCCGGGTTCGCCTGGAGGTCTGTGGCAAGAATGACTTCTTCGTGAAACAACCGATTGCCGAACTCGATCCCGGGCTCGCTGTTGGGGACGTGGTTCCGCTTGGCTGGCAAGTCGAGCATGTGCGTGCGCTCGATCCCCTTCTAGAGGCGAATTGATCGCCCCCTGCTGTACCAACACCAACCCTGCACGTGGAGAGAACAATAAATGTTGAGATCCCTGAAGTTCACAGCCCTGACCCTGGGCATGATGGGTGCGGCAAGCGCGATGGCGGCGGGCCCGGACCTGACTGTGGTGTCTTTCGGTGGGGCGAACAAGGCGGCTCAGGCCAAAGCCTTCTACGCGCCGTGGGAAGCAGCCGGCAACGGCAAGATCATCGCTGGCGAATACAACGGTGAAATGGCCAAGGTCAAGGCCATGGTCGACACCAAGAGCGTTTCGTGGGACTTGGTGGAAGTCGAGTCCCCGGAGCTGTCCCGAGGTTGTGACGAAGACATGTTCGAGCAACTGGACCCGGCTCTGTTCGGCAAGGCCGAAGACTACGTCAAGGGCGCCATCCAGCCTTGCGGCGTGGGCTTCTTCGTGTGGTCCACCGTGCTGGCCTACAACGCCGACAAACTGAAAACCGCACCGACCAGTTGGGCGGATTTCTGGGACACCAAGCAATTCCCAGGCAAGCGTGGCCTGCGCAAAGGCGCCAAGTACACCCTGGAATTTGCCTTGATGGCTGACGGCGTCGCGCCGAAAGACGTGTACAAAGTGCTGGCCGGCAAAGATGGCCAGGATCGTGCCTTCAAGAAGCTCGACGAACTCAAGCCGAACATCCAGTGGTGGGAGGCCGGCGCCCAGCCGCCGCAGTACCTGGCTTCCGGTGACGTGGTCATGAGCTCGGCCTACAACGGTCGGATCGCTGCGGTGCAGAAGGAAAGCAACCTGAAAGTGGTGTGGAACGGCGGCATCTACGACTTCGACGCGTGGGCAATTCCACGCGGTCTGGACAAGACCCGCGCCGAAGCTGCGAAGAAATTCATCGCTTTCTCGGTGGCACCGCAGCAGCAAAAGATCTACTCGGAAAACATCGCCTACGGCCCGGCCAATACCCAGGCTGTACCGCTGTTGTCCAAGGATGTCTTGAAAGACATGCCGACCACCCCGGAAAACATCGCCAACCAGGTGCAGATCGACGTCAGCTTCTGGGCTGACAACGGTGAGCAACTGGAGCAGCGCTTCAACTCCTGGGCGGCGAAGTAACCGCTGACAGAGATCGTTCCCACGCTCCGCGTGGGAATGCCGCCCAGGACGCTTCGCGTCCTTTGTGACGCAGAGCGTCATTGGATGCATTCCCACGCGGAGCGTGGGAACGATCGGCTCAGAGGCCAACGTTTCAAAAGAACAGAAGCGGCACGCCGCTTCTGTAACGATCAAAAAGATTTGCGGAGTTCGCCATGGCCATCGCCGTTCCACTGAACGCGGGCACCAGCCCCACCCTGAAGCAACGGCTCAAGCGCGCCGAGCGGGTCAACCGCTGGAAGGCCCAGGCCTTGATCGCGCCGCTGGTGTTGTTTCTGTTGCTGGTGTTCCTGGTGCCAATCGTGGCGCTGCTGTTCAAAAGCGTCAGCAACCCGGAAGTGGTCAACGGCATGCCGCGCACTGTCGCCGCGGTCGCTGCCTGGGACGGACGTGGGTTGCCAGGCGAGCCGGTATACAAAGCCGCCAGCGAAGACCTGGCCGAAGCGCGCAAGAATCAGACCTTGGGCGATTTGTCCAAGCGCCTGAACATGGAACTGGCCGGCTATCGCAGTCTGCTGACCAAGACCGCCCGTGCGCTGCCGTTCGCCACCGAGCCGGTTTCCTATAAAGAAGCGATGGAGAGCCTCGACGAACGCTGGGGGGATCCGGCGTATTGGCAGGTGATCCGCCGCAACACCAGTGATGTCACCCCGTATTACCTGCTGGCGGCCGTCGATCATCGCATCGATGATCTTGGCGAACTGGCCCCGGCCACCCCCGACCAGGCGATCTACCTGGATATTTTTGCCCGTACGTTCTGGATGGGCCTGGTGATTACCGCGATCTGCCTGGTGCTGGCCTATCCGTTGGCCTACCTGCTGGCGAACCTGCCGTCGCGCCAAAGCAACCTGCTGATGATTTTGGTGCTGTTGCCGTTCTGGACGTCGATCCTGGTGCGGGTGGCGGCGTGGATCGTGCTGCTGCAATCGGGCGGGCTGATCAACAGTGGCCTGATGGCCATGGGCATTATCGATAAGCCTCTGGAGTTGGTGTTCAACCGCGCCGGTGTCTACATCTCCATGGTCCATATCCTGCTGCCGTTCATGATCCTGCCGATTTACAGCGTGATGAAAGGCATCTCTCCGACTTACATGCGTGCGGCGATTTCCCTGGGCTGCCATCCGTTCGCCAGCTTCTGGCGCGTGTATTTCCCGCAGACCTATGCCGGTGTCGGCGCCGGTTGCCTGTTGGTGTTCATCCTCGCCATCGGCTACTACATCACTCCGGCGCTGCTGGGCAGCCCGAGCGATCAGATGGTCAGCTATTTTGTCGCGTTCTACACCAACACCAGCATCAACTGGGGTATGGCCACGGCGCTCGGCGGGTTGTTGTTGCTGGCAACCGTCGTGCTTTATCTGATTTACAACTGGCTGGTGGGCGCCAGCCGCCTGCGCCTGAGCTGAGGGGAGATTGAAATGCTGAGTCCTTACATGTCCCCCGTCGAGCGGGTGTGGTTCTACAGCTTGCGCATATTCTGCGGGCTGATCCTGTTGTTCCTGATCCTGCCGGTGCTGGTGATCATTCCATTGTCGTTCAACTCCGGCAGCTTCCTGGTGTACCCGTTGCAAGGCTTTTCGTTGCAGTGGTACCACGATTTCTTCGCTTCGGCGGAGTGGATGCGGGCGCTGAGGAACAGCGTCATCGTCGCCCCGGCGGCGACGGTACTGGCGATGGTCTTCGGTACCCTGGCGGCGATTGGCCTGACCCGTGGTGATTTCCCAGGCAAGGCGCTGGTGATGGCCCTGGTGATCTCGCCGATGGTGGTGCCGGTGGTGATCATCGGGGTGGCCAGTTACCTGTTCTTCGCGCCGCTGGGAATGGGCAACAGTTTCTTCTCGCTGATCGTGGTCCATGCCGTGCTGGGCGTGCCGTTCGTCATCATCACGGTATCGGCGACTCTGCAGGGCTTTAACTACAACCTGGTTCGGGCCGCCGCCAGCCTTGGAGCTTCGCCGTTGACGGCGTTTCGTCGAGTGACCTTGCCTTTGATCGCCCCGGGCGTGATCTCCGGCGCACTGTTCGCCTTCGCGACCTCGTTCGATGAAGTGGTGGTGACGCTGTTCCTGGCCGGTCCCGAGCAGGCAACTCTGCCAAGGCAGATGTTCAGCGGTATCCGCGAGAACCTCAGCCCCACCATCGCCGCCGCCGCGACGCTGCTGATCGCCTTTTCGGTGATCCTGTTGCTGACTCTGGAGTGGTTGCGTGGGCGTAGCGAGAAGCTGCGTACTGCGCAGGTCTGACGGTCAGTGTTGTACCCTGTGGGAGCGAGCCTGCTCGCGATAGCGGGAGTGTCAGTCGATAAAAATGTCGAATGTTCTACCGCCATCGCGAGCAGGCTCGCTCCCACAGGGGATTTGCGGTGTATTCATGGGCTGAATGGAAGACAACCTTAAATACCGAGCTATCCTTGTGCCAGCCCATACGCGAATAAGAGGCCGCGCACATGAGTCTTTCCTCATTCAAGATCGCCCACAAACTGATCACCGGTGCGGCTGCCATCGAGCAACTGGCGGCCGAGCTGACGCGGCTGGATGTCGATAACCCGCTGATCGTCACCGACGCTGCGCTGGTCAAGTCCGGCACCGTGGAGCTGGCGCTGCAGCATCTGGGCGGGCGCGACTACGAAATTTTCGACCGGGTCATGCCGGACCCGGAAATCGCCATCGTTGAAGACTGCATGCAGGCCTACCGTGACGGCGGCCATGATGGCTTGATCGGCCTGGGCGGCGGCAGTGCCATCGACATTGCCAAATGCGTGGGGGTCTACGCCGGTTACCACGGCGAGCTGCAGGATATGTTCGGGGTCGATCAGGTCCCGCGCAAAGGCGCGCCCATGATCGCCATCCCCACCACGGCCGGGACCGGCTCTGAAGTCACCAACGTGGCCATCCTCTCCGACAAGGCCGCGCAACTCAAGAAAGGTATCGTCAGCGATTATCTGCTGCCGGACGTGGCGCTGGTCAGCCCGCAGATGACCCTCACCTGTCCCCGGAGCGTGACCGCCGCCAGTGGCGTCGATGCACTGGTGCATGCCATCGAGTCCTACCTGTCGCTCAATGCCTCGCCGATCACCGATGCCTTGGCTATCGGCGCAATAAAACTGATCACCCGCGCCTTGCCCAAGGCCTACGCCAACCCCGCTCATTTGCAAGCTCGCGAAGACATGGCCACTGCAAGCCTGATGGCCGGCATGGCGTTCGGCAATGCCGGGGTCGGGGCGGTACATGCGCTGGCGTATCCGCTGGGGGGGCGCTTTCACGTGTCCCATGGTGTGGCAAACGCCTTGTTGCTGCCGTATGTCATGGCGTGGAACAAGATGGCTTGCGTCGAGCGCATGCGCGACATTGCCGAAGCCATGGGCATAAAGACCGCGCACCTGAGTGACCTTGAAGCCGCTGACGAAGCCGTGGAGGCCATGGTTGCGCTGTGTGCTGCCGTGGAAATCCCCCAGGGCCTGAGCAGCCTTGGGGTGACGGACGAAGTGATACCGTCCATGGCGGTGGAAGCAGCCGGGATCGAGCGACTGATGCGCAATAACCCACGCAAACTGAGCGCCAGCGATATCGAGAAGATCTACCGCGCGGCGTATTGATCGTCTGCCACGGTGGGCGCGCCAAATCTTGAGGTATACAATGCGCGCCATCGTGATTTCGCTCAAAACAGGTGCGTCATGCAGCCCTTCGCTATTGCTCCGTCGATTCTCTCCGCCGACTTCGCCCGCCTGGGCGAAGAAGTGGACAACGTTCTGGCCGCCGGCGCCGACATCGTGCACTTCGATGTCATGGACAACCATTACGTACCCAACCTGACCATCGGCCCGATGGTCTGCGCAGCGCTGCGCAAGTACGGCGTCACGGCGCCGATCGACGCGCACCTGATGGTCAGTCCGGTGGATCGCATCGTCGGCGACTTCATCGAGGCCGGTGCCACCTACATCACCTTCCACCCCGAAGCCACCCAGCACATCGACCGCTCCCTGCAGTTGATTCGCGAAGGCGGATGCAAGGCCGGCCTGGTGTTCAACCCGGCCACGCCCCTGGACGTGCTCAAGTACGTGATGGACAAGGTCGACATGATCCTGCTGATGAGCGTCAACCCCGGCTTCGGCGGGCAGAAGTTCATTCCTGGTACCCTCGACAAGCTGCGCGAAGCCCGCGCGCTGATCAAGGCATCGGGCCGTGATATCCGCCTGGAGATCGACGGTGGCGTGAACGTCAATAACATCCGCGAAATCGCAGAGGCCGGTGCCGACACCTTTGTCGCAGGCTCGGCCATTTTCAATGCGCCGGACTACAAAGAGGTCATTGAAAAGATGCGTGCCGAACTGGCCCTGGCCCGTCTATGAGCGGCTTTGAGCAGCTGTTCCCCGGCAGCCTGCCGCGTCTGGTGATGTTCGACCTCGACGGCACGCTGGTCGACTCGGTGCCGGACCTGGCGGCGGCCGTGGACAACATGCTGCTCAAGCTCGGTCGTCCGGCCGCCGGAATTGACGCCGTGCGCCACTGGGTCGGCAACGGCGCGCCCATGCTGGTGCGGCGGGCCTTGGCCAACCATATCGATGCCCAGGGCGTCGATGACGCCGAGGCCGAGCGGGCGTTGGAGTTGTTCAACGAAGCCTATGAAGGCAATCACGAACTGACGGTCGTCTACCCCGGTGTGCGTTCCACCCTCAAGTGGCTGCACAAGCAAGGCGTGGAAATGGCCCTGATCACCAACAAGCCGGAGCGCTTTGTCGCGCCGCTGCTGGATCAGATGAAAATCGGTCGTTATTTTCGCTGGATCATCGGTGGCGATACCCTGCCACAGAAAAAACCTGACCCGGCCGCGCTGTTTTTCGTGATGAAAATGGCCAACATCCCGGCCTCTCAATCGCTGTTCGTCGGCGACTCGCGCAGCGATGTGTTGGCGGCGAAAGCCGCCGGGGTCAAATGTGTGGCACTGAGCTACGGCTACAACCATGGCCGGCCGATCGCCGAAGAGTTTCCCGCGCTGGTGATCGACGATTTGCGCCTGTTAATTCCCGGTTGCCTGGACCCGGCCGCTGAGATAACGTTGCCCGACGCTGTTCAATCCTCTTCTGGAAACGCCATCGTGGTGGTCACTCGCAAACTCTGGATGAAAGTCATGAAGGCCCTGGCCCGCTGGCGTTGGCGCGCCTGACCTGATCCTGGCCGGTTATCCGGCGCGTTTGCATACCTGACTGTCAGCTCCTCCTGCCACGAGGCACACCATGATCCGCGAAGAATTCCTGCGTCTAGCCGCTGCCGGCTATAACCGTATCCCGCTTGCCTGCGAAACCCTGGCCGACTTCGACACGCCGCTGTCGATCTACCTCAAGCTGGCCGATGAGCCCAACTCATACCTGCTCGAATCGGTGCAGGGCGGTGAGAAATGGGGCCGTTATTCCATCATCGGCCTGCCGTGCCGCACGGTGCTGCGGGTCCATGACCATCGTGTCAGCGTGACCCATGACGGCGTCGAGATCGAAAGCCTGGAGGTCGAAGATCCGCTGGCCTTCGTCGAAACCTTCAAGGCTCGCTACAACGTGCCTACCATCCCCGGCCTGCCGCGGTTCAACGGGGGCCTGGTGGGTTATTTCGGCTACGACTGCGTACGCTATGTGGAAAAGCGTCTGGGCACCTGCCCGAACCCGGACCCGCTGGGCGTGCCGGACATTTTGCTGATGGTCTCTGACGCAGTGGTCGTCTTCGATAACCTCGCCGGCAAGATGCACGCGATTGTCCTGGCTGATCCGTCCCGGGAAGACGCCTACGAGCAAGGTCAGAAAAGTCTTCAGGCGCTGCTGGAAAAACTCCGGCAGCCGATCACGCCGCGTCCTGGCCTGGATTTCAGCAAACAGTCGGCGGCCGACCCGGTGTTCCGTTCCAGTTTCACTCAGAACGATTACGAAAGGGCCGTCGATACCATCAAGGAATACATCCTGGCCGGCGACTGCATGCAAGTGGTGCCGTCGCAACGGATGTCCATCGACTTCAAGGCCGCGCCCATCGACCTGTACCGGGCACTGCGCTGTTTCAATCCGACGCCTTACATGTACTTCTTCAACTTCGGTGACTTCCACGTTGTAGGCAGTTCACCCGAAGTGCTGGTGCGGGTCGAAGACAACCTGATCACTGTGCGGCCTATCGCTGGCACCCGCCCTCGTGGGGCCACGGAGGAGGCCGACCGGGCGCTGGAAGAGGACCTGCTGTCGGATGACAAGGAAATCGCCGAGCACCTGATGCTGATCGACCTGGGCCGCAATGACACCGGGCGCGTCTCGGAAGTCGGTTCGGTGAAGCTTACCGAAAAGATGGTCATCGAGCGTTATTCCAACGTGATGCACATCGTCTCCAACGTCACGGGCCAGTTGAAGGCCGGGCTGACGGCGATGGACGCCCTGCGGGCCATCCTGCCGGCAGGAACGTTGTCTGGCGCCCCGAAAATCCGCGCCATGGAAATCATCGACGAACTGGAGCCGGTCAAGCGTGGGGTGTACGGCGGGGCCGTGGGCTATTTTGCCTGGAACGGCAACATGGACACTGCCATTGCCATCCGCACCGCCGTCATCAAGGACGGTGAGCTGCACGTGCAGGCCGGCGGCGGGATCGTGGCCGACTCGGTGCCGGTGCTGGAGTGGGAAGAAACCCTGAACAAGCGCCGGGCAATGTTCCGTGCCGTGGCGCTGGCCGAGCAGACCCCAAGCGACTGAATGGAAGCTGATCAACTGTGGGAGCGAGCCTGCTCGCGAGGCGATGCATGTGTCGAACATGCCGGCCTCATCGCGAGCAGGCTCGCTCCCACACAGGGTTATCTCGATCAGAAATCCAGGCTGACCCCGACATTCACGCCCTGCTGGGTAAAGTCATCGTCCTTGCGCAGCGTATAACCGCCCCGCAGGGCCAGATCGTTGGTCAACTTGTGGCTGACCCCCAGGCTCAGGCGATTCAAATGACTCTGCGGCGTATAGCCTTCAAGCGTGAAATCATTGGCCGGCAGACTGTTGAGGGCGATGTTCACTTTTTGGGTGTCGTCTTCGTACTCGCGTTCGTGGGCATATTCGCCATACACCTGGGTCTGACGGGTGAAGTTGTATTTGCCTTGCAAGCCAATGCCCAAGCGTTTCGAGTCGCGGGTCTGGTCATCGAAAGTCAGGGCGGTGGAGCGGCTGCTCTTTTCTGAATACCCGTCGACTTCCACCTTCGCATAATCGGCGCTGATAAACGGTGACAGGTGCCACTGACTGCCCGGCTGGGCAATGTCGTAGCCCAGGCGCGTGCTGAATGCCCACAGGTGACCGTCGGTGTCACCTTTCTCTTGCGCCTGGTTGACGCCCAGGTCGAACTTGCGCTCCAGGTTGTCGTAGTCGAGCTTGCCGCCGGTCAACGCGGCATCGGCCCACCAGCGGTTCTGCTGGAACTGGGCGAAAGCGGTGGCCAGGTAGCTGTTGAGTTTGTAGTCCGAATCGGCGCTGCCTGCCTCCATGTCCTGGCGGTAGAAACCGGCGGCTACACCCACGCGCCAAGCCTCGTTGAGACGATAGCTGCCACCGACGTTCAGGCTGTAGCCGCTGCCGTCGGCGCTGGCGCCACTGCTTTGGCTGTCGATGTCCAGGTGCTGGCCGCCGCCTGCGACGATCGCCCGCCATTGGCCGACGGCTTGCCAGTTCTCCCAGTCCGATTGCCACTGGCTGCGTAATTCATCCTGGTGGGCGCGCAGGGTCGAGTGGGCCATTTCCGGCAGCAATGTCAGCTCCCATGGCGCCGCGAGCAGGGAAAAGGCGTAATCGGCGATCAGTTGCTGTCCGGTCTCGGTGGGGTGGACCGAGTCGTTATAGATCAGCTTGGTGGGGTCTGGCGTCGCGCTGTTGATGCCATAGGTGGGGTTTTCCGTGCAGCCGTTGCCGCTGAAGCAGGTGGCGGTGAGGTTCTCGCCGGTGGCGAGGCCGAATCGTGCTGGATCGGCGAAACTTTCCTGCAGCAGTAGCGGAACGTTCAGTGGAATGATTTCGGCATCAATGCCTTGCAGCCGCGTGACCAGTTGCTGGTTGAACTGGTTGCTGAGCTGCGAAACGGCGTCTTGTAAAGGCGTGCCATTGAGCGCAGGGGTCAGGCCCAGGTCGGGCAGCAGCCAGACCATCACATAACGGGCTCCGGCGGTTTGCAGCACCTGGACACTGTCGGCCAGGCGGTCCGCGGCGGCGTTCGCCTGGGCGGGGGTCAGTACCAGACCCTGGAGGAAGTCGTTACCGCCCCCGGAAAGGTAGTACAGCGCGTTCGGGTCGGCACGCAGGCCGTTGGACAGCAGGTATCCGTCACGGCTGCGTTCGCCAGTGTCGGAAACGCCGGTAATCGACTCGAGGATCTGGTCGGTACGATACCCGCCCACGGCCCAGTTGTTGCCATCGGCCTGGCCTTCGCTGGCACGAACCGCCGAGGTGGATGCCGCGGTTTCATCATCGGAAAAGCCCAACCGTCCGCCCAGCAGTTGGGTGGAATTGAGGGAATAGGATTCGCCGCTTCCGTCGAGATAGAGCGGGCCGGTGCGGTTGGTAAAGCGTTGCGTGGCCTCGGACGGACCGTTCGGGTCGGCAAACTGGCCGGCATCGTTGAGGCTGTCGCCAAACACGATGAAGCTGGAGTAGGGATTGGGCGCGGCGCTCGCCTGGGCGCAGGCCATTGCCAGCAGACAGCCGGCCATTGGTACGAATAACGTTTTTCTTAGCATGAGAAAGTCCGTTTTTATCTTATTGTTGTTAGAAAACGAAACGACAGTACCAAAAACTTCCGGCGTTTTGCCATCCATCAGGTTCGTCGCGATTGTTTCAAAGCCCTTCGGGGGTCGTCATATTGCGTGCACCGTCCAGCTAAGCTACTGTGCCGGAACGTATGAACGAGACTTCCCCTGTGTCGATTGTCAGCAAACTTCTGGATCAATTGATCAAGGCACACGCCCGTTGGCGTTGGCGCGCCTGAACGTTCTCTGCCGGCCTGGCCGGACCTGTACCGATTTGCCTTCTTTACCCGCTTGAAAGTCGCTTCGCTGGCCCATCACACGCCTCGCCAAGCGCAACACCGCGCGGGTCACTCTCCGAAGGCTGTATTTCAAGTCAGTGAATTCAATAGGTTGCTTACGCCATGTTGCTGATGATCGATAACTACGACTCTTTTACCTACAACGTTGTGCAGTACCTGGGCGAGCTGGGCTCCGAGGTCAAGGTCGTGCGCAACGACGAACTGACCATCGCCGAAATCGAAGCCCTCAAGCCCGAGCGCATCGTGGTCTCTCCCGGTCCTTGCACGCCGACCGAAGCGGGCATTTCCATCGAAGCCATCAAGTATTTCGCCGGCAAGCTGCCGATCCTGGGTGTCTGCCTGGGGCACCAGTCGATCGGCCAGGCCTTTGGCGGCGACGTGGTGCGCGCCCGGCAAGTCATGCACGGTAAGACTAGCCCGGTATTTCACGAGAACAAGGGCGTGTTCGAAGGTCTGAATCTTCCGCTGACCGTCACCCGCTACCACTCCCTGATCGTCAAGCGCCAAACCCTGCCAGATTGTCTGGAACTGACCGCCTGGACTCAGCTCGAGGACGGCTCTGTGGATGAAATCATGGGGCTTCGTCACAAAACGTTGAATATCGAAGGCGTGCAATTTCACCCCGAGTCTATTCTCACCGAACAGGGTCACGAGCTGTTCGCCAACTTCCTCAAACAAACCGGCGGCACGCGCTAAGGACTTTTCATGGATATCAAGACAGCCCTGAGCCGTATCGTCGGCCATCTCGACCTGAGCACCGACGAAATGCGCGATGTGATGCGCGAAATCATGACCGGCCAATGCTCGGATGCGCAGATCGGCGCATTCATGATGGCCATGCGCATGAAGAGCGAGAGCATCGATGAGATCGTCGGCGCGGTTTCGGTCATGCGCGAGCTGGCGGACAAGGTCGAGCTCAAGACCCTGGATGGCGTGGTGGATGTGGTGGGCACCGGCGGTGACGGCGCCAATATCTTCAACGTTTCCACTGCCTCGGCCTTCGTCGTCGCCGCGGCCGGTTGTACCGTTGCCAAGCATGGCAATCGTGCGGTCTCCGGCAAGAGTGGCAGCGCCGACCTGCTGGAGGCGGCCGGGATCTACCTGAACCTGACGCCAGTACAGGTGGCGCGTTGCATCGATAACGTGGGCATCGGTTTCATGTTCGCCCAGACCCACCACCGCGCCATGAAGTACGCCGCCGCGCCGCGTCGTGATCTGGGCCTGCGGACGATGTTCAATATGCTCGGCCCGCTTACGAATCCGGCCGGCGTGAAGCATCAAGTGGTCGGTGTGTTCAGCCAGGCATTGTGCCGGCCCCTGGCCGAGGTCTTGCAACGTCTGGGCAGCAAGCACGTGCTGGTGGTCCATTCGAAGGATGGCCTGGACGAATTCAGCCTGGCTGCACCCACGTACGTGGCTGAATTAAAAAATGATCAGATCAGCGAGTATTGGGTCGAACCTGAAGACCTGGGCATGAAGAGCCAGAGCCTGCATGGGCTGGCGGTGGATGGGCCGGCCCAGTCGCTGGAGCTGATTCGCGATGCCTTGGGGCGCCGCAAGACTGAAAATGGCCAGAAGGCCGCCGAGATGATCGTGCTCAATGCGGGCGCCGCGTTGTATGCGGCGGATCACGCCAGCAGCCTCAAGCAGGGCGTGGAACTGGCCCATGATGCGTTGCACACCGGCCTTGCCAGGGAAAAACTCGAAGAGTTGGGTGCATTTACCGCCGTATTCAAAGTGGAGAACGAAGGATGAGTGTGCCAACGGTTCTGGAAAACATTCTGGCTCGCAAGGCTCAAGAGGTTGCCGAACGCAGTGCTCGGGTCAGTCTGGCAGAGCTGGAAACCTTGGCGCGGGCAGCGGATGCGCCGCGTGGCTTTGCCAAGGCGCTGATCGATCAGGCCAAGAGAAAGCAGCCAGCGGTGATTGCCGAAATTAAAAAGGCTTCCCCCAGCAAAGGCGTGATTCGTGAACACTTCGTCCCCGCCGACATCGCCAAGAGCTATGAGAAGGGCGGTGCGACTTGCCTTTCGGTGCTGACCGATATTGATTTTTTCCAGGGTGCCGATGAATACCTCAAACAGGCGCGGGAGGCGTGCAAGCTGCCGGTGATTCGCAAGGATTTCATGATCGATCCTTACCAGATCGTTGAAGCCCGAGCCCTGGGCGCAGATTGCGTGCTGTTGATTGTGTCCGCCCTGGACGATGTGAAAATGGCCGAGCTGGCGGCGGTCGCCAAAGGCGTGGGCCTGGATGTCCTGGTAGAGGTCCACGATGGCGAGGAGCTGGAGCGGGCCTTGAAGACCCTCGATACTCCGCTGGTCGGCGTGAACAACCGCAACCTGCATAATTTCGAAGTCAGCCTGGAAACGACTCTGGATTTGTTGCCGCGTATTCCGCGTGATCGCTTGGTGATCACCGAAAGCGGGATCCTGAACCGGGCCGATGTCGAACTGATGGAAGTCAGCGATGTGTATTCGTTCCTGGTGGGCGAAGCGTTCATGCGCGCGGAAAATCCGGGTACCGAGTTGCAACGTCTGTTCTTCCCTGAACGCGGCGTTCCGATAAGCGGTTCGACGCTGGATTGATTCAATGTCGCCGGTGATTTCCCTGACCGTCGAAGCCGGTCTGCAAGCCGAACAGGATTTGCTGGCCAGCATCTGTGCAGGCGACGCTGAGTTCGGCTTGTTGTTCTGGCAGCCCAATGATCGCGCGCTGGTCATGCCTCGTCGTTTGAGTCGTTTCCCGGGGTTCGAACACGCCTGCCAAATCTCGGCGGCCCACGACTGGCCAGTGCTGCTGCGCGAAACCGGCGGTGAGCCGGTGCCGCAGTCTGCCGCCACCGTCAATATCGCCCTGGTTTACGCTCCGCCGCGTAGTGAAGGCGACCATGGCCGCATCGAAACCGGTTATCGCCGGTTGTGTGATCCGATCTGCCAGTTATTGGATGAGCTGGGTGGGGTGGCTTCGTTGGGTGAAGTCGAGGGTGCGTTCTGCGACGGTCGATTCAACGTCAATCTCGACGGCCGGAAAATGGTCGGCACTGCTCAGCGCTGGCGTCAGAGCAAGGGCGGCCAACGCCCGGTGGGTCTGGTGCATGGAGCCCTGTTGCTGGAGAACGAACGCGAATCGATGGTTGCCGCGGTCAATCGTTTCAATGAAGCCTGTGGCTTGGCGCAGCGAGTGCGCGCCGAGAGTCATATTGCCTTGCATGAAAAATTTCCGGCGCCTCACGCGTTGCAGCGGCTTGAGGCGCTGTACCGGGAACTGCTGACCAGGCTGCTCGCCTAGCGCGTCCCAAAGACCACCATGGTCTTGCCTTTGACGCTGACCAGGTTGCGCTCTTCCAGATCCTTGAGCACACGACCGACCATCTCCCGCGAGCAACCCACAATCCGGCCGATTTCCTGGCGCGTCACCTTGATCTGCATGCCGTCCGGGTGGGTCATGGCATCGGGTTGCTTGCACAGTTCCAGCAAGCAGCGGGCGACGCGACCGGTCACGTCGAAGAAGGCGAGATCGCCCACCTTGCGGGTAGTGTTGCGCAGGCGCTGTGCGATTTGTCCGCTGAGGACGTAAAGAATGTCGGGATCCTGCACCGACAGTTCCCGGAACTTGCTATAGCTGATCTCCGCGACCTCGCATTCGACCTTGGCCCGTACCCAGGCGCTACGTTCCTGTTCTTTGCCTGCCTGTTCAAACAATCCAAGTTCGCCGAAGAAATCCCCGGCGTTGAGATAGGCGATGATCATTTCGCGACCGTCATCATCCTCGATCAGGATCGTGACCGACCCTTTGATGATGAACGACAGGGTGTCGGAGCGATCGCCCGCGCAGATGATGTTGTGCTTGGCCGGATAGCGGCGACGCTGACAATGCATCAAGAGTTTGTCGAGATTCTTGATCTTGGGTGTGGGAGTAATGGCAACCATGGTTGTATCCCGAAAGACTGCGCGGTGTATTGATTTGGATTTTTTGTGGGGCGCGAATGGCAATCGCTATAGCTGGCCATACGCCAGCTAATTGGCGCCAGCTTAACAGAGGCGTCCTTAATTGATTTGAGAATTTACCTACACGTATTTGTCATGCGTCCTAAGGCAGAAGCCGCCGTGGCGGGGGGCTGTGCTAAGCTGGCGACCCTTTTTTCAGACAGTGGAGTCTTGGCGATGAAGGCACGCATCCAATGGGCTGGCGAAGCCATGTTCCTCGGTGAGTCAGGTAGCGGTCATGTGGTCGTCATGGATGGCCCGCCAGAAGCCGGAGGTCGGAACCTGGGTGTAAGGCCGATGGAAATGCTCCTGCTGGGCGTGGGTGGTTGCAGTAATTTCGATGTGGTCAGCATCCTTAAAAAATCGCGCCAGGCCGTCGAAAGTTGCGAAGCCTTCCTGGAAGCGGAGCGCGCCACCGAAGACCCGAAAGTGTTCACCAAGATTCACATGCATTTCGTGGTGAAGGGGCGTGCCTTGAAGGAAGCCCAGGTCAAGCGCGCCATTGAGCTGTCAGCCGAGAAATATTGCTCGGCTTCCATCATGCTCGGCGCCGCCGGTGTTGAAATCACCCACGATTATGAAATCATCGAATTGGGTTGAATCGACATCCAACCATCATAAAAGCAGTGCAAGCTCTGGCGATCAGAAGCCGACCTCTGCATAATGCGCCACTTTTTTCAGGGCAGTGATCGGTCCTCCGGCCGGTCCCTTGTCTGGACAGGCAACCAAAATCGCCATCGCGAAGAGGTGTTAACCGTCCTACGCAGGTGCGTCGTTCGCATCTGACGGGCATGCTTGATCACGCGGCCAGGCCGCAATACATAGAGAGTTTTCAAACGGTGAAAAGCAAACTCAAGCTCCATGGGTTCAATAACCTGACAAAGACCTTGAGCTTCAACATCTATGACATCTGCTATGCGGAAACCCCGCAGGACCAGCAGGCCTACGTCGAGTACATCAATAAAGAGTACAACGCCAAGCGCCTCACGCAGATC
Source organism: Pseudomonas rhizophila (assembly GCF_003033885.1). Classification (NCBI taxonomy): domain Bacteria; kingdom Pseudomonadati; phylum Pseudomonadota; class Gammaproteobacteria; order Pseudomonadales; family Pseudomonadaceae; genus Pseudomonas; species Pseudomonas rhizophila. Next base: position 5,216,442 of record NZ_CP024081.1, on the reverse strand, counting down.
CTCACGGAAGTTGTCGATATCATTGGTGCCAACATCCTGAACATCGCCAGTCAGGACTATGAACCCCAAGGCGCCAGCGTGACCATTCTGATCTCGGAAGAACCGGTGACACCGACCGACAGCCAGATCGAAGAGTCCCCGGGCCCATTGCCGGAAATCATCCTGGCCCACCTCGACAAGAGCCACATTACGGTACATACCTACCCGGAAATCCACCCGGTGGATGGCATTGCGACGTTCCGTGTGGACATTGACGTGTCGACCTGTGGCGTCATTTCACCGCTCAAGGCACTCAATTTCCTGATTCACCAGTTCGACTCGGACATCGTGACGGTGGATTATCGCGTGCGTGGCTTTACCCGCGACGTTGAAGGCCACAAGCACTTTATTGATCACGAGATCAACTCGATTCAGAACTATCTCTCCGAAGACACTCGCGACGCGTATCAGATGACCGACGTGAACGTGTATCAGGAAAACCTGTTCCACACCAAAATGCTGCTCAAGAACTTCGAGCTTGATAACTACTTGTTCGGGGACGCTACCAGCAACCTCTCTGCTGAACAGCGGGATCAGGTGGAAGACCGTGTGAAACACGAAATGCTGGAAATTTTCTACGCGCGCAACATGCCACGCTGAAGGTTTCAGCTACAAAAAAGGCGGCTCCCCATGGGAGTCGCCTTTTTTAGTTTCTGTAGAACGTGGATGAACGCTCAGGCCTGCAACGCTGTGGCGTGGGTATAACCCCTTCGCCACCCTTGCACGATCAGATTCGATAGGTGCTCTTGGTCATGACCTTGGCCAGCAGGCTCATGCCGAACTTCACCGGCGCTGGAAAACGAAACCCTCCGGCCTCGAGCGCACTTTCGGCGTGCTGCTCTTCATCCTCGCGCATCTGCTTGAGAATCGCCCGGGACTTTTCGTCCTCGGCCGGCAACTGCTCCAAGTGCTCATTCAGGTGTTTGCACACCTGATGTTCAGTGGCCGCCACAAAGCCGAGGCTGACTTTGTCGCTGATCAGCCCGGCCACTGCGCCGATTCCAAATGACATCCCATAAAACAACGGGTTCAGGACGCTGGTATGGCTGCCCAGTTGGTGAATGCGTTGTTCGCACCAGACCAGATGGTCGATTTCTTCCTCGGCGGCATGCTCCATCGCCTCACGTACCTGGGGCAGCTTCGCCGTCAGCGCCTGGCCCTGATACAGCGCCTGGGCGCAGACTTCACCGGTGTGGTTGATGCGCATCAGCCCAGCGACATGGCGGGTTTGCTCGTCACTCATTTGCACGTCTGGCTGCACGATAGCCGGCGATGGACGGTAGGGCTGACCACTGAAGGGCAGCAGCGTACGCATCGCGGTATCAGCTTGCAGCAGTAGACGGTCAATCGGTGAGTAGTGACGTTGGGTAGTCATGCTTACCTCCGGGAAAAATCTCGGCGGCCAGTTTAACTCAATCGGCCGCTCAGGATTTGCGTTGGGTCAGGGTATCAACCCGGCGGCCAGTTCATCTGGCGCTGCCCAAGCACATGCATATGAATGTGATAGACGGTCTGTCCCCCAAGTTCATTGCAGTTCATCACCACACGAAAACCTTCTTCGCAGCCCAGTTCAAGCGCCAGGCGCTGGGCAGTGAACAGGATATGCCCGGCCAAGCCTTTGTCTTCTTCGGTCAGATCATTGAGCGTGCGGATCGGTTTCTTTGGGATGACCAGGAAATGCACAGGTGCTTGAGGGGCGATGTCGTGGAACGCCAGAACTTGATCATCTTCGTAAATGATCTTGGCCGGAATCTCCCGGTTGATGATCTTGGTAAACAGAGTATCCACAGCTGTTTCTCCATTGGGTTAGTCGAGCTTGAGTGTACTTAAGGCGCGATTGGCGAGCCCGGTTTTTCACGGGAAAAGGCATTCAGCGGGGGCAGCAGGCCTTGTTGGTCATGCCGGCAATCGTGCGAACCAGCCATCGCGGGCCCAGTCGCGGCAACGCCGCCAGCCAGCGATTGCGGCGCCCAGGAATGATGATCGCCCGGTTTTTTTCCAGTGCGCGCACGGCATACAGCGCGACTTCCTCCGGGCTCATCAGGGTTTGACTGTCGTTGAATTTCTGTTCATTGAGCTGCGCCCGGGCGAAAAAGCCGGTTCGTGTCGGGCCAGGGCAAAGCACAGATACCTTTATTGCGCTTTTTTTCAGCTCGACCCGCAGGGCTTCGGAGAAATGCAGCACGTAAGCCTTGCTGGCGTGATAGGTGCTCATCCAGGGGCCAGGCTGGAACGCGGCGATCGATGCAACGTTCAGGATCTGGCCACCGCCCTGCAGCGCCATGCTGTTGCCTACCGAGTGACAGAGCCGCGTCAAGGCGAGGATGTTGACTTCGATCAGGTCCTGCTCGGTCATCCAGTCCTGGCCCAGGAACGGCCCGCTGGTGCCGATACCGGCACAATTGACCAGCAGGTCGATCTGTCGCTCGCCTTCTTCCAGCTCGAGCAGAAAGCCTGAAAGCCTCAGCGGTTCTCCCAGGTCACAGGCCCGGAACAACACCTCCACGCCAAAACGCTGAGTCAGTTCGATTGCAATACTTTCCAGCCGATCACGCTGTCGAGCCACCAATATCAGGTCGCGACCGCGGCGGGCGAGTGCTTCGGCCATTGCCAGGCCAATGCCACTGGAGGCGCCAGTGATCAGAGCGTAACGGGTCATGCAGTTCTCCATCGCAACGGCCCGTCACCAGTGTACTGAGCTGTCACCGGCACGAAGCGCGCTTATTGTTCCTCTTCATAGTCTACAGAAGGCGCAGCAGGCTCGGCTGCTTCGACGGCTGGTTCTGCAGTGTCTTCATCAATGAGCTCGCTGCTCTCATAGCTGCTCAAGGAACTGCTGTCGTATTCCTCTGTGATGCCGCTGAATGCCCCGGCCATTGCGGCAAGGAAAGCCACCACGATCATGACAATCCACAGCGACGAAAGTACCTTGACCGCAGTGCTGTTGGGCGGCGGCGGGGGGCCATAGCGATTGGCGCCGGTGTTGCCGGGCAAGGCCATGAGTACGAAGGGGAAGACACTGCCCACGAACGGCACCAGGTTGAGCAGCCACAACCACCCGGACCAACCCAGGTCGTGCAGGCGCTGGACGCTGAACTGGATGCTTACATAAGCAAAGCCCAGTGCGATGATCAGTCCCAGCAGGCCGCCGACGATCATTGCCGCTGTGGAGCTGGAGGCGAGGAACCAGGTCACGCCCAATGAAAAGGCTGTGCCCACCACAAACAGCATGACCAGCGTCAAGGCCATGGTCCAGCCCAGGAAGCGCAGCCGTCCGATGCGCCCATCGAAGCTGAAGGGCTTGAGCGTGCTGTACTCGGCCATTGCCTCACCCACCTCGGCTCGGGGTGGCGCGTAGGGCGATACCGGGTCGATGATGGAGTCCGGGTGGCGTCCGTTCGACGGCGGCGAATGCTGTACCTCGTCCAGGTTCAGTTCGAGGGAAGGTTCGGCTTCGATTCGTGCATCGATCCCGCTCTTGTTGAGAGCCTCCAGGTACTTCTGCGCTTCGGCCTGGGACAGGTTGCTTTTAAGCGCCACCTTGCGCCCGCTGAACAACCGCTCAATGGCACTGACATCGCTTTTGAACAGTTCAGCCAGGTTGAGCTTGGCTGTGGTGGTTTCGACACCCGGCAGCAGGGCTCCATCGAATACGATATTGAAACGGGTTTCGCTCATGCCAGGCATCCTTGTCTCATAAGGTTAAGCAATGGTTTTGATCCGGTTGATTTCAGCGGGGCCATTGGCCGCCGAGTTGTGTCGCGCGGGCCAGCGCTTGCCGGTACTCTTCATCCAGGCGTGCCACTAGCTGATCGACACTGGGCAGATCATGGATTTCACCCACGCCCTGGCCTGCGGACCATACGGTTTTCCAGGCCTTGGCTTCGTCGTTCAGCGGCTTGAGTTTGGAACCGAAATCCACTTCGCCCTTGCCCTGCAGGGCGGCCAGGTCGAAACCGGCGTTTTCCAGGCTCTGGCGCATGAAGCTGGCCGGCACTCCAGACACCGCAGGAGTATGCACGATGTCTGCGGCTCTGGATGTGAGCAACATCTCTTTATAAGCGTCAGGCGCATGGCTTTCGGTCGTGCCGATGAAGCGTGTGCCGAAGTAGGCCAAATCCGCGCCAAGCAGTTGGGCGGCCAGAATCTGATGGCCGTGGTTCAGACATCCCGCAAGCAGCAGGGTTTTGTCGAAGAACTGGCGGATTTCGGCGACCAGTGAGAAAGGGCTCCAGGTCCCGGCGTGGCCACCTGCGCCGGCGGCGACCGCTATCAAGCCGTCGACACCGGCTTGGGCAGCTTTCTCAGCATGACGGCGCGTGGTGACATCGTGGAACACCAGCCCACCATAACTGTGAACCGCATCCACCAGTTCTTTCACGGCGCCCAGGCTGGTGATGACAATCGGCACCTGATGTTCGATGCAGATGGCCAGGTCGGCCTGAAGCCGTGGGTTGCTATGATGGACGATCAGGTTCACGGCATAGGGTGCCGGGTTTTCCATTGTTGCCAGGCCCGCTTCGATTTCTTCCAGCCAAGCCTTGAAACCACTGCTTTCGCGCTGGTTCAGCGCCGGAAAGCTGCCGACGATTCCGTTGCGGCAGCAGGCCAGTACCAGCTGTGGATTGGAAATCAGAAACATCGGCGCTGCCACGACGGGCAGGCGCAAACGTTGTTCAAGCAGAGCGGGCAGCGACATCGGAAGTACCCCGGATAAGGTGGTGCTGATTGAAAGTTAGAACGGCCGAACCACGACCAGAATTACGATAGCCAGCAATATCAGAACCGGCACTTCATTGAACCAGCGATAAAAGACATGGCTGCGGGTGTTTTCGCCACGGGCGAAGCGCTTCAATTGCGCGCCGCACATATGGTGATAGCCGATCAGCAATACCACCAGGGTCAGCTTGGCGTGCATCCAGCCGCCTTGAGTGAAGTAGGCACTAGCGTTGAGACTCAGCAGCCAGATGCCGAATACGAGGGTGGCGATCATCGCCGGCCCCATGATGCCGCGATACAGCTTGCGCTCCATGACGATGAAGCGTTCTTTGCTGACGCTGTCTTCGCTTTGGGCGTGATAGACGAACAGGCGAGGCAGGTAGAACAGGCCGGCGAACCAGCAGACCATGCTGATGATATGAAGTGCTTTGAGCCATAGATAGAGCATTTTTTTGTATTCCCAGATTCACGGTAGCCCGATAGTAGAGGCTAGAGCGGCCACACGTCACCTTGGCGGTTGTCGCCGGGCCGCGCGGCCCCTATCATCGACAGCTTTCCAGTGGGTTCGTTGAGGGCAGGTATATGGTCAAGGTCGGTATCGTCGGCGGCACGGGTTACACCGGTGTCGAACTGCTGCGTCTGTTGGCACAGCATCCGCAGGCTGAGGTGGTGGTCATTACCTCCCGATCCGAGGCTGGACTGGCCGTCGCCGACATGTATCCGAACCTGCGGGGCCATTACGACGGCCTGGCGTTCAGCGTTCCGGACATCAAGACCCTCGGGGCCTGTGATGTGGTGTTCTTCGCCACGCCTCACGGTGTTGCCCATGCCCTGGCAGGCGAGCTGCTGGCCGCCGGGACCAAGGTCATCGACCTGTCGGCAGATTTCCGTCTGCAGGACGCTGAAGAGTGGGCCAAATGGTACGGTCAGCCACACGGTGCGCCAGATCTGCTGGACGAGGCGGTCTACGGCCTGCCGGAAGTCAATCGCGAGAAAATCAGGCAGGCACGGTTGATCGCTGTCCCGGGCTGCTATCCAACGGCAACGCAACTGGGTTTCCTGCCGCTGCTCGAGGCGGGGCTTGCTGATGCGTCGCGTCTGATCGCCGACTGCAAGTCGGGTGTCAGCGGTGCCGGCCGTGGTGCCAGTGTCGGCTCGTTGTACTCCGAGACGTCGGAAAGCATGAAGGCGTATGCCGTCAAAGGCCACCGTCATCTGCCGGAAATCCGCCAGGGGCTGCGTCGCGCGGCAGGCAAGGATGTCGGCCTGACTTTTGTGCCGCACCTGACGCCGATGATTCGGGGCATTCACTCCACGCTGTACGCAACCGTCGTCGACCGTTCCGTAGACCTGCAAGCGTTGTTCGAGAAGCGTTACGCCAACGAACCGTTCGTCGATGTGATGCCGGCTGGCAGCCACCCTGAAACTCGTAGCGTACGCGGCGCTAACGTTTGCCGGATCGCGGTGCATCGCCCACAGGATGGCGATCTGGTAGTGGTGTTGTCGGTCATCGATAATCTGGTCAAAGGCGCGTCCGGCCAGGCTGTGCAGAACTTGAACATCCTGTTCGGGCTGGATGAGCGTCTGGGTCTGTCCCACGCTGGGATGTTGCCTTAACTCCAATCTGAGGCTGCAAGCTTGAAGCGCCAGGCTTGCAGCTCATAACGTGTAGTTTGCGCCTGCCTCTCAAATAGTTGACCGATTTTCTAGGAGAAGCGGATAATGCGCGTCATCACGCATTATGGCGGCGTAAGCGCCGGGAGATATTCAGCATGAGCGTCGAAACCTTCACCCCCACGGCTTTGCAATTCACCCACGGTGCCGCGCACAAGGTGAAGAGTCTGGTCGATGAGGAGGGGAATGATCGTTTAAAGCTGCGCGTTTTTGTGACGGGCGGCGGTTGTTCGGGTTTTCAATACGGCTTCACTTTCGATGAGGAAGTGGCTGATGACGACACCATCGTCGAACGCGAAGGTGTCAGCCTCGTGGTCGATCCGATGAGCTTCCAGTACCTGGCGGGTGCTGAGGTGGATTATCAGGAAGGGCTGGAAGGGTCGCGCTTCGTCATCAAGAACCCTAACGCCACCACAACCTGTGGATGCGGTTCTTCGTTTTCGATCTGAGGCTTTAAATAAGAACGCCGCAGCGCCTTACGGCTCTGCGGCGTTTTGCTGTGCGGCGAAAAATGGATTCAGGCGGGATAGATTGCGCCGAGTATGCGCAAACCCCGTGCGCCGGTGACACTTGGGCGATTCGCTGAAATGCCTTCAAGGCAGCAATGGGCCAGCCAGGCAAAGGCCATGGCTTCGACCCAATCCGGGTCTACACCGTAAGTGGCTGTGCTGCTGACTTGGGTGTTTGGCAGTAAGTCGGCCAGCCGCTTCATGAGTGTGCGGTTGTGCGCGCCGCCGCCGCAAACCAGCAGCTCTTGAGTGTTGGTCTGGGCATTCTGCAGTGAGTGGACGATGGTCAGGGCCGTCAGTTCGAGTAGCGTTGCCTGCACGTCTTCAGGGGCGAAGACCGGTAGGTGCGACAGGTGCTGGGTCAGCCAGGACAGGTTGAACACTTCGCGCCCTGTGCTTTTAGGGCCTTGAGTGACAAAGAAAGGGTCGCCAAGCAGAGCCTTTAGCAGAGCCGGTTCGACTTTTCCGCTGGCAGCCCACAGACCATCGCGATCAAAGTGCTCGCCCCGTTGCTGATGTATCCAGGCGTCCAGCAATACGTTGCCAGGGCCGCAATCGAAACCGGCTACGGGCTTTTCGGGTTCTATCAGGCTGAGATTGCTGAAGCCGCCGATATTCAGTACGGCGCGATTGCCGGCCCGTTCTTCAAACAGTGCTTCGTGAAACGCAGGAACCAGCGGGGCGCCTTGCCCGCCAGCAGCGACATCGCGACTGCGAAAATCGCTGACGACGGCAATGCCGGTCAATTCGCTCAACAATGCGGGGTTGCCGATCTGCACGGTAAAGCCACGGGCCGGCTCGTGTCGTATGGTCTGACCATGGCTACCGATTGCCCGGATACCTTCAGGTTTGAGCTTCTGTGCGTCGAGCAGCGTGTGGACGCCCTGCGCAGCCAGCCTTACCCAGTTTTGTTGGGCAATGGCTGAGCGAGCGATCTCATCGGGCCCGCTGCTGCATAACTCGAGCATTTCGGTGCGCAGGGAGGCGGGCATGGGGATGTAGTGCGTGGCGATCAACTTGATCGCCGGAGTCAGTTCGATCAGCGCGATATCCAGTCCATCCAGGCTGGTGCCAGACATCACGCCGATATAGTGCGCCATGGTTTAGCGCTTGCTTGAGGCGAGCATGGTGGCTTTTTCCTGGTCCATGCGAGCCATCAAGGGTTGGCTCTGAGCCAGGAAGCGTGAGCGCTCGGACTTGGCAATCGGATCGGCCATGGGGAGCTTCTGGCCCAGCGGATCAACGTGAACGCCGTTGACCTGGAATTCATAATGCAAATGCGGCCCGGTGGACAGACCGGTAGTGCCAATATAGCCAATCACCTGGCCTTGCTTGACGCTGCCGCCGGTTTTCACGCCTTTTGCGAAGCCCTGCATATGGCCATACAGCGTACGGTAAGTGTTGCCGTGCTGGATGATCACGGTGTTGCCATAGCCACCCCGGCGTCCGGCCAACAGCACTTTGCCGTCTCCGGCGGCCTTGATTGGGGTGCCGCGGGGAGCTGCGTAGTCGACGCCTTTATGGGCGCGGATCTTGTTCAGGATTGGATGTTTGCGGCCTACGGAGAATCTTGAGCTGATGCGGGCGAAATCAACCGGCGTACGGATAAATGCCTTGCGCATGCTGTTGCCGTCGGCAGTGTAATAGCTGCTGTTGCCTTGTTTGTTGGTGTAGCGCACCGCCGTGTAGGTCTTGCCGCGATTGGTGAAGCGGGCGGAAAGAATAGGGCCGTTGCCGACGCTTTTTCCGTTGACCATTTTCTGTTCGTAAATGACGTCGAACTCGTCGCCCTGGTGAATATCCTGAGCGAAGTCGATGTCGTAGCCAAACACGCTGGCCATGTCCATTGTCAGGCTATGGGAAAGGCCGGCGCGTGCGGCCGATTGCGACAATGAGCTGTTAATGACGCCGTGAGCATAGGCTGAGCGCACGGTTGGTTTGGTGATGACGCGGTTGAACGCATAACCCTTGTCGTTTTTGCTCAGGGTGATGCTTTCCAGGTCACTTAGTTTGGTATGCAGGCTGGTCAGTTGTCCGTCTGGGCTGAGTTCGAACTCGAGTTTCTGACCCCTCTGGAGCCGAGCGAACTGTTTGGCTTTCTTGTCGCTGGCCAGGACCTCGTGGACCAGGGTCGACGGCAGCCCAACCTTTTCGAAGAGAGTGGAGAGCGTGTCGCCTTTGGCAACTATGACCTCATGGTGGCCCGGGTCTTTCTTTTCTTCGATCGCAGGCTCCGCTTGGGCGGACGCGGGCGTGTCTTCAGCGTTGTTTTCGATCTGCGCGAAGGGGGAGGCTGCGGCCTCGTTTGTGGCTTGGACGGCTTCGGCAGCGTCTTGATCTTGTGTCAGTTGTTCAGCAGGGCTTTCCAGTTCGAGACTTAGGGTCGTCTTTTTGGCTTCAACATCGCTGGAGGGAAACACCAGGAGCGCCAGGCTAAGAAGGGCGGCAATACCACTTGCAGCGAGCAGGTGGGTCTTGGGGTAAAGCGGCGGCGCTTTGGATGGTTCTGTGGTCATAGGTAATTTGACTTTTGAAGAGATGAATTGGAAAAGATGAATGACATGATGAAGATGAAATAACTGTATAAAATATAACCAAATCACCTGCGAAGCAAGCCCGCGGACACTCTGTCCGTGGATTGGTGTCCGCGCACCCGGCAAACCTTGTATTTGGTGCGCGATCTTGTATGGTTGGGTCCCTTTGAATCTGAGCCTTGCGGGTCTGTTATGAAGTCGGTTGAAGAGCAGCTAGCGCTGATCAAGCGTGGTGCAGAAGAGTTGTTGGTCGAGTCCGAGCTGATTGAAAAGCTCAAGCGTGGGCAGCCGCTGCGTATCAAGGCTGGTTTCGACCCGACGGCACCCGATCTGCACCTGGGTCATACCGTGCTTATTAATAAGCTGCGTCAGTTCCAGGACCTGGGGCATCAGGTCATCTTCCTGATAGGTGACTTCACTGGGATGATCGGTGATCCTAGTGGCAAGAGCGCGACGCGCCCACCGCTGACGCGCGAGCAGGTTCTTGATAATGCCGAGACCTACAAGACTCAGGTCTTCAAGATCCTTGATCCGGCCAAGACCGAAGTCGCTTTCAACTCCACCTGGATGGATCAGATGGGGCCGGCGGATTTCATTCGCCTGACCTCCCAATACACCGTGGCTCGTATGCTCGAGCGCGATGATTTTGACAAGCGCTATAAAACCAGTCAGCCGATCGCCATTCATGAATTCCTCTATCCGCTTGTTCAGGGCTATGACTCGGTGGCATTGCGTGCTGACGTCGAGCTCGGCGGTACGGATCAAAAGTTCAACCTGCTGATGGGGCGCGAGCTTCAGCGTGGTTATGGTCAGGAAGCCCAGTGCATTCTGACCATGCCTTTGCTGGAGGGGTTGGATGGTGTGAAGAAGATGTCCAAGTCGTTGGGTAACTATGTGGGTATCCAGGAAGCGCCGGGTGTTATGTACGGCAAGCTGGTTTCCATTCCTGACGTGCTTATGTGGCGTTACTTCGAATTGCTCAGCTTCCGTTCCATGGATGAGATCAACGCATTCCGTGCGGATGTTGAGGCTGGGGCAAATCCGCGGGACATCAAGATCAAGCTGGCTGAAGAGATTGTTGCTCGTTTCCATGGTGAGGAAGCTGCGGCCAATGCTCATCGTGCGGCGGGCAACCGCATGAAGGATGGCGAATTGCCGGATGATCTGCCTGAGATCGAATTGACTGCGGCCGAGGATATGCCGATTGCGGCCGTCCTTAATAAAGCAGGCTTGGTCAAGAATGCTGCAGCAGCGCGAGATCTTCTTGGTTCGGGCGGCGTGCGCATCGATGGTGAAGTGGTGGATCGCGCCTATATATATAAGCTGGGCGCTACCCATGTCTGTCAGGCTGGCAAGAAGGCTTTTGCGCGTATCGTGCTGAAGCCGGAATAAAAGCCGAAATTAGTGCTTGACGGCAAATTCTGGACGTCTATAATTCGCCCCACTTCCGGCGCAGTCGAAGCGGAAAACTCCTTGAGTTTCAATGAGTTAAACGATTTTAGGCGGCGCAGGGCTTCAGGTCATCGAAGCTTGGGAAGCAGTTGGTGGGGCGGTTTTCCTGGCTCCGTTAACGGTTCGATCTTCTCGATCGAAAGCGGTCAAAAAGAGGTGTTGACAGCAGCGAGTAACGCTGTAGAATTCGCCTCCCGCTAACGAGAGATCGGAAGCGCAAGTGGTTGAAGTTGCAGAGGAAACTTTGAAAACTTCTTAAAATAACCGCTTGACAGATACACAGAGCGCTGTAGAATGCGCGCCTCGGTTGAGACGAAAGGCTCAACCCACCGCTCTTT